>JBAXTX010000119.1:0-8181 GCA_037129975.1 Verrucomicrobiia bacterium | reverse complement strand
ATTTGAGAAAGCCGATGCCAGCCTCTCCGGCGGCGGCATCCAGGCCACGGGGAACCATCCGGGAAAAGCCCGCACGATCTCCCGGTTGCAGCACGACCTCGACAAGGCCCTCTCGCTCATCCCCGGAAAACACCGCCTGAACCTTCGCATTACTTCTTTTCGGCCCTCGCCGGCATCACGTGGTATCTCCAGTTTTTCTTCTACAGCATGGGCCGGACAAAAATGGAGACCCGCGAGTTCTCAAGCTGGACGCTCCACAAACTCGAAAATTCGATAAACATGAAAGCACTCCTCCTTGCATCAACCACCGCACCCTCTGCGATCAACCTCACCGGAATCGATTGGGCCATCGTGGCCCTCTACGCTCTGACCATCGTCACCGTTGGCTTGTTGGTGACCCGCAAACCGAAGAACAGCGAAGCCTACTTCCTCGCCGGGCGCTCGCTGCGCTGGCCGATGATCGGGGCCTCCCTGTTCGCCGCCAACATTTCCGCCGAGCACTTTGTCGCGCTGGCGGGCAGCGGGTTCGCCGTCGGTATCGCCATCGGCGCGTGGGAATGGGCGGCCGTGTTTTGCCTGGCTCCTCTGATCCTGATCTTCCTGCCCTGCATGGAACCCCTACCTCAGACCCTTCACTCACAGCGCCATGGTGGCGGGTGCCCTCAGCGTCATCGTGCTCGTCCTGGTCAGCCTTTTCACGAAACCATCGAGCGCCGGGCAACTGGCGACGACGACCATCCAGGGAGCCACCTTTGCCGAGGCCGACGAGGAGGTCGCCTGGTTTGCGAACTACCGGCTCTGGCTGGGACTCGCCATCGCCAGCGCACTGGGGCTGTGGGTGTGGTTCAGCATCTGACATCCTTCAAATCCAAAAACCGCTTCCATTTTTTTATTTCGAGTTCTGTCCCGCTTCAATGCTTGATCGGACAGTCATTTTAAGCTCCTGTGGGAGAGCCCTGAAATAACATCAGAAAATACTGGTCATTATGAACTCCATCGAGCGTATCCAAGCCACCATTCGTTTCCAGAATCCAGACCGCGTGCCGGTCGATCTCCACAATTTCCAACCGGCGGCGCGCGCGACCGGCCTGCCGTTGGCGGAGGTATTCCGCGACGGGGCTCTGCTCGCGGAGGCGATGCTGGCGGCGTGGCGCGAGTTCGGGCACGACATGATCCTGCTCGAGAACGGCACAGCCTGCAACGCGCAGGCCTGCGGAGCGCCCGTCACCTACATGGACAACAGCGCCCCGGTTTCGCACACGGCGTTAATCGCGGAGTTGAAGGACGTGCTGACGATCGGGGTGCCGGACCCCTACAAGGCGTTCCCGATGTGCGAAATCCTCAAAGCGACACGCATTCTGGCGAAAGAGACCGCCGGGCAGGCCTGGATTTGCGCGCGCGCCGACCAGGGGCCGATGGATTTGGCGGCGCAATTGCGCGGGCTGGACGATTTCATGATGGACATCGCCACGGAGGAGGAACCGGATTTGATTGACGCGCTGCTGGATTATTGCCGCCGGGTGGCGACCCGGTATGCGTTCGCATTGATCGAGAGCGGCGGGCATTCGACTTCCATCGGCGAGCCGGTGGCCGGGCCGGACATGCTGTCGCCCGCCCATTACCGGAAGTATCCGTGGAAGCACGAGAAGAAGATGGCGGATGAGCTGAAGGCGGGCGGTGTCATCCTGCACAACCACATTTGCGGAAACACGCTCGCCATCGCGGACGATTTTATCGCGACGGGCGCGCAGGTGCTGGAGATCGACCACAAGACCGACGCGCGGACGATGAAGGCGAAGGCGCGCGGGAAGACCACGCTGCTGGGCAACATCAATACCGGCCTCCTCCACTCAGGCACGCCGGCGGAGGTGGAGGAGGCGTGCCGCGAAGCCATCGAGATCATGGCTCCGGATGCCGGGTTCATTCTCGGCCCGGGCTGCGCCCTCGGCACAGACACACCGGCAGACAACATCCACGCGCTCGTGGAAGCGGCCAAGAAATACGGCCGGTATTAATGGGAGGAAAAAGTTGGGACACCGCAAAATTGGCCGACCAGAGAAGAAACACACAGGCGCTCGCCGCGACCGGCACCACGGGAAGAGAAAGCTGAAACTGGAAAGCTGAATTATGAGTCATTTGACCGAAAAAGCGAAGTCGAGTGCGGCAACGTTTTGGCAACGTTTTGGCGTTGTCAAGACCCGCGCCGGGAGGCAGGGTGTGTGCGGTGCTGGAGCTTAAAGACGTCACATTGTTCATCGGAAGCGGAGAGGAAGTCCGTCCGCTGCTTGCGGATGTCACGGCGTCATTTCCCCAAAGCCACTTCGGCGCGATCATCGGGCCCTCCGGCTGCGGGAAAAGCACGCTCTTGAAGGTTATTGCCGGCATCGCGCCGGGGGATGAGGAGGGTGCCATTTTCTGGAACGGACGGAATGTCGCGGAGGAGGATTTTTCGCCATCCGAGATCGGGTATGTGCCGCAGTTCAGCATCGCCCATGAGGAGCTGACGGTGCGGGAATGCGTGAGCTACGCGATGCGGCTGCGCGTCCGCGGGATGAATTCCGGGGCGCTGGACGAGGCGGTTGCGGGGATCTTGGAAGAGGTCAGCATGGGGGAGTTTCACGACCGGCTGGTGAGCGTGCTCTCCGGCGGGCAGCGGAGGCGTTTGGCGCTGGCGATGGAACTGGTCAGCAAACCGGCGATGCTGCTTTGCGACGAGGTGACGAGCGGGCTCGACCCGCAGGCCGAGGAGGAGATCGTCCACCTTCTGCACGGGCTCTCGCGGACCGAGGGCCGCGTCGTCCTCTCGGTGACCCACAGCCTTCGGCATGTCGAGCTCTACGACTCGGTGCTCGTGCTTTACGAGGGGGTCGTCGCGTACCACGGCCCCGCGCAGTTCCTCACGCACTACTTCCGGACGCAAGATCCCCAGGATCTCTATTCCCAGCTCGAACTCCGAACCGCCAAAGAGTGGGCTCAATCCTGGAAAAAACACCGTCATGCCTTTGCGGAAACGCACGGCGGAACAAGCAGTGTCCCGCCGGTCAGCTTCGACAGCGTGGCGCTCAAAGTGGAAGAAACCGGGGAAGCTCCGGCACCGGAAAAACTCCTCTCATTCGCGCTCCCCGTACCCGGTGCCACAAGCCAGTTTTTCACCCTCCTGTCCCGGCGGCTGAAGATTTTTTTCCGCACGCGGGCGCAGCTTGCGCTTCAGCTCGGCCTGATCATCGGGTTTCCGTTGCTCGTGACGATCTTCGCGTGGAACGGCCTGCCATCCGTCAAGAACCTGAGCATGGGCCTCGGGCTCGATGTCATGCAGCAGCTTGTCGAGGCGAAGGAGTTCCTCGTCCAGTCGAGCAAGATCGGCAGCCTCGTCTCGGGAATCGTCATGTTCCAGGTCGTCCTCCTGACTCTCATGGGAGCAAACAACTCCGGGCGCGAAATCGCGTCCGAACGCCTGATTTTTGAAAAAGAAAAACTCTCCGGACTCAGTCCGCTGAGCTACGTGGCGGGCAAGGCGGTTTTTCTCGGGTTTCTGGTTCTGGCACAGTCGCTGTGGATGGGTCTGTTTGTGCATTACATCTGCGGCTTCCCGGGCGAGCTCGCGCCGCAGCTTCTTTTTCTCATTCTGGTCAACGGAGCCATGACTTCCATCTGCCTCGCGGTTTCGAGTTTTCTGGGATCCGCCGAGCAGGCGTCGCTCGTCTCGATCTATTTTGTCGGCTTCCAGCTTCCGCTCTCGGGAGCCGTGCTGGCGCTGCCGGATTTCATCGGCAACCTCGTCCGCCCGTTCATCGCCGCGTATTGGAGCTGGTCCGGCGTGCTCCAGACGCTGAAGGGGGAACGCTACTACGACATCGTGCAGATGGTCGTCCAGACCCACCTCTCTCCCGCCGCCCTTTGCCAGTGGGTGCTGTGCTCGCACATCGTCCTCGGGCTGTTTGCCGCGTGGATCGGGTGCCAGAGGCAGAGCCAGGTTTAGCCGACCGTGGCAGCCGACCCCCACAAATCACTCGGGGAGGTTCACGGCAGCGTGCTGGTGCCGCATCGCAAAGCCGGTTTTTGGCGGCATTGGTTCGCATTCACCGGCCCCGCCATTCTGATCAGTGTCGGCTACATGGATCCCGGCAACTGGGGCACCGATCTTGCCGGCGGGGCGCAGTTCAAATACGGCCTGCTCTGGGTGGTCGCGCTGGCCAGCTTCATGGCCGTGATCCTGCAGGTGATTTCCGCCCGGCTCGGCGTCGCGACCGGGAAGGATCTCGCGCAATGCTCCCGCGATTATCTTCCGCGCTGGACCCGTTGGCCGAACTGGCTGGCCATGGAGCTGGCCATCGCGGCCACCGACCTTGCGGAATCCCTCGGCAGCGCGGTGGCCCTGAACCTCCTCTTCCACATCCCGATGGCATGGGCGATCATCATCACAGCCTTTGATGTGCTGCTGTTGCTGGCGTTGCAGGGTCTGGGATGGAGGCTGATCGAGGCGGTTGTGGCGGTCTTCGTTGCGACCATCGCGGTTTGTTACGGCATCGAAATCTTCGCGCTGCCGCAGACGCAGCCGGATTTTCTCGAGATGGGACGCGCGCTGGTGAGCCCGAATTTTTCTCAGGCCGGCATGATCGTGGTGGCGATCGGCATGATCGGCGCGACCGTGATGCCGCATAATTTGTTTCTTCATTCCGCGCTGGTGCAAACCCGCAAGCTGGAACGCGACGAGCCTTCCATCCGCCGCGCGATCCGCTTCAACACGATAGACACTGCGGTCGCCCTGGGGGTTGCCTTCCTCATCAACGCCGCCATCCTTGTTCTCGCGGCGACGGTCTTTTACGGCAGGGAGAGCGTCACCGTGGCCGGCGGCGCGGTGGTGCATTTCAGCCCGGAAAGCGACTGGATCCGCCTCGCGCATCTGACGCTGGCGCCGTTGCTGGGAACGACCGCGGCCAGCACGCTCTTTGCCGTGGCGCTGCTGGCCAGCGGACAAAGCAGCACGATCACCGGCACGCTGGCCGGCCAGGTTGTCATGGAAGGCTTCATGAACTGGCGCATCCGCCCGTGGATCCGCCGGATGATCTCGCGGCTGCTTGCCGTGGTGCCGGCCATCTGGATCATCAGCGTCCGCGGCAATGGGAGCGTCACCGACCTGGTCAACCTCAGCCAGGTCATCCTGTGCCTGATCCTGCCCTTTGCGATGTTCCCGCTGCTTTATTTCACGTCGTCGCGCCGCATCATGGGCCGCTGGACCAACGGCTGGTTCCTGCGCACCCTCGGTTGGGGCAGCGCGATCCTCATCACCGCCATGGCGATTTACAGCCTCCCCGATTCCCTCCGCGAAGCTTGGCGAATCCTCGGCGGCGGTTAAACTGTTTCCACCCAAACCCATCCCATGTATCCGACCATCCTAGTCACCCTCGACACCACCCCGACCGACCGCGTGATCCTCGACCACATCAAACCGCTGGCCCAACATTTCCACAGCCGTGTCATTCTCCTCCATGTGGCCACCAGCGTGCCCGCGCAGTTTCTCGGACCGGAAGCCGAGGATGAGGAGGTGCGCGAGGACCAGGCCTACCTGAACCGGATTCGCGCCGAGTTCGAATCCGCCGGCCTGCCATGCGACGCCGTCCTCGCCTACGGTGAGCCGGTGAAAGAGATCGTGAGTTGGGTGCAGCAGAACCGGCCCGATCTCGTGGCCATGAGCACGCACGGGCACCACTTCGTTGCCGACCTCGTCCTCGGCACGACCGCCATCAAAGTGCAGCACTGTGTCAGCGTGCCCGTGCTGCTCCTGCGCGCCAAATGACTCGCGTGGGGCCGGCATCTTGTCGGCATGGCGGCGTTCAGTGAACGCAAACTTGCCTTTTATCTGCCGCGCCAACACACTTCAACCATGAACTCCAGAGCCGTCGCCGTTTTCGCATCCGTCGCGCTTCTTGCAACCACAGCCCGCGCGGCAAACGATTCGTTCCATGCGCCGGACAGCATCGTCCTCAAAGACGGACGCAAGATCCACGGGCTCATCATCAAGAACTCCGTGGATTCGATTCTCATGCAGGAGGAATTCGGGGAGAGGGCCTACCCGAAGAGCGAGATCGTCCGCGTTCTCGACGAGCCGGACACCGGGACATACTTCACCGAATTGATCAGCAAAGGAACGCTGCCTTCGTGGCGGGTGATCGCGAACGACCTGCGGACACACGACCAGATCAAATCGGTTGTCCAGATCCCGGCCACGACGGTCACGGTCGGAAATTTTCGCAATGTCCCCTACCTTTCTTTTCTGGTGAACCGCGATGTCGAACTCAACATCTACGGCGACCCGAATCACCCGGCCGGGGTCGAACTCGGCATTTACGGAAGCCGGAAAAACGACGTGAAGGCCCAAAAAATCCTGCGCGCCTATTTCGCGGGGTTTCTCGGGAGCCGGGAGGAAGTCGCCGCGCTTTACCAGATCGGGCTCAAGAAGGGGAAGGCAACGGCCGGGAGCCTTTCCTTCGAGGTCACTCCACCCACCGCGCCCGACGCGGAAGGCGCCTGGTGGGTCTCGCTCTACAACTTGAAAACCCTCGACGCGGTGCGCCTCCCGAAAGCCAAATACGACGCGCTCACGAAGCCGCCCAGCGAGGTCGTTGACCGCGAAGGCCGCATCATTGCAAAAGGGTGGACAGAAAAAGACCTCAAGGAAACCGACCGCCTCAAGGCGCTCCACGGCGAAAAGAAGATCCTGCTCCGCGGGTTTTATCGCGACAAGAACGGGAACTTCCAGTTGTTGACGGCGAAATCTTCCTGAGCTTCAGCCGAGGATCTGGGCGATGTGGGGGCTGAAGAGGTCCGGCTCGATCAGAAACGAGTCGTGGCCTTTTCCCGAGTGGACGGTGATCCAGGTGACCGGCACGCGCGCCGACTCGAGCATTTTCACGAGGTGGCCCTGCTCGCCGAGAGGGAACGAGGCGTCGGAATCGATGCTGAAGACGAGAAACCGTTGGTCGTTGCAGCGGGAAAAGAGCCCGGCGTAATCCGCCGCGCCAGCCTCGGACAAAAGGTCAAACCACTGCCACGCGTCGAGGATCCGCAGATACGTGTTCGCGTCGAACCGCTTCACGAACTTGAGTCCTTGATGGAACAGATACGATTCCACCGGATGGTTCATCTCATACCACCCGAACGGCGACCCGTGGTCGGTCACATCCCCGCGTGCCCGGGCGTGGAGGTCTTCGAGCGAGACAAATGTTTTGTGCGCGATCCGGCGGGCGGCGGCAAGGCCGTCGTGGGGCGGGTGCTTCGGGTCGTAGGCGCCGCCGCGGAATGCGGGGTCGAGCTCGATCGCGGTGATCTGCTCGAAGTTCATCAGACGCTGGAGGACGGTCGTCTCGGTGCCGGAGGCGATGGGAATCAGGATCTTCACGCGCTCCGGGTGCCGGGTGGCGAGGCTCAGGCACAGGTATCCGCCAATCGATGCGCCGACCGCCGCGTGCAGAACCCGGATCCCGAGATGGTCGATCAGCTTGATCTGCGAGTCCACGATGTCGGCCATCCGGATCACCGGAAAATCCGCCCCCCAGCGGCGGCGGCCGTTCCTCGAAACGGGACCGGTGGAGCCGTAGCAGCCCCCGAGGTAATTCGCGCAGATGACAAAAAACCTGTCGGTGTCGAGCGCCTTGCCGGGACCGATGAAGTCGCTCCACCACCCCTCGTGGAGGTCTTCGGTCCAGCGTCCGTCAAGCCCGGGCACCTCCGGATTCCTCCCCGCCGCGTGCTGGCTCCCCGTCATCGCATGAAAGACCAGGATCGCATTTGACCGGTCGGCATTCAGCCTGCCATACGTCTCATAGGCGAGCGTGAACCGGTCGAGCACGGCCCCGCAACGCAGCTCGAACGGCGAGCTTTTGTGCTCGAAAAACCGGGTGCGGACACGGCCAACTCCGCTCCCGGAAGCGGCCTCCTCACGGGAAACCGTTGACTCCGCGCAGCCGTTCGTTTCTTTAGCCATTTATGCGTTCTCCGATTTTGATGGATTCACGAATGACGGGCCCGCTTCCCGGCTCGTTCGGGTGATATCCGGGTGAAATTCCCACACCTGATACTCTGTTCCCGGGAAAGCTCAATCCCGGAGTTTGTGGTGAGCGGCACGCAATCATTACGATCAGACGGAAGACCGGGCAAAGAGGGAGTCGTTGTTGAAGCGGC
>JBAXTX010000118.1:0-8451 GCA_037129975.1 Verrucomicrobiia bacterium | reverse complement strand
AGGGAGCCAAGATCCAGTATATCACCGTCCAGAACTGGTCGGCGAACGTCTTCAATCTGGTCACCAAGCGCGGGCTTGCCCACGAGGAGGCGGAAATCAAATGGATCGACTGCAACATCGGTTCGCGCCTCACGATGAAGTATCCGGGCGTCATTATGAAAGGCCGCAAGGCGCGCGGGGAGGTGATCTCGATCGCCCTTGCCGGCGACGGCCAGCACCAGGATACCGGCGCGAAGATGGTCCACGCGGCGGACGAGACGACGAGCAACATCGTCTCGAAGAGCATCAGCCTGGGCAAAGGCCGCGCCACCTACCGCGGGCTCGTCCAGATCGGCAGGCACCTCAGGGGCTGCAAGAACAACACCGAGTGCGACGCGCTCCTCATCAACCCCGGGAGCCGCACGGACACGTATCCTGCGATCACCGTCCGCGGGAAAGAGAACTCCAGCCAGCACGAGGCGTCGGTCAGCAAGATCAGCACCGAGCAGATCTTCTACATGCAGCAGCGCGGGATCCCGAAAGCCGCGGCGATGAGCCTCGCGGTCAACGGGTTCGTCAACGATCTCGTCCAGCAGTTCCCGATGGAATACTCGGTCGAGCTCAAGCGCCTGATTGACCTCGAAATGGAGGGCTCGGTCGGCTGACCCCGGCCTTTCCACGAAGATGACAACGAAGAAAAACGAAGCCCCGGCCTGGCCGGAATGGTTTGACCGGGATGCCGCACTCCGCGAATACGAGGCGACCCCGGCGCCGATCCGCAATGACGAACAGTGGAGGTTCGCCAACATCGCGGCGCTCGATCTCTCGGAGTTTGTCCCGGCTCCCGCGATAACGGACGGGCAACGGGTCATCGGCGCTTCCGACGGGCTCGCGAAGTTTTCCGCGAAAATGATCTTCGGGAACAACAACCTGCTCCACGACGAGAAGGACGGGCTTCCGAACGGCGTGATCCTCACCACGCTGGATGCCGCCGCCCGCGAGCACGCGCCGCTCTTCAAAAAATTCTTCATGGCGCAGCCGGTCGGGCTCGGCTCGCACAAATTCGCGGCGCTGCACAGGGCCCGCGTTTCCAGCGGGGCGTTTCTCTACGTTCCGGCGAATACCGGAGTCGCGCTCCCGGTCGAGATTTTTCACTGGGTCGAGGGCGACCGCGCTTCCGTCTATCCCCACACGCTGATCGTCTGCGGCGAGAACAGCCGGGTCGTCGTGATAGACCGCTTCCAGAGCATGGATGGCAAACGGGCGTTCGCCTGCGGGGTCAACGACCTTCACCTCGGGCCCGGCGCCAAGCTGACCTACATCGCCGTCCAGGACTGGTCGCACGACTCGCTCGCGTTCCACCTCAACTCGACAATCGTGGGACGCGGCGCGGTCTGCACCGCGCTCACGGCGAACTTCGGCGGCGGATTCGTCCGGGACGAGAGCCTGAGCCGGCTGGTCGGCGAAGGCGCGCGCAGCGAGATGTATTCGATCAATCCCGTCGAGGGAACCCGCGAAATCGACCAGCGGACCCTCCAGGATCACGTCGCGCCCAATGCCACCAGCGACCTGCTCCACCTGAACGCGCTGGACGACAGGTCCCGCACGATCTTCGCCGGGCTCATCAAAGTCCAGCCCGGCGCGAGGGGCACCGATGCCTACCAGAAAGTCAGAAATCTCATCCTCAGCGACGACGCCGACCCGAACTCGATGCCCGGCCTCGAAATCCTCGACGACGATGTCCGCTGCTCGCACGGCGCAACAAACGGCCCGGTGAGCGAGGAGGAACTTTTCTACATGCAGGCCAGGGGCATCCGGCGCGACGCGGGCCGACGCCTCATCGTCCACGGGTTTTTCCATTCGTTGCTCGAAAAAATTGAGGATCCGGCGTTGCGCGAACACCTCGCCGGCCTCCTCGCCAGGCGCCTGGCGGTTTCCTGATACCATATTTCGGAATTATCCGGACTCTTATCACGGGAGTCGGTGTGGGGCCAACGTCTCGTTGGCTCCCGGTGCAGGAGGCCGACAAGATGTCGGCCCTGCGCGAGTCATGCGTTTCAGAAGTCCGGTTATTTCCAAGAGATGTTTGTAAGGGTCTTGCAAGGACGCGGCCCGTTATTTTTCACCCGTGATCGAGCGTGCGAGTCCGGCATCGCGCGTGATTTGGGCGCGCAGGGAATCCAGGTCGGGAAACTTTTTTTCCGGACGAAGGAACCGGACGAATTCGGTTTCGATGTCCTGGCCGTAGAGATTTCCCGAATAGTCGAGGAGGTGGACTTCGAGGATCCGTTCGCCGCCGGATTTGACGGTGGGTCTGAGGCCGATGTTGGCGACACCGGGGAAGTGCGCGGTCCCGGCGCGCACGCGGACGGCATAGACTCCGTCGGGCGGGAATTGTTCGTTGTGGGCGGAGAGGTTGGCTGTGGGGAAGCCGAGCTGTCCGCCAAGACCATCGCCATGGCGGACAGTTCCGAGAATCGAGTAACGGCGTCCGAGCAGACGCGCGGCGGCATCGAGGTCTCCGGATTCGACCGCGTTGCGGATGAGCGTGCTGCTGACGACGGAACCTTCGACGGTGACCGGGCTCACCTCGGTGGTCTCGAATCCGAGCACCGGGCCGAGCGCGCGGAGCAGGTCCACGTCCCCGCGTCGCGCCCGTCCGAATTTCCAGCCCTGCCCGACACAGATCCGCCGAAGCGAGCGCGCGGACGAGGCGAGGCGGCGGAGGAAGTCCTCCGCTTCCATCGCGGCAAATGTTTCATCGAACGGGATGACAAGAACGTCCGGGATTCCCAATTCCCCGATGAGGCGCAGCTTGTGGCGGGTCGATGTCAGCAGGCGGGCCGCATTCTCCGGCCGGAGGATCTTCGAGGGATGCGGGTCGAAAGTCAGCGCCACCGTCGTCCCACCCGCGGCTCTTGCGGAGTCCAGGGCGGACCGGAGCACCGCCTGGTGGCCGAGATGCATGCCGTCAAAGACGCCCGCCGCGAAAACCACCGGCCCGGGCAGCGAGGCCAAGCCGTTCATGTTGGTGAAGACGTTCATCAGGCGCCGCGGAGCCGCGAGACCGCGGGGAGGCTGAGCACGCGGGCGGCGATGGCGTCCATCGGGCCGGCTTTCAACTCCTCGACGGTGACGGCTCCCTCCACGTTGAAGCGCCCGGATTTTGTGCGGCGCAGCGACTTCAGGTGGGCTCCGCAGCCAAGGTGCTCTCCGATATCATGGGCGTAGGTGCGGACGTAGAACCCTTTGCTGCAGACGACACGAAAATCAATTTCCGGCAGGCGGACCGCTTCGATTTCATGGGCGTAAACGTGGACGAACCGCGGTTCGCGCTCGACCACTTTTCCCTGCCGGGCGAGCTTGTAGAGTGGGACGCCGTCCTTCTTGATCGCGCTGACCATCGGCGGGAGCTGATAAAAATCGCCGTGGAATTTCGCGAACGCGGCGGCGATCTGTTCGCGGGGCAACTCCGGCACCGGGATCGTCGTGAGGACCACGCCATCGGCATCCTGGCTGTCGGTGGCTTTGCCGAGCTCAAGGGTTCCGACGTATTCCTTGTCCTCGCTCATCAGAAGGTCCTGGATCTTGGTCCCGCGGCCGATCGTGATGAGCAGGAGACCGGTGGCCAGCGGATCGAGCGTCCCGCAGTGGCCGACTTTTTTTGTGTTCAGGGCGCGGCGCGTGATGGCCACGACATCGTGAGACGTCATGCCCGGCGCCTTGTCCACCAGCAATACTCCGTCAATCCCGTTTTCTGATCTCATCGCAAACAACTTTCAAAAAATCCTGTTTCACCTGGTCGGGAGTTCCCCGCACGCGGGCACCCGAGGCCATCGGATGTCCTCCGCCCCTGAACATCTGGCAGATTTTGCAGACATCCAGCGCGGGATCCTTCGACCGGGCGCTGACGCGGACTTTCCCCTCGGGCAGCTCCTCGAAGAAGATCGCCGCGCGGACGCCCTCGATCGCGCGGAGCTGGTCAATGATCCCCTCGGTGTCCTCGGGCAGAACGGCGAGTCGCGCCGCGTCGGCGAGCGTGAGCAAGACCGTCGCGATCCGGTCCCCGCAGTGGAATTCCGCCTGGTTGTGCGCGAACCGGAGGAGGTCGAACCGCCGCCTCGGCAGGCTCTCATACATCGCGCGGGAAAGGGCGGCGACGTCCACCCCGGCGGAAACGAGCGCCGATCCCGCGTCGAACGTGCGGGCATCGGTTCCCTGGTATTGAAACGAGCCGGTGTCGGTCGAAATCGCGGCGAAGAGATTCGTGGCGATGTCCTGCGTGATCGGGATTCCCTCGTGGCGGAAGAACTCGAAGAGGATCTGTCCTGTGGCCGGGGAGGCGGGGTCCACATGGTTGATTTCGCCGAAGCTCTCGTTGCTCACATGATGGTCAATATTGATCCAGAGCGCACCGGGGGCGACCGCCTCCACGACCGTGCCGAGACGCTTTTTTACCGAGGTGTCGAGAACGAGGAACACATCGAATTTTTCCGGCGAGGCCGGCGGGGTGGCGACGAGTTCCCAGCCGGGGAGATAGCGGAATTTTTCCGGCATGCCGTCTTCATTCCAGGCGACAACTTCCTTGCCCTCGCTCCTGAGCCAGAGCGCGGCGGCGATCGTCGAGCCGAGCGCGTCGGCATCCGGGCGGAGGTGGCTGGCGACCGCGATCCGGCGGGCGTCGCGGAGGGCCGAGGAAATCGCTTCAAACATTTTCGTCGAGCCCGAGTTCATTCATGATGCCGAGCACGCGGGAGCCCCGCTCGATCGCCTCGTCAATTTTGAAATGCAGATGCGGGGTATATTTGAGGGCCAATCGTTTGGCGGTCTCGCTCTGCAGGTGGACGCGCGCTTTCCCGATCTTTTCCAAGACGTCGCGCTGCTGGGCCGCGCTGCCAAGGGCGGAGACATAAACGTGGGCCTGCTTGAGGTCCGGCGTGATGTCCACCGCGCTGATCGTCACGAGCAAGGCCCCGAAATCGAGCTCGCGCAGGATGATTGCGCCGAGCTCGCGCTTGAGGACTTCGCAGACCCTTTCGGTACGGTGTTTCATGGCCGGAATCTTTCCGGACTTAAAGTTGCTGGGGAATCTTCTCGAGCGTGTAGCATTCGATGACATCCTCCGCCATGTATTCGGAATAATCGCCCAGCTTGATGCCGCACTCCATCCCGGCCCGAACCTCTTTGACATCGTCGGTGAACCTGCGAAGCGTCGCGAGCCCCCCATCGTAAATCGGCTGGCGGCGGCGCAGCAGGCGCGCCCGCGCGGTGCGTGCGATCCGTCCGTCGGTGACCATGCAGCCGGCCACTTTGCCCTTGGTGAGATCGAAAACCTGCCTGACCTCGGCGTGCCCGATGACCGCCTCGCGCAGTTCGGGTTCGAGCATCCCGCTCATCGCGTCGCGAACCTGGTCGAGCAATTCGTAAATGATGCTGAAGAGTTTGATCTGGACGCCCTCGCGTTTGGCCGCCAGCGCCGCGGAGTTCTCGGTCTTCGTGTTGAACCCGATGATGATCGCGTTCGACGCGCTCGAGAGCAGGACGTCCGAGTCGGTGATCGGGCCGACCCCGGCGTGGAGGACGTCGAGGGTGATCTTTTTTTGCGGAATGTTCTGGAGCGACGACACGATCGCCTCGAGCGATCCCTGCACGTCGGACTTGATGACAACCTGAAGCGTCGGTTTCTGGTCGGCGGCAAGGTTGGCGAAAAGATTTTCCAGTGTCGCGCGTTTCGGCGCGGCGAGCTTGTCCGTCCGGATTCCAACAAGCCGTTCTTCGCTGAGCAGACGGGCGGATTTTTCGGAATCCATGACCATCAGCTCATCGCCGGCGTTCGGGAGTCCACTGATGCCGAGCACCTTCACCGGCGTGGCGGGTCCGGCCTCTTTGACCGGCTTGCCGAGGTCGTTGATCAGCTGCTTGACCTTTCCCCAGTAGTTTCCGCAGATGAACGGGTCGCCGACACGAAGGGTGCCCATGCGGACGATGACCGTGGCGGTCGGGCCGCGGCCCTGCTCGAGCTGGGCCTCGATAACCGTGCAACGGGCGTCCACCGAGGAACTGGCCTTGAGCTCCAGCACTTCCGACTGCAGCGTCATCATGTCGAGAAGCTCGCTGATCCCGGTCCCTTTTGTCGCGCTGACCGGGAGGCAGATGATTTCTCCTCCCCAGTCCTCGGGGGCAAGCCCGTGTTCCTGAAGCTGGGTCTTGACGCGGTCGATATTCGCGGAGGGAAGGTCGATTTTATTGATCGCGACCATGATCTGCACCTTGGCCGCCTTGGCGTGGGATATCGCCTCGAGCGTCTGCGGCATCAGACCGTCGTCGGCCGCCACGACCAGGACAACGATGTCGGTGACAGTGGCTCCGCGGGCGCGCATCGCGGTGAAGGCGGCGTGGCCCGGGGTGTCGAGGAACGTGATTTTCTGACCGTTGCGCTCGACGCTGTAGGCACCGATGTGCTGGGTGATCCCGCCGGCTTCGCCTGCGGCGACGCGCGCCTGGCGGATCGCGTCCAAGAGCGATGTTTTCCCATGGTCCACGTGCCCCATGAACGTGATGATCGGGGCGCGGGTCATGAGCTCGTCCGCCTTCGGTTTCTCCGGCTCCTTCGGAGCCTCGACTTTGACCTCGACCTTGTGATGGCCCTTCGACGTGTCCTTTTTATCCCGTTCGAAAAAGACCCCGTGGAGATCACAGACCTTGGCCGCGATATCCGGCTCGATCGTCTGATTGATGTTCGCGAAAATATTGAGTGCCATCAGATCCTTGATGATCTGAAACGGCTTCAGCCCGAGATGTTCGGCAAGATCCTTGACGATGATCGGAGGCTTGATGTGGAGAACTTTTCTCTGCGGTTCTCCGGGAGTCCCCTCTTCTTCCGGATCGGCGTCGGGAGCGGGCGGCGGAGCAGCCGATGGAGCGGGCGGCACGACCGGTGTCCCGATCGGCTGAAGGAATGGCCTGAGCGGCACCTTCCGATGGCCTTCCGGCTTCTTGACTTTTTTCCGCGGTTCCAAAAGGTCCACCGTCGCCATGACCGGCTTCGGTTCGGACGCCACAGGCGCGGGGTCAGAAATCCCCGCTTCGGTGGACGGGGATTTGCGTGCGACAGAGGACGTCCGCCTCGGCTTCGCGGCTTTGTCTTCGTTGGGTTTCTTTTTCTCTGCCATAAATCAATTGTGTCCGGAGGGAGGCGTTCATCCCCGTCAAGCGGTGGGGTTCGCGGTGCTTGCCAGGGCTGCGTCGAGAATTTTCTGTCCGGCCTCGATGTCCACCCCCAAAATTCCTGAAATGTCGTCCGCCCCGGCGGTTTGCACGGCCTCGATCGAGTTCATGCCTGCGGACGCGAGTTTCTGGGCGTTCTCCTCGCTGACTCCCAGGACGGAGGCCATCGAGCGGGCGGCCTCGGCGGTGCGGGACTCCATCACCTGCGCGGCCGTCTTGTCCTCCTGGATGTCGATTTCCCATCCGGTGAGTTTGGCCGTGAGGCGTGCGTTCTGGCCCCGGCGGCCGATCGCCAGCGAAAGGTCGTCCTTGTGGACGAGGACTTGGATGGTCTTGGTCGCGGGGTCGGCGGTGATGCTGCGGATGTTCGCGGGCTTGAGCGCGGCGGTGGCGAACTTCACGGGATCCGGGTCCCAGCGGATGATGTCCACCTTCTCGTTGTTGAGCTCGCGGACGATATTTTTGACACGGGCGCCGCGCATTCCGACGCAGGCACCGACCGGGTCCACCTTGGGGTCCTCGCTGTGGACGGCGACCTTCGTGCGGAAGCCGGCTTCGCGGGCGATGACCTTGAGCTCGACCGTGCGGTCGGCGATCTCGCTGACCTCGAGCTCGAACAGGCGGCGGACGAAATTCGGATGGCTCCTGGAGAGAATGATCTCCGGCCCGCGGGAGGCGTGATCCACCGCCACGACGTAGGCGCGCAAACGGTCCCCCACATTATAGTCCTCGGTGATGACCCGCTCGCGCGAAGGCATGATCCCCTCGAATTTTCCGAGGTCGATGACGACGTCGGATTTTTCAAACCGGCGCACCGTGCCGTTGACGATTTCCCCGGCGCGGTCTTTGAACTCCTCGTAGATCATCTCGCGCTCGATCTGGCGGATCCGCTGGTTGATCGCCTGTCGGGCGGCCTGCGCGGCGATGCGTCCGAAATCCTTCGGCGTGACCTCGATCTCCACCTCTTCGCCCGGCTGGGCGTCCGGCTTCACGGCTTTCGCCTTGCTGAGAAGGACCTCGTCGTGCGGGTTGGCGACTTTTTCCACGGCGATGAGCTTCGCCAAGGCACGGATCGCCCCGGTCTGCTGGTTGATCTCGATGCGCAGCTCGCGGGTTCCCGCCGTGAAACTTTTTTTCGAGGCGGCCAGGAGGGCGTCCGAGATCGCCTCGACGAGGATCTCGCGCTTGATGCCTTTTTCGCGCTCGAGGTAATCGAGCATCGCAATAAGTTCGGAATTCATAAAA
>JBAXTX010000117.1:0-8452 GCA_037129975.1 Verrucomicrobiia bacterium | reverse complement strand
CCCCGGAAGGAATCGCCCCCAGGAAGTAGAGGAAGCCCAAGCCAAAAGCCGCTGCAATGCCGGGAAGCATTCCTCTTCACTTCCCGATGACGCTGGCGGTTTGATTCTGCTTGGTCAGATTGATGAGGTCCTCGACGATGCGCAGGGTTTCGTTGCGCACCGGGTCCGGCTCGGGCGGCTTCGGGCCCTCGCGCTTCTCGGCCGCGACTTCATCCGGGTCATAGAGGTGGAGCTTGTCCCGCTCGCGCTCGTAGGCGACCGGCTCGAGCTTTTCGCGATTCGAGCGGATGTCATCCAAGGTCAGCTGCCAGACTTGCGCATGGATGAGCGGACCGCGTTCGGCGCGCTCCTTTTTGCGCTCCTCCTTGCGGGCTTTGTCTTCGGCCAGCTCCTTGCGGCGGGCTTTTTCGTTGAGGGAAACCGTGTTGGCTTCGATCCGTTCGCGCAGGCGCTTCATATCCTCGCTGACGTAGAGAAACTCGGGATCCGATGCGATCCGGGCCCGGGAATTTGCGCGGAGATCGTCCAGAAAGAGCGGCGACGGGCAGGGAGTGATCTTCACCGGGGCGACCTCGTCATATTCCAGGCGGTTCTTCAGCGAGCCTTCCCCGATCTCCACGTTGTCTGTGCGCGAGGGCAGGACAACGTCCGACTCCACGCCTTTGAGCTGTGTGGACCCGCCGAGCACCCGGTAGAACTTTTGGATCGTCATTTTGAGACGGCCGGCATCCGCGGCCCCGAGGCTGAAAAACGGCATCACCCTGCCGATGTCGAGCACCGTCTGCACCGTGCCCTTGCCGAAGCTGCGCTCGTCACCAACAATAACCGCGCGCCCGTAATCCTGCAGCGCCGCCGCAAAAATCTCGCTGGCCGAGGCGCTGAGCCGGTTCATCACCACGACCATCGGACCATTGTAGGCAATCCCGGGGTTCGTGTCGCTTGAGACGGTGATTTTTCCGTTGGGATCTTTTGCCTGGACGACCGGGCCTTTCGAGATGAAGAGCCCGGTAAGATTGATCGCCTCCTCGAGCGACCCGCCGCCGTCCTTGCGAAGATCCATGACGAGGCCCTGGATGTCTTCCTGCTTGAGGCGGCCGAGGAGGGCGGCCACATCCTCGGTGGTGCTTTTGGCCGGCCCCCCGCCGTTCATGTTCGCATAAAACAAAGGAAGAGTGATCCAGCCGATGCGGGTCTTCTTGCCGTCCGCCCCCTCGACGTCGAGCACTTCGGCCTTGGCCTCCGAGTCCTTGAGCTTCACGACATCGCGGGTAATTTCGATGATCTGGCGCTTCGACGGATCCGTCGCATCACCCGGAATCACCTGCAGCCGGACGACCGAGCCTTTTTTTCCACGGATTCTCTCAACGACTTTGTCGAGCTTCATGTCCACGACATCCTCGAATTCCCCATTGCCCTGCGCGACCGAGGCGATCCGGTCGTTTTCCTTGAGACGTCCGTCGAGGTCGGCCGGCCCCCCGGGAACGAGC
Source organism: Verrucomicrobiia bacterium (assembly GCA_037129975.1). Classification (GTDB taxonomy): domain Bacteria; phylum Verrucomicrobiota; class Verrucomicrobiia; order Chthoniobacterales; family Terrimicrobiaceae; genus QYQL01. Next base: position 6,965 of record JBAXTX010000117.1, on the reverse strand, counting down.
TCCATGACGCGGGCAAACCCGTCGTCGCTGCGCAGGACAGCCCCGACTCCGACCAGGGAGAGTTTCATCTGGATGTCAAAATTCTCGCTTTCCTCCTTGCTCATGTATTCCGAGTGCGGGTCGTAGGTCTGGGCCAGCGCGGTGAGGAACGAGTTGACCACGTCGTCGCTGTCCGTCTCGCGGACATTGCGAAGCGCCTGATCATAGCGTTTGGTGACGGTCTGCTCGGGCGGTCGCAATGGGAATTCGTTCAGGTGTTCCTGAAGGAGCTCCGCCTCGACGCGGTCCTTCCACAGCTTGTCGGCCTCGGCCATGTCATTCGGCCACGAGGCCTTCTGGCGGTTCACCTGGACGGTCTCGGTGCGGGAAAAATCGTATTTTTTCTGCGCGAGTTTTTTGTTGCTGGCGACGCGGTCCTCGACGCGCTGCCGGAACCGGGCATAGATCTCCTGGGCCGGGCTCAGGTCGCCGCGGAAAATATATTCCGCGAGGTTGTTGCCATATTTGTTTTGAAATTCCTCCACGTCCGCCCGGGTGAAATACATCCGGTTGTAATCCAGATCAATCGACTCGATGTACGTCATCAGCAGCTTCTGCGACATCGCTTCGTCGAGCTTCTGCCGGCTGTAATGCGCCTGCTCAAGCCAGCGCGCCACCGCCAGCGCAACCTGGCCGGAATCCGGCGCCCCCGCAGCCGCCAGCGGACACGGAATTGCCCCGGTTGCCAGGACGGCCAGGAACCCGATTGCAAAAAGTTTTCTCATGGATGCATGGAAACCTTGCAGAGAACGCCGGGAAAATCAAACTTCGTCATGAACAATCAGACCATACGACCATGAATCAGTTCAAATCATTTACCGGCGGCCCGCTCGATACCAACGCGTTTTTTCTGGAATCCGCCGGCGGCAATCTCCTCTTTGATGCGCCGCAGGGGGCCGATGATCGCTTTGCCGGCGAGAAGGTGGATTGGCTCCTGCTGACCCACGGGCACTTCGACCATGTCGCCGACGCGGCGAGAATCCAGCGCCGCCACGGCTGCCGGATCGCGTACCATCCGGATACCGCCCCGATGGTCACCGACGCCGGTTTTTTCCGCCGGCATGGTTTCGAGATCGAGATCGAGCCGTTCCATGCGGACCGTCTGCTCGAGGAGTCCGATGGATGCGAGATCGCCGGCACAAAGATGCGCGTCCTGCACGTCCCGGGTCACTGCCCGGGGAGCCTCTGCTTTTTCTTTCCGGAGGCCGGAACCCTGATCGGCGGCGACGTGCTCTTCCGGGGGGGGGTCGGGCGCTGGGATCTTCCGGGCGGCGATGGCCCGCTGCTCTTCGATGGCATCAGAAAAAAGGTGTTCGCGCTGGACGAAGACGTGATCGTGCTCCCGGGTCACGGACCCGCCACAACGGTCGGATTTGAAAAATCGCACAATCCCTATTTCACATGATTTTTCTTCACTGCTTTTTCTTCACTCGACATGCCGACACCGTGCGGGTAAAAGCTGACAAAGCATCTCCTCCCTATTTATATGACACGATACTCTTATATTGCCCTTGACTCCCGGGGACAGGAATCCTCCGGAGTCATCGAAGCCGAATCTCAAAACGATGCGCTCGGACAGCTCCGGCAATCGGGATACTTTCCGAAAACCATCGCGGAGGAAGGCAAGGGGCCGAAGGCCAAATCCAAGAGCCCGGAGAAGGCCAAGTCCGTCGGAAAGAAAAATATCACGATCCCTTTCCTGCAGAAGAAGACCATCAAGCCGAAAACCCTGATGATTTTCACGCGCCAGTTGGCGACGCTGATTGATGCCGGCCTCCCCCTGCTTCGCGGTCTGACCGTCCTTTCCAAACAGGAACCGGATCCGGTTCTCAAAAACGTCATCAACAATCTGGCGGAATCCGTCCAGGGTGGCGGGACGTTCTCGGAAAGCCTCGCCGGTCACCCGAGGATCTTCAACAAACTTTACGTGAACATGGTCAAAGCGGGCGAGCTCGGCGGTGTTCTGGAACTCGTCCTCCTCCGCCTTGCCGAGTTCCAGGAAAAGGCGCAGAAGATCAAAAACAAAGTCGTCGCCGCGATGTTCTACCCGATTATCGTGCTGGTCATCGCGATCGTGATCCTCGCGTTCCTGCTCGTCTTTATCGTCCCGAAATTCGAGGCGATTTTCGCCGACATGCTCAACGGCAAACCGCTTCCGGGGCTCACGCTGTTCGTCATCGGGGTGAGCAATCTGGTCAAAAACAACTCGCTCATGATTGTCGGCGCGATCATCGGCCTCGTGATCCTTTACAAGTTCATCGCCCGGACGAGAAAAGGCAACCGAATCATTGACAACGTGAAATTGAAATCCCCGCTGTTCGGGGACCTCACCCGCAAAAGCTCGATCTCCCGGTTCACCCGCACGCTCGGAACGCTCGTCACCAGCGGCGTTCCCATCCTCCAGGCGCTGAACATCACCCGCGAAACCGCCGGCAACGTCATCATTGCCGATGCCATCTCCCAGGTCCACGACAGTGTCAAGGAGGGGGAATCCATCGTCCAACCGCTCGAGGCCAGCGGTGTCTTCCCTCCCATGGTCATCAGCATGATCGACGTCGGCGAGGAGACCGGCCAGCTCCCGGAAATGCTTCTCAAAGTCGCCGAGGTCTATGACGACGAGGTGGACAACGCGGTCGCCGGTCTCACCTCGCTCATGGAGCCGATCATGATCGTCTTCCTCGCTGTGGTCGTCGGCACGATCGTCATCGCCCTCTTCCTCCCGCTCATCAGCATCATCACCGGCATGCAGGCGCAGACATGATTGGGAAAATGCGGAATGCGAAATGCGGAGCTGGAGCGCACGCATCCTGCGTGCTGGACAAGGGAGCGCACGCATCCTGCGTGCTGGACATCCGGCATCCCTGCCGGATGCCAAAAGGGAAGATTGCGCGGCAGGATGCCGCACTTTGCACGCAGGATGCGTGCGCTCCTTCCTCCTTTTCCTCCGGCTTCACCTTGATCGAGCTTCTCGTCGTCATCGCGATCATCGCGATCCTCGCCTCGCTGATCCTCAGCACGGCGGGCTACGTCCAGAGAAAAGGCGCCACCTCGCGCGCCGAGGCCGAGGTCGCGGCCCTCTCGGCAGCGCTCGAAAGCTACAAGGCGGACATGGGGGATTATCCGGTGGGGACGGACGGATCTCCGACAAACACGGCAGCCCCGACAAACGGGAATGCTTTCCTCCTGACCAACCTGATGCCGCCAATCGGAAAAGTTTATTTCGGATTCAACAAAAGAATGACGAACGGCGGCAACATCGTGGACCCCTTCGGCGAGCAATACGGCTATTATTATCAAACGAACGCGTCCTCGACCAACTCGCCATCCGGCGTCATGAATGGAGTCGGTTTCTACGACCTTTGGTCGCGCGCCGCCACCCCCAACACGAACGCCTGGATCAAAAACTGGTAGGCGCGCGAAGACGTTGTTTTTTTTGAAAGGGGGGGAACGTCGCGTCCCGCAGTGCCACGTCATTCGCTGTAGCATGGGCTTCCAGCCCATGACACTCATCGGCTGGAAGCCGATGCCACGAACATTTTTTCCATGACCGCCGAGATCGAGCAGTTTCTGATGTATCTGGCCACCGAGCGCGGGCTGTCGGCGACCTACCAACTCTCGATCCTGCGGAGCCTCGAAATGTTTGCGGGGTGGGCTGCCGCCAACGGTCCGGTGTCGGGGTGGAGATCCATCTCCCCGGCGCGGATCACCGACTTCCTGGCCTTCCGCAAACGCTCCGGACTCCAGGCCGCATCGGTCCGTTTGGACGCCGTTGCGATCCGGATCTTTTTTCGCTTCCTAGTTGCGAGGCAGGGCTGGCCGGAGAACCCCGCGGAGACGATGTCGCTTCCACGCCCGGAAAAGCACCTGCCGGAGACGCTCAACGTCGAGCAGGTCCGCCGCCTGATCGAAAGCATTTTGCCGGGAGATCCACAGGGCCTGCGCGACCGGGCGATGATCGAGTTGCTCTACTCCAGCGGGCTCCGGGTCTCGGAGCTCTGCGCGGCCCGTCTCGAAAATCTCGACCTCGATGCCGGGTTCATCCGGGTTACGGGCAAAGGCGCAAGGACGCGGCTTGTCCCGGTCGGCGCGCCCGCCGCCTCCGCGATTCGACAATACCTCGGATCCGCCCGCCCGCCGCTCGTCCGACGATGGACCGGCGCGGAAATTTTTTTGTCTGTCCGCGGGAAAAAGCTGACTTCCCAGCGGATCTGGCAGCTCATCAAGCAATATGCCGCCCGCGCCGGCATCGAAACGAACGTCTATCCGCACCTGATGCGGCACAGCTTCGCAACCCACCTGCTCGGCGGCGGAGCCGACCTGCGCATCATCCAGGAACTTCTCGGACATTCCGATATTTCCACCACACAGATCTACACGCACGTCGAAAAAAGCGGACTCCGGGCCGTCCTCAAAAAATTTCATCCGCGCGGGTAGCCCGGGTCCGTGCAAAGAGCGGACGGCGGCGCGCGACGTTCAGGAACCGGCGCGGAGACGCATCGTCCGGTCGAGGATGCCCTGGGCGACCTGCTCATGGCCGAGGCCGGTGGAATCGATGCGGAAATCCGCGGCGGCTTCGTAGATTTCGCGGCGCGAGTCCAGGAGGTCGTCGAAGGTTTTGCGGGGGTCTTCGGTCTGCAACAACGGCCGGCGTTGGCTCCTGGAAGCCCGCTCGAAAAGCGCGTCCGGGTCGGCATCCAGCCAGGCCACCGTCCCGATGCTTTTCATGGCCGAGCGATTCGCCTCGCGGAGGATCGCCCCGCCGCCGGTCGCAAGCACGACACCCGCCACACCGACGAGGTCGGCCAATACTTTTTCTTCCACATTTCGAAACGCCTCCTCTCCGCCGAGGGCGAAAATCTCGGGAACGCTGCACCCTTCCGACTGCGCGACCATCTCATCGGTATCAACAAACCGGTGGCCGGTCAGCGCGGCGAGGCGGCGGCCGACGGACGATTTGCCGCAGCCCATGAAGCCGATCAGAACAATGTTGGGAAGCACCCGATCATTTTCGCAGGATGCGATCGGCACGCGAGCCTTTTTGAAAGGTATCGGAAATAAAGGGAGCGGGTGAAGGGAATCGAACCCTCGTATGCAGCTTGGGAAGCTGCCGTTCTACCATTGAACTACACCCGCGTGGATTTATTCCCAAGATCGGACGCGTTTGCGATAACTGGAGTTGGTGTTCCAGAGCATGACCTTTTTTCGGACAGTAACAGAATCACTGCCGCCGTCGGACGTCAGGCTGGGAACTGAAACGTTGCTGAAGGTGTTGTCGTAGTCGCCGTCCAGACGTATTTGATACGTGCCGCCCCAAGGATCGACAAACGATCCGTTGGTGCCAATCCCACTTTTCCCCTTTTTGGCGGTCTGCACCTCAAGAAATACGATTCTGCGGGGGTTGTCATTTGTTGGCGAATTCATGTTCGCCAAGATGGAAATAATGTCTCCTGCAGCGGCTGCTTTTGCATCCATTGTCGCATCGCTGGTCGGAGAAGTGGGCAGCTTCCCATACTCGGTTTCGTAGGCGATGACGGCCGTGGCGATCTGGGTGACGTCGTTCTTGGCCTGGGCTTTGCGGGCGGCGTCGATGGCACCGTTGACGGCCGGGAATAGGAGCGACATGAGAATGCCGATGATGGCGATGACGATCAGAAGCTCGATGAGGGTGAAAGCGGAGGATTTGCGCATGGGTGGCTGAAAAAAATGTTGGCCGATCGTCAGGGTGAAAACATGGCCCGGGAGGGAGGGAGCGGCAAGCATTTTCTTGCCAAAAGGCCGCGGAGAGGCGATGGGTGGGGCTGTGAACAACCAGAGCCCTCGTGGCGGGAAACAATCAGGGGGGCAGTCTGCAAAGTCGGGTTCCGGAACAAGTCGTCATTCAACGCGGAGGCGGAACCGCAGGAGAGCCTCTGCCAATCAGGAACAGGGGCCGGAGAAGGCGCTTGCGAAGGGACCTGTCTCCGCTGCGGCAAGTCATGGCGGAAAGCGGAATGGGAAAGCCACTGGTGCCGGGAAGGCCACCGCATCTGCGAAAGGTGCATCTCTGAAGCCGGACATCCTGCGGGCGCTGGCGAAGCGTCCGTTGGACAAGGCGGAGATTGCGGAAGCCCTGAAGCTGGAATCCGCGCACCGCACGAAACTGCTGGGGCTCCTGCGGGACATGGAGATTGCCGGCGAGATCGCGCGGATCCGAAAAGACCGCTACATCATCCCGAAGGAGGCGGACCTCTTTACCGGGATCATTCAATTCCATGCCAGCGGGGCGGCGCATGTGCTCAACGAAACCGCCGGCGAGCCGGACCTCTACATCAGCGCGGAGAACACGTTCACCGCCATGCAGGGGGACCGGGTCGTGGCACGTGTGGCCACCGAACGCGTGCCGGCCTGGCGTCCGGCAACAACCCCCCGCCGCGAAGGACGGGTGATCCGGATCCTGACCCGCACGAACGAGACGATCGTCGGCACGGTCCAGAAATCGAAAAACTTTTTTTACCTGGTCGCCGACGATCCGAGGTTCGTCCACAACCTTTATTTGCAGCCGCCGGCTCCGCCGCTGGCGGCGGATGTCGGCGACAAGGTGGTCGCGCATCTCGACTCCTGGCCATCGCGGCACGTTAATCCCGAGGGCCATATCATCGAGGTGCTCGGCAAGGTCGGGACTCCCGGGGTGGACATGCTCTCGATCATCCGCAAGCACAATCTGCCGGTTGAGTTTCCGGCGGCGGTCCTGCGCGATGCGGGGAGCGTGTTGCCCGAGGTCGAGCCCCGCGAGGCCGCCCGTCGCGAAGACCTGCGCCACAAATTCATTTTCACGATTGATCCCGACGACGCGAAGGATTTCGACGATGCGATTGATGTCGAGGCGACGGCGGACGGCTGGAAGCTCGGGATCCACATCGCCGATGTCTCGCACTACGTGAAGCCGA
>JBAXTX010000116.1:0-8523 GCA_037129975.1 Verrucomicrobiia bacterium | reverse complement strand
CGCGCGGAAAGTCCCACAAGATGTAGTGCATGGTTGAGTCAAGTGCATACCCCTAATAATACATGTCATCTTTTCTCGCCGATCTGGCCCGGGCAGCCCCGTTTCCGAAAGATGTGGTCCGGGTCGGGAACATCGTTGGGTTTGACTCCGAGGCGTCAGACTGGGGGTCCCGCGTATTGACTCCAGCTGGCGCGTTCTCTGTCAGGATTTCTGACTTTTGATTTGGAGAACATCACGTGGCATGTTTCTCTTTTACTGCTCCTTGGATCCCGCATGCAAAAGACCCTGAAACGCCGGCCGTCGTCCTGGATTGCAGCAGCCGGCTGGTCGCTGGCCGGGTTGGCCGTGATTGTTTCGGTCGCCGTGCTGGCCTTGTCGCGGGGCGAGCAGGTGAACGCGCTTTGGATCGTGGTCGCGTCGGTCTGCGTTTTTGCACTCGCCTGGAGGTTCCACTCCGTTTGGCTGATGGCAAAGGTTCTGACCCTGAACGACGAACGGGCGACCCCGGCCGTTCAGCGCGAGGATGGCAAAGACTATCTTCCCACCAACAGATGGGTGGTCTTCGGACACCACTTTGCGGCGATTGCAGGGCCGGGACCGCTGGTCGGCCCGGTGCTTGCCGCGCAGTTCGGGTTTTTGCCGGGAATGCTTTGGATCCTCATCGGCGCGACGCTCGGGGGCGCGGTCCATGATAGCCTGATCCTGTTTTGCTCGGTTCGCCGGGGCGGGAAATCCCTTGGCCGGATGGTTCGGGACGAGGTCGGGCCGTTCGCGGGGTTCGTCGCCATGGTGAGCATTCTGGCCATCATGGTGATTATTTTGGCAGTGCTGTCGCTGGTCGTTGTCAAAGCGCTCGCCGAGAGTTCGTGGGGGCTTTTCACGATCGCGGCCACGATCCCGCTCGCGATGGCCATGGGGCTCGGGATGAGGCACAGATGGGCGGGGATGAAGGCCATCAGCGCGTTTGGAGTTGCCGGCCTGCTCCTCGCCGTGCTGGGCGGGAAGTGGATCCAGGGCGGAGGGCTCGAGGGCTGGTTTCAATGCGGCGAGGTTTCCCTGGCGTGGATGATCATGGGCTATGGACTGCTCGCGTCCGTGCTGCCGGTCTGGCTGCTGCTCGCCCCGCGCGACTATCTGAGCTCGTTTTTGAAAATCGGGGCGGTCGGGTTTCTGGCTGTCGCGATATTGGTGATCGCCCCGCCGTTGCGGATGCCAGCGCTGACGAAGTTCATCGACGGGACCGGGCCGGTTTTTGCGGGAGCGGTGTTCCCGTTTTGTTTCATCACCATCGCCTGCGGGGCGGTGTCGGGGTTCCATGCGATCATTTCCTCGGGGACGACCCCGAAATTGATCGCGCGGGAAAAAGACATCCGCTTCGTCGGTTACGGGGCGATGATCACGGAAATGCTGGTCGGGATCATGGCCCTCATCGCCGCGTGCACGATGCAGCCCGGCGAATATTTCGCCATCAACATGAAAGGCGAGCCCGCCGCCGTGGTGCAAAAAATCACGGCGCTCGGGTTCCCGGTCACCACCGGGGAGATGTCCGCGCTCGCGGCCAACGTCGGCGAGAAATCGCTGATCGGACGCACCGGCGGCGCGCCGACGTTCGCGGTCGGAATGGCGCAGATGTTTTCCCGGCTGGTGGACAATCCGACCGCCATCGCGATCTGGTATCACTTCGCCATCATGTTCGAGGCTCTGTTCATCCTCACCACGATCGATGCCGGAACCCGCGTCGGACGCTTCCTCGTCCATGATCTTCTCGGCTATGTGTGGAAACCGCTGGGAAACACCGAATCGACTGCTGGCAACTGGCTTGCCAGCATTGTGTTCGTCAGCGCGTGGGGATATTTCCTCTACCAGGGGGTGGTCGATCCGCTCGGCGGCATCAACTCGTTCTGGCCGATCTTCGGCGTGGCCAACCAGCTTCTCGCCGTCATCGCGCTGTCCCTCGGGACAACCGTCCTGCTGAAAATGGGAAAGCTCCGCTGCATCTGGGTTTCCTTGCTCCCGCTCGCCTGGCTGCTGACCGTCACGATGACCGCAGGAATCCAAAAGATCTTCGCCGCCGACCCGCGGCTTGGCTTCCTGAGCGCCGCCAACGAACTCGCCGCGAAAATCGCCGCGGGTGGCGCGCCCGCCCAACTCGCCGATTGGCGGCAGCAGGTTTTCAATAACCACGTCAACAGCGCGGTCACCGCGAGCTTCCTCGTCCTCGTCGTCCTGATTGTCGGTGCCAACGCCCGCGTCTGGTGGCAGCTCCTTGTCGCAAAAAAGAGCAGCCCGCCGCGGGAGGAACCGTTTGTCGCCCTGCCGGCGGCCTAGTATCCACTGCATCGGGGAACGATCTGCCGGTTCAGGTCATTGTGAAATCGCCGCGTGCTGTTGGCGCAATTCAAATCGCCGGGTTTTTCCGCTGACGGTTTTGGGCAGCTCGGCCACGAACTCGATTTCGCGCGGGTATTTGTAGGGCGCCACGAGGTGCTTGCAGTGGGCCTGCAGCCCGCGCCTGGTATCATCGGACGGAGCGTGGCCGTGGCGCAGCACGACAAAGGCTTTGACGATCTGGCCCCTGACCTCGTCCGGCTTGCCGACGACCGCCACATCCAGGACCGCCGGGTGCGCGATCAGCGCGCTCTCGACTTCAAACGGCCCGATCCGGTAGCCGGAACTCTTGATCACGTCATCCTTGCGTCCGATAAACCAAAAATAGCCGTCGGCATCGCGAGTGGCGCGGTCGCCTGTCAAATACCAATCCCCGCGGAAGTGATGTGTGGTTTGCTCCGGACATTTCCAGTATTCCCTGAAAAGACCCACCGGGCGGGTTTCGCGCAGGCGGACGGCGATTTCGCCCTCCTCGCCATCGGGAACGGGGTTCAGATGATCGTCGACCAGGCGCACGTCGTAACCCGGAGTGGCCCGCCCCATCGAGCCGGGGACGACGGGAGATCCAAGGCTTCTGAAGTGGCCGATGAGAATAACGGTTTCGGATTGCCCGTAGCCCTCGTGAATTGCGAGTCCGGTCGCGGTCTTCCACTCGTGAAAAACGCTCGGGTTGAGCGGTTCGCCGGCGGTGACACAATGCCGGAGGTGGGGAAAGGCGCGGCGGCCGAGGTCCTCGCGCACCATCATGCGCAAGGCCGTGGGCGGAGCACAGAGGCTGGTGATCGGGTAGGCCGCCAAAACATCCAGCATGTGACCGGCCGAGAATTTCCCGCGGGCATCCCAAACGAACAGGCACGCTCCGCAATGCCATGGGCCGAAGAGGCTCGACCAAGCGGCCTTCGCCCAGCCGAGGTCGGCGGTATTCCAATGGACATCGGTGGGGCTGAGGTCGAGCCAGAGCTTCCCGGTGACTTCGTGGCCGAGCCCGTAGCTGGCCTGGGTGTGGAGCACCATCTTGGGACTGCCGGTGGTGGCGCTGGTAAAGAAGATGATGCCCGGTGCGCCGGCGCGGGTGGCCGGCGCGGAATATTCTGGCGCCGTTGGCAGCAGGGCTTCGCCAAAATGCCGCCAGCCCGCCTTCGGAGAATCGATTTGCCATCCGATGCCGGTGAAGCCGGGCAGTTTTGCGACACCCTCGGAATCGGTGACGACCGCTCGGATTTCGCCCGCCTCCAACCGATAGTCCAGATCGTGGGGCGTCAGCTGGGGGGTGCAGGGAACCGGCACCGCGCCGAAGCGGGTCAAACCGAGCATGGCGATCCACCATTCGGGGACCCGGGGGAGCAGGACCATCACAGGATCGCCGGGGCGGATTCCGGATTCCTGAAAGGCATGGGCCGCACGCCGGCTGAGATCGCGCAACTCGGCGAAGGTGAATCGGCGTTCCGCGGTCCGTCCCTCATTCACCCACCAAAGCGCCAATGCCTCGGGCTGCTCTCCGGCCCAGCGGTCAAAGACATCGGCGGCGAAGTTGAAATACTCGGGTTGGTCCGTCATTTGTCGCTCTGTGGGTATCCGCACAACCGCCGCAGTTCAACCGTTATCACCGGGATTCCGACGAAGAAAACATTCCCCTCAACGCGCGGGGTTCGCCAGAAAAATGCAAGAATATGAACCTTGATTTCAGCTTTCCCTTTCCGGTCTTGCAATCAAATCGGTGGACGTCAATAATTTTCCCCAGGATGAAACTCTGGAGATCCCTTCGATGCCTTCTCTTGCCGCTTGTCATCGCGGGTTGCGCAACCCCCAATCGTTCGTATCAGCCAGCAGGTCAGGCCGAGGTGAGACCGTCCAAACTTTACGACGACAACACGCCTTACGGGAAGCTTTGCGCTATTGAGTTCGATGAACAGGGCGACAATTGGAAACCGGCGCAGGTCCGCGCGGTGCGCTCATTGATCCGGAACAACGACAAAAAGCCCCTGCTCGTCGTCTTTATTCATGGGTGGCAGAACAATGCCGAACCGGGAAATGGAAATCTCCAGTCGTTCAACCAGCTTCTCAAGCAGTTGGCGAAGCGGGCGAATACAGCGGATACCGAGGTCATCGGCGTCTTCATCGGATGGCGGGGACTCGCGATCGAGCGGCAATGGGACAAAACCGGCATCGGCTGGGTCGCCCGGTATCTGTCCTTTTATTCACGGAAAAATGACACGGATCTGGTTGCGGGAATCCCTCTCACCAAATCGCTCTACTCGCTGGCTTCCGAGGCCCACGCGCGTGGCGGGCGTGTGATTTTCATCGGCCATTCCTTCGGCGGGCGGGTATTGGAAAAAGCGTTGGCCCAAGCCCTCGTGGGACAGACGGCAGGGGATTCGGGAGCCCAGGCCATCCTCCCCGCCGACCTCACACTCCTCATCAATCCGGCCTCGGAGGCGATCACCGCCCGCAGGCTCAAGTTGGCTCTTCAGAATTGGTCCCAGCCCTCGCCCGCCATCATCTCCGTCACTTCGGTCGGCGACACCGACACTTCGACTTGGTGGTCGTTGGGAATGAATGCCGCCTTGCTGGCGAAATCCCGGAGCTACCGCCCGTATAGCGATGGGTCCCACCAAAAGGATTACGTCGTCAAAACTGCGGGGCATTCTCCGATTCTCTTGGACCGCCAAATCTCCCGCCTCGAGCCCCAGCCTCCACCTCTTGATGAAGATGCCACCAAATGGAACTTCCAACACGCGACGAAGGATCAATTCCGATCCGCAAACACCTGGTGGCGGATTCATGACGCGCCCCCTTCTCCCGCGCCGTTCATCATGAATGACAATATGGCTCGCGGCTACTGGGTGGTGAGCGCCCCCAAGGAAATCATCCGGGACCACAACGATATTTTCAACGACTCCGCCATCGAACTCTTTTCGGCACTGCTCAAAATTTGCAGGCCCACAATCCAAAAATCCCCCGGTCAAAAAGCCATCACCGTTCCCGCAACTATCGCCGAGGCATCCCCCGTCACCGTTCCGGGACGATAGGGCAGAACGTGCAGGATGGCATGGTTGGAATCCGTCGGCGTCGAGACATCCGCCCGCAGATCTGTCCACGCCTGATTTTGCAAGAATATGCACACTGCCCCCCGGTTTTCCAAACTCCGGAGGAAACCGCCAAGCAGGCGGTCGAAAACGACGTCCACATCGTCGCCATGAGCAGACAACCTTTTTTCTTGCACCAAGCGAGTCAACAATATCCCCTATTGGGATGCAGCCACAATTTGTTACTTACGGAGTGGTATTGATTATTCTGGCTGTTTCAGGTGCTTATGGGGGCATCCTTTCCGCCATTTCATGCGTGCCAATTTTACAATTTCTTAAAGAAGGGAGGTCCGCCTATGGCAATCGCCGCCGACTTCTTTGGATTATTTTTCTTGGTGGCCTTTTCGGGGTTGGCAGCGCTATTAGTGCAGGAATTATCCTGTACTGTGATGGTAAATTGGACACTGATATCATCAAAGATGCGAAGAGCCTTGTTCTTCTATCCAGTCTGGGAATTATTGCGGGATTCTCAGGAATCCGCCTGCTGCGCATTATGAGCGGAAAGCTTGAAAGGCGCGTAGAGGAAATTGACGGCGAGGTTCAAGAAGAAAAGCAAGTCACTGCTCAATTGAAAAATGATTTAACAGAGCAAATTCTGAAAAGCAACAAAATGGCCGAAGACATGCGTCATCTCTCCGAGGCACTCAGCTTTGCGGGAGGCATACTTGGGCAGCCTGAGCCTGATAAAGGAGGAGCCTCTGAGTCTCTCATTGCCGAAGCAATTGAAGGACTTGAAACAGTCCGAAAACAATTTCCGACTATCAGAAGCATTGGAATTTATTTGGGCCGGCTTTATAGACGCACCAAAAAGCTGGAGCTTGCCGTTGCCGTTCTAGGTGAAGTGTTAAAATCTCGGCGGCTCAAAAACTTGAACCTAGATGAAGATGATGCCGCTCTGCTTTTCAATAGAGCATGCTATCAAAATCTTCGTGCAGAAGCCGAGCAGGATCCTGCTGGAAAAAGCAAACTCGAGAAACTCGCCATTACGGATCTCAAAGAAATTCAAAAAAATTCGCCTCGAGATTTTGTGGAAGCTCAACACGACAGTGATCTCAAATCCATATTTGAAAACAATCCGCTTCCATGGGCTCAATAATCTTCTCGGTGCTTCCCTGACTCGCATTTCGACTCAAAAAATGCTCTGACTCAAAAAATGCTCTTGCCTCCTTGGAACAACAGACGTAAGTTCAACCAGCTATGAAGCCATTTGTTATATGAAAAAAGAAGAAAAAGGTATTTAAAATCAACAACTTATAGAAATCCAATCACCTGAAAACGCACCGCTATGCGGTGCGTTTTCTTTTTCCTTCGAAGCAGTGCCTCACCGAACAGTCCGAAATCTCGCGAGTTCCGAGCAATCAACGAGGCGGTCGAGGGTTCGGGGCGTGAAGATTTTGCCTTTGGTGTGGAGGATCATCTGGCGCATGTCTTCCCGGCGGACGCCGAAGCCTCTTCCGGCCAAGCAGGCGATGACTTCGTAGCCGCCTTGACCCGAGCGCTCACGCTCTCCGGACATCTGGCAGAGCCGGATAACACGGGTTGCCTTGTCCCTGGCTGTGCCGTCGTCCTCGGTGAGTTTGGCTTCGATGATGACCTGCGGTTGGAACTCGTCGGGGATGATGAAATCCGGTGCCTGATCGAATCCGGCGAGGCGTTCGGCCCGTCTGGTTTTGCGGAAGGTGATTCCTGCCCGGCTCAATTGTTCTTCGATGGCGGACTCCAGCCCGTCGCCGACGAGTTCGCTGACAGAATCCCGGTGTCCGGCGAACGGCCTGCCGAGGAAGCGTTCGTAAAGGAGCATGGCGTAGGGTGCTCCGAGGTCCGCCAGTTGCTTCACGGAAGCAAGCCCCATCAGGCTGTCGGCTTTGCTGAATCGGTGCAGTTTATCGGCTGGCACGGTGGGACATCCTTCGTCGATCAGTTCGCAGGCGGTTTCAACCAATGCGGTGATCCTCGCCAGCGTTGCTTTTCCTGGTTTGAGCGGACGATCCGGGTGAATGCGGATGTCGCGGTCCAACGTGCGGGCCGCGCCTTGTGGGATTTCCACGGATTTTCGACTGGAGGCCAGGTAAGCCCATTCGGGCGGGCTGAATCCAAGGATGGATCTCAAAACAAGAAGGATGACCGGGCACTGTAGCGTGGCGGAGAGCACGGCAGCGTGGTCAAACCGTGTGAACCCTCCAGAAACCTGTTTCAGTTTTTCATATCCTGCGGCAAAAGCTGGATAGTCGAGGAAGCCCTCGCCTTTCGGCATGACGAGGAATTCGGAGGCCAAGCTCGAAAAGACCGCATCGACAAAAGATTCGGGTGCGACAAGCACCTCGTCCGCCGCAGCTTCAAAAGGAAATCTCATCGTAGGGGGTTTCGCGCACCATGCCGGCCAGCATCCACTCCTGGCGCGGCGGTGCCGAGGAAAAATTTGCTTCCAAGGCTTTCAGCACGGCTTCCAAGCCACCGAACTGGCGATACCATGCCCGGATGGCATCCATCCGCTCCAGTGCCGGGGCGGTGCGATTCCAGTCGGAGCGCAAATTCCAAACTGCCAGGCGAGTCAGATGTCCGTGCGCGATGCACCGGATATCGCCCTGCGTGGCTTGAAGTCCGCCTTCTGCGAGGGCAGTCATTTCCTCCTGAATCAAGCCGGACAGTTCATCCGGCGTGCTGACGATCCACTTGCGCGGCAGCCGTCCGGTCTGGCGGCAGACAAAGACCGTATCAATGACCGATGAACCGGTGCCATTGATATGGATCGAGGCCCCCATTTCGGCGGGACATGGCAGCGAGGCCGAGCAGGTCAGCCCGGCATCGAGGATGGCGACGGCCAGCGGCACATAGGCATCGAGTTTGTTGTGATGGTAAGTAAAGACGAGCGGACTCCCGGATTTCAGGCGAGCGGTGGCCTTGCAGAACGTGGCGGAAATGCCCTCGGTGAAATGGGTGAGGTCGCGCCCCATGTTGATGTTGCCGGTCAACTCGCCGGCATTGCGGGTGGACGGACTGGCAAATTCCGCGTGAGCCGCACCGGCGAGCTTCCGCAGCCAGACGTAGC
>JBAXTX010000115.1:0-8748 GCA_037129975.1 Verrucomicrobiia bacterium | reverse complement strand
CTGCACCGGGAGCCAACGAGACGCTGGCCCGGCTCTCATGATAAGAGTCCGGATCATTCCGAGAGCTGGTCTGAGCCTCGCCTCACCACGCTCCTTGCCAACACGCCCGACACGGGCGTGGCTACAACTTTAGTGAAACATCCTATATCCCACGGGCCGCGAACACCTCCGCGCGCCCGGCCTCGAAATTTTTGCGCGCCAAACGGATTCTTTCCTCCGCGCGATCCAGATCCCCGAGATCCTTGGCCTCCCTTTCCAAGGCGGTCATCGGCGCGCTGACTCCTGCAAATCCGAAATTCAGGGCGCTCCCCTTGAGTTTGTGCGCATACCTCGAAACCTCGGCCGCATCCCCTTTTTGGCGGGCTTCCTCCAAGGCATCCAACAGGCTTGGCGTCTGCCCAAGAAATTCCTGGTAGATTTCCAAAAAATCCGGCGTGTAGCCAAACGCCACCAAGTCCAACTGCTCCCAGTCGACCAATCCGCTCGATTCCGCCATTCCCAATAAAAAGGGGATTTGCCCGGCCCCGACAAGACATCTTTCAGAAATTGGTGTTTCCGGACCTTTCCTCCCCGGCGGGCTATTGCTCGCGGACCGCTTCCCCCAATCATTACGATGAAAACACTAGAAGCGGCATCTTGCCGCTTGAATGCTTTCTCCAAGCGGCGGGACGCCCTTCTACAACGACACCCTCTTTCCCCGGTCTTCCGTCTGATCGTAATGATTGGGGCGCTTCCAGAAACGCTTCGCCGTTCGCCCAGGGGACATCCGGTTCCCGCACATGCGTCGGGGCAAGGAAAAGACCGCCCCCTTGCCAACCGTCACGATCCACCGGCCTGTCGAGGAGGATCAGCCTCATGATTCGTATGCCCGCTCCCATGCGGGCGACGAGGCTCTCGAAAGTGGCGACATTCGGAGATGCGCCGGGGAAAGTTCTTGCGGCGGGTTTCCGGCGGCCGCTAGTTTCACGAAATGAATATCCTTGTGACCGGCGGGGCCGGTTTTATCGGCTCGCACATTTGCCGGAGGCTTTTGGCGGACGGGCACGGAGTCTCGGTCATGGATGATTTCAACGATTATTACGACCCGGCAATCAAGCGGGCGAATGTCGCGGGCTTCGGCGGCGCGGCGCGCGTCGTGGAGGGGGACATCCGGGACCGGGCGATGGTCGGGAAACTTTTTGCGGACGGCCATTTCGACACGGTGATTCATGTCGCGGCGCGGGCGGGGGTGCGCCCGTCGGTTCTGGATCCGCAGCTCTACATCGACACGAACATCACGGGCACGCACCACCTGCTCGAAGCCGCGCGCCGGCACGGGGTGGGGAAGTTTCTTTTCGCATCGAGCTCGTCGGTTTATGGGCTGACGAAGAAGGTGCCGTTTTCCGAGGATCTGCCGCTCCCGCAGACGCTGAGCCCATATGCCGCGACGAAGCTGGCGGGCGAGCACCTCTGCGGGAATTATTCCCACCTCTTCGGCCTGCGTGTTGTTTGCCTGAGGTTCTTCACGGTGTACGGCCCGGGCCAGCGACCGGACCTGGCGATCCACAAGTTCACGGACGCGATCCATCGCGGGAAACCGATCCCGCAATACGGCGACGGCTCGACCCGGCGGGATTACACCTACGTTGACGACATCGTCCAGGGGGTGATCGCCGCTCTGGGCTACGAAGCTGCGGCCTTCGATATTTTCAACCTCGGAGAAAACCAGACGATCACACTCGCGGATTTGATTTTGGAAATCGAAAAAGCCCTCGGAAAAAAAGCGCTGATCGAGCGCCTGCCCGAGCAGCAGGGCGACATGCCGCTCACGTCGGCCGACATCACCAAGGCGCGCAGGCTGCTCGGCTACAACCCGAAAACGAAGATCGCCGAGGGGATCCCGAAATTTGTCGAGTGGTACCTGCGCAAATGACCGTCACCGGGATCGCAAGCGAGTTGATCCGGATCCCGAGTGTCAACCCGGACGGCGATCCGGGAACGCCGCATACCGGCGAGGCGGCTTGCGCGGAGTGGATCGCCGGGTTTCTTTCCCGCGCGGGGGCAGAGGCTGAGCTGCGCGAAGTTTTGCCCGGTCGGCCGAACATTGTCGCCAGGCTCCCGTCCGATCGCGCGGGAAAGCCGAGGATTCTCTTTGCCCCGCACACCGATACGGTGAGCGTGACGGGCATGACGATCAAACCGTTTGGCGGGGAGGTGCGGGAGGGAAGGCTCTATGGAAGAGGGGCGGCCGACACGAAGGGCCCGATGGCCGCGATGCTGTGGGCGCTGCGCGAGGCCGCACCCGGGATCTCCGTGCTCCCGTATGAAATCTGGTTTGCCGGGCTGGCGGGCGAGGAGGCCGGCCAGCACGGAGCGAGGGCGCTCGCCGCACAGGAGACATTTGATTTTGTCATCGCCGGGGAGCCGACCGGGCTTGATGTCGTCCACACCCACAAGGGATCCGCATGGATTTCCCTTCGGACAACCGGCGTGGCGGTCCATGCGTCAAAACCGGAGTGCGGGGAGAATGCCATTTACAAAATGTGCGAGGCGATCGGATGCCTGCGCCGCGAGGTCATTCCGGTCTTGGAAGCTCTCGCTGATCCCGTGCTCGGGCACCCGACCCTGAGCGTGGGAACGATTTCCGGGGGATCAAAAAGCAACATCGTGCCCGACTCCTGCGAGGCGATGGTGGACATGCGAACGATTCCCGGACAGGACATCGCGTTCGTTTCCGGGCTCCTGCGGACGCGCGTGCCGGACATCGGGATTTCCATCAGCTGTTCCGCTCCGCTTTTCACTGATCCCGCGCATCCGTTGATCCGGCGGCTGCAATCCTGCGGGGCCGGGCTGACGGGCGCGCCGTGGTTCTGCGACGCGGCGGTGTTTGCGGAACGCGGATGTCCGGCCATCGCCCTCGGGCCGGGCTCGATCGCCCAGGCCCATACGTGCGATGAATTTATCCCGGTTGCCGACCTCGATGCCGGCGCCAGGTTTTTTCTCAAATTTCTCGATTCGCTGAACTCGTGAAAGAGTGGTCGGCAAAACCCGGTGAGGGAGGGATTCGAACCCTCGGTAGCCTTTTGGACTACGGCGCTTTAGCAAAGCGCTGCTTTCGACCACTCAGCCACCTCACCTATTGGTTTGTTGAAAACGACTTACGACTATTTTCTGACCGCTGAAAATTGAGATTGCAAGGCATTTTTAGTAAGCCTTCAATTTCCGCATGGCTACCAACCAAGCAAACGGGCTCAAAAGAATTGGCGAAAATCTCTACGGCAACGATCACGGGACATATTTTGCGTGGTTTTCCATGCGCGGCAAGCAAATTAAGCGTTCGCTGTGTCGCCGGTTTCGCTGCGGACGGAGGGCGCACGACGCCAAAGTTACCAAGGGTCATGCGGCTTTCTGGTCTCTGGCCTGAGAGAGGACTTCTTGAAGGTGATCCTCCAAGAGCATGGCCCTCCAGATTTTGGCTTGCGATTGCATGCTCCCGCCCTTTGTAGAGAGGGTCGTTGAGCAGATCTTCCAGCAGATGCGCCCCGTCCTTGAGAAGAGCGCTGCGCAGGGCACTCTCCAGGAAATCCATTGCCGGCTTCTCCCCGCTTTCCAAACGGGCACGCCCCTCGCTCAAGAAGGCGGTCGTTTCGCTGCAGCGGGCTTCCTGGAGGACTTCGCAGAGTTTTTTTTACTGTGGTCGGCCTTGCGGGTCGATGCCACGGTCAACTCGACGAACTCCGCGCTGAGTGATTCAAAACGCTGGCGGCCCTCCAAGGCTTCGCGCAGTGACTTGGCCTCTTCGGCAGGAACTCTGCGGCTGCGGTTGCGCCCGTCCTCCCACTTCTGGTGCTTGTAATAGGGGCCGTTGCGCGCTGTATCCCCTCCGCCTCCCGCCGCCTCGCGGTATTCTTCGGCCAGAGAGCCAAATTCCATGCGTTCGATGAGTGACATCTCCCGGAGGAGATCCCGGCGTTGCTGTGCGATTTTTTCTTTCACAGGGCGAATATGTCTCGTGCCTAGACATCTTCAAGAAAAAACTCCCTCGTGTCTCTTCTTTATCATTCTGCCGTCATGCACCCGCACCCTTTCCTGCCGAAATCGCCCGCACCCGTGTCAACAGATCGGGCGAGTTTTGATCCGCGAGAAGTGCGGAAAATAAATCTTGGAACAACTCAGGCCGGTGGGATGAGCGGGACGATCCCCTCGGTGAGGAACCATCCGCACTTGCCGTCCGGAAGACGTCCGTAGAACCATCTGCCGCGCTGGGAGAGGATGGTGACCGTGCCGCCATCGGGCAAGGCGGCGGTTTTTTCCGATTGGTCGGCCGGCGAGCTCAGCAGGGAAGATCCCCCGGTTTTGAGCACGAGGGCCGTGGTGCGGTCGGTGATCCGCGGGTCGCAAATCCCTGCCAGCGCGAGAGCGGCCGCGCCGCCGACAAGGCACAGGATCCCGAGCGCGAACCAGCCTTTGCCATTGGATGCGCGCAGGAAAGCCAGCAGCATGACGGCGAACGCGCCGAGCCAGAAGAAGACGGTGCCCGCGAGGGTCAGGGCATCCATGGGGATCCGCTCCAGCACATGATCTTTCCAAATTTTGGGGAACTTCGGGAGACCGAGGTCGGTGTTGGTCTCAAGGAGGGCGAGACGGGCCGGGGTGAAGCGCGGGTCGAGCACGAGAGCCCGGCGGAAGCACAAGGCCGCACGGGCTTCCTGCCCCGTCTGCCTGAGGCAGCGGCCGAGCTCGAAAAAGACCGCGGCCTGCGGCGGAGAGGATTCCAGCGCCTGCTCGAAAAGTTTCTCGGCCTGTGCATATTCCCCGTCGGCGTAGCGCGCGCGGGCGTCGGCAAGGGGTGCCGCCCGCAGGCCTGCCGCCAAGAGGATCGTGAACGCGAGAGCCACCAGACAGAGCGGGTTATTTTTCATGACGGAGTTCTTTGAGTGTGGCGAGGACGCTTTCGCGCTCTTCGGCCGATGGAGGGACAGATCCGCCGGCGGCAAATTTCGACTCGGCGTGGCGGGCGACCATCTGTTGCAGGGAGGATTTAATTTCCGACGGGAAGGACGAGGATTCGATCCTTTCCACGAGGGAGGCCTGATCGCCGGGCGCGTTGAAGCGGAGCGCAAGGAAGCGGCTGACCTCGTCGTAAAACGAAGCCGGGGCGATTCCCCCCAGCCGTGCGAAGGCCTGCCGGGCCTGTTTTTTTCTGGCGAGCGTCCTGCCCGCAGGGGAGGCGGAGAAGCGGCGGACCGAGAAGGCGATCACGGCGGCGAGCCAGGCGAACGCGAGCGCGGCATTGGCCGCAAGGAATTCCTTCCGGAAAAAGAGGGCGGTCCAACTGGAGGCTCCGCCGGACATGACGGTGATGTCCGGAGTGGGAGAAGGAGCAGCAGGCGCCGCGGTTCCTGTCGTTTGCCGGGGCGCGCCCGATGACGCGCCTCCCGCCCGGGCATCGACCGGAAGCGGATCCTGCGTGAGTGTCGCGTATTTTCCGGTCGAGGGATCAAAATAGGAAAACCGGACGCCCGGCGTGCGGGTTTGGTCCTGGCGGGCGACCATCGGAAACTCGAACGCTTTTTCTCCGGTGAAGCCGATCGCGTCGGCGGAGTGAAATTTGTCCGAGGGCGGGTAGGACCTCCATCCTTCGTCGCCCGTGAGCACCGGCGCGCCCATGCCCTCGAAATTTCCCTGGCCGGAAACCGTGACCCGGAGGGTGACCGGTTCTCCGCCGCCGGCTTTCTTGGGTGACACCGAGGTCTCCATCGTGAACTTGCCAACAGCACCGGAAAAGTCCGCCGGGCGGTCTTCCTTCGGCAGGGCCATGACGTCGAGTTTCTGGGCGCGGGTCTCGACCTTCACGTCCTGTGTTTCGGCGAACATCCCCTGCGGAATCGGCAGGTTGTTGAAAAAGGAATCGAATCCCTGCGGGGCTTTGCCGGGAACCTGGAGGCGGGCTTCGAGCGACGCCGCCGGGATGTCGAGCGTGCCGGCCTTGACCGGAGTGATCGAGCTCTGGAAGCTGAACACCACGTAATTGGCTTCGTTGACGATCTGCTCGCGCTTCACCGCATTCGAGAATTTCTGCACCGTGAACCCCTCGCCGCTGAAGTTCGGACGCTCGCCGACCTGGCCGCCGATCCGTGACTGGAAATAAAATCTGAGATCGATCGGAACAACCTCGCCGACATAAGCGGATTTTTTTGCGAGGACGAGGTCCCCGAAGAAAGGACGGCTGTTATCCGGGGCGGATGGCGCGGGACCGGACGGCGGGGAGGCGGGAATTTGTTGCTGCGGCTGGAACTGCGGAGCGTTTGCGCTGCCCGACACCGACAACCGCATCGCCTGTGTGCGGTAGGTTTTTCCCCCGATCGCGACATCGAACGGAGGAATCATGAAGTCGCCCTCGGCTTGCGGGACGACCAGGTAGGTGTAGGTGAGGGTGGAAGTGAACTTGAGGTTTTGCAGTTCGAAATTCGTCGAACGTCCGGCAAGTTTGATCATGAGGCCTTTGACAGAAATCGTCTCCGGCACCTCCGCCCCTCGCGCGCCGCGCACCGTGACGACAAGCTGGACCGGTTCGCCGACTTGTGCCCTCGGGCTGGAGAGTCCGGCGACGATCTCCTGAGCGCACAGCGAAGAGGCGGTCAGGAAAAGCGGAACGAGAATGGCCAGG
Source organism: Verrucomicrobiia bacterium (assembly GCA_037129975.1). Classification (GTDB taxonomy): domain Bacteria; phylum Verrucomicrobiota; class Verrucomicrobiia; order Chthoniobacterales; family Terrimicrobiaceae; genus QYQL01. The sequence goes on along the minus strand of JBAXTX010000115.1, from coordinate 2,099 downwards.
GCACGTTTCATATAAAAATCACCAGTCACGCAGAGTCGTCTCCGTGTAGGGTTGTTGTATCAGATTGACTTTTTCTTCCTCGGAGTTCAAGGACTTGAGGAGGGCGCGGGCTTGGGCGGCGCTCATTTCGCCTTCCTTTTCCTGCTCATCGCCTGCGGGCTGCCCCGGCTTCTGGTCTTTCTCCTCTTTCTTGTCACCTCCGGTGTTGGCTTTCACGTCGCCTTCTTTTTTCTCTCCGGGCGTCGGTGTCGGCGTGGCGGCAGGCTTCTGCTGCCCGTCTTTTTTTTGATCGCTCGGCGTGGGCTGGGACTTAGGGGACTCAGGGGACTTGTCTTTTTGGTCGCCCGGCTTGTCCTTCTGGTCTTTTGGCTCGTCTTTCTGACCGTCTTTTTTGTCTTGCTGGTCTTTCTGGTCCTGCTTTTGGCTCTGGTCTTTTTGATCCTTGTTCTGTTGATCCTTGTTCTGCTGATCCTTGCTCTGCTGATCCTTGCTCTGCTGATCCTTGCTCTGTTGATCCTTGTTCTGCTGGTCCTTGTTCTGATCCTTCTGTTGATCCTTCTTTTGGTCCTTGTTGTCCTTTTTTTGCTCCTGCTGTTTTTCCTGTTTTTCGAGGTCTTCGAGGAGTTTCTTTACGATGTCGCGATTTTCTTTCGCCCGGGTGTTTTTCGGGGCGAGGTTGAGCGCTTCGGTATATTGCTCGATGGCATTCCCCCAGTCCGCTTTCTTTGCGGCGTTTTCTTTTGCGGTTTCGCCACGGCGGACGAGCGAGTTCCCGAGGTTGTAGGCGGAGTCTTCGCGGAGTTTTTTTTTCTCGGAAAGGAGGGCGCTTGTGAAATGCGAGATCGCCTGCTCGAAGTCATTGAGTTTGTAGGCGGAAGCCCCGGCGTCGAACTCGGCTTCGCGGGATTCCGGCAAGGACTTGAGATGCGTCTCGTATGCCTTCCGGGCCTCCTCGTAATTCCCAGCCTGGTAGCTTTGCAGCGCGGAGGAGGCGTGCGAGGTGCCCGGCAGAGCCAGGAAAGCCAGCCAGCAGGCGGCGGCACGGATGCCTGCGGAGATGCGGCGGCGTTCCCCGAGAAGCAGCCAGAGGACCAGAAAGGCAACGGCAAACCCGAGCGGCCATTGATATCGCTCGAGCGGCTGGCGGGCGGAGAAAACGCCGGTCTCCGCGAGATTCATCGGCTCGATCCCCTGCTGAAAAACCTCTCTCGCGGCCTCCGGACCGATCGGGACGTAGAACCCGCCGGTTTCCTTGGCGATTTCGCGGAGCCGCGCCTCGTCAAGCCGCGACTGCACCGGCTTGCCCGAGACATCGCGGACGAAATCCTGCCGGCCTTCGTCCGACCGGAACGGAATGAGCGAGCCCTCGGAGGATCCGATGCCGACCGTAAAGATGCGGATGCCCGCGGCGGCCGCTTTTTTTGCCGCCGCGATCCCGTCGGCATCCAGCTCCTCGCCGTCGGTGAGGATAACGAGCGCGCGGGTCTGGCCCTCGGCTTTCCCGAATGCCTCCGCGGCGATGGCGATGGCCGCGGCGATGTTTGTTCCCCCTTTGGGAATCACGTTGGTATCCAGCTCGTCGAGAGCGTTGATGACCGCGGAATAATCGAGAGTGAGCGGAGCCTGGAGGAACGCCGACCCGGCGAAGGCGACGAGGCCGACACGGTCGCCTTTAAGCAGGCGGATGAGGTCCTGCGTGAGGAGCTTGGCCCGGGCGAGCCGGGTTGGCGCCACGTCTGTGGCCAGCATGCTTCGCGAGGTGTCCACCGCCACGATGATGTCCCGGCCCTTTTGTTTGACCTCCCGCTGGATGAATCCGTAGCGCGGCTGGGCCAGGGCGACAACAGCCAGGCCAAAGGCGGCGAGGACAAGGCAGGCCCTGACCGCACGGCGCGCCATGCTGACCGATCCGGCGAGCTTTTCGCGCAGACGCGGGGCGACAACCCTCTCCACCAGCGCGCGGCAGCGGAGTTGCGACCACGCATAAAGCGCGGCAAAAACCGGAACAGCCACCAGCCCCCAAAGCCAGAGCGGGGACCCGAATGTCAGGGCAAGCGTCTCCATAATGTTTGCGAAAGCAGAACCTCGATGCCAAGAAA
>JBAXTX010000114.1:0-8752 GCA_037129975.1 Verrucomicrobiia bacterium | reverse complement strand
GCTGCGCGTCGGTCACGCAGTTGGAAATCCTTCCCATGCCGCCGCTCGAACGCGCGCCGGACAACCCCTGGCCGGAGTGGCCGAAAGTTTACAAAATGGATTACGGCCAGGAGGAGGCCGCGGCCATCCAGGGCCGGGATCCGCGCCAATACGAGATCACGGCGAAACGATTCCTGACCGATGACAACGGCAGGCTCGAAGCGGTCGAGATCACGGATATCCGCTGGGAGAAAGACGCCCAGGGCCGCTTCGTTCCGCGCGATATCGAGGGAACCCTGCGCGTCATCCCCGCCCAACTCGTCCTTCTGGCCATGGGATTTCTCGGGCCGGAAGCCCCGCTTTTGGAAGCCCTCGGAGTCGAGCGCGACCCGCGCGGAAACGCCGGGGCCGAATACGAAAAATACACGACGAGCATCCCGAACGTCTTTGCCGCCGGCGACTGCCGCCGCGGACAGTCGCTTGTCGTCTGGGCAATCAACGAAGGCCGCGGCGCCGCCCGCGAAACCGACCGATTCCTCATGGGCTCGTCCCAGTTGCCCTGACCGGAATCAAGCCGACCCGATCAGGATGCCGGTGATGAACACCAGGACGCCGCCGACGACGACTTGAAAGGCGGCGGCGAGGAGCGGGGTGTCCATGTATTTGTGGCGGATCCACGAGATCACGGCCAGTTCGACGGCCACGACCGCGACCGCCACGGCCATGGCCAGGTGAAAGTTCGCGATGAGGAACGGCAGGGTGTGTCCGATGCCGCCGAGCGTGGTCATGAGTCCGCAGACGATCCCGCGCGCCCACGGATGCCCGCGGCCGCTGAGCACTCCGTCGTCCGAGAGCGCCTCTGCGAATCCCATGCTGATGCCGGCCCCGAGCGACGCCGCCATGCCGACGAGGAAAGCATCCCGGCTGTTCATCGTCGCATACGCCGCGGCAAAAACCGGGGCGAGCGTGGAAACCGAACCGTCCATCAGCCCGGCCAGACCCGGTTGGATCACTTGAAGAACAAAAAGCCGTCGCGCCACCTCGTCCTCGGATTTGCGTTTTCCGGAGGTTTCGAGATCCTCCTTCATGTCCGCCGCCATGTTTTCATGGACCTGCTCGACGGCGGCGAGCTCATTGAGGAGCGAGCGGACGGCGAGATCGGTCGTGCGCTTCGCGGCGCTTTGGTAAAACCGGAGGGACTCCTCCTCCATGACCCCGACGGTTTCGCGGACCTGCTTGACGCTCAATGTGCGCGACAGCCAGAGCGGTTTGCGCCGGATGAATCCCTTCACGTCCCCGCTGCGGACGAACGGAATGTGTTCCCCGTAACGCTGACGGTGCATGTCCATCAGGCGCGCGGCGTGGGTTTGCTCCTCCGCCCGCATCGCCTCCAGCATCACCGCCGTCGCCGGATACTTCTCCTTCAGCCGGCTCGCAAAATCCCCGTAGATCCGGGCATCATCCTCCTCGAGCGAAATCGCAAGCGCCAGCACCTCGCCGGGGGAAAGGTCTTTGAAGGATCTGGCCACGCCGCACTTCTGAGCCCTTCGTCGGTCGCAGATCAAGAAAAAACCGGCGCCCGGCGGAATGACCTCCGGATCATTTGTCCCCGCCGCCCAGCCACTGCTTGACGGTTTCCTCCCACTCCGGGGAGGAGAGTGCGTTCAGGACGGCGACGTTGATCGCCTCGTATCCCGCGTATCCGTCGTGGACCGGGATGCCGACAAACACGTTCTGGAAACTGACGTGGGAAATCATGTAGCGGACAGGCGGATTTTCTTCCGCCATTTTTCCCGAGAGGTAGCGGAGGGCGATTTTGTCGGCGACCACCGCCTGGATTTCTCCCTTGGAAAGGGCGCGCAGCGCGTTCCCGATCGAGTCGTATGTCCTCGAGGCGATGCCGTGCTGCAGCAGATATTTTTGGGCGACCGATCCGTCGAGTGTGCCGCAGGAAACCCGGGCGAGGTCGCCCGGCCGGGCGATCATTTCGCTGACTCTCGCCGTGGCCACGCTCGATGCGACGGCCGCCGTGAACCCGGCCACAAGCAAAACTCCCGCCAGCATCCAAACAAAAGAAACCACCCTCCCCCAGAATGTGGAGGGCGTCTTGTCGCCATAGCCGACAGTCGTCATGGTCGAGGCCGAGAACCAGAGCGCGGAGCCGAACCCCGAGAGTCCCCCGCGGAAGTGCCCGACGTGGTGGTGCCTCTCGAGAATCCAGACCAAAGCGCTCACCAGAACGAGTCCGGCGGAAATCGCCAGAAGGATTTCCACGAGAGTCCAGTTGAAGAACTCTTTCACGATCGCAATCCAATCCGGATGCCAGACTCCCTGTTGAAGGGCGACGCCGGTCGAGGACTGGATGTAGGGCTGCGTGAAATTGATGAGCTTTTCGGCCGCGGCGGTGATCTCGATCTCGCCCACGGCGGCCTGGAGCCTCCCGTCCGTCACCGCGGGAAGAATTTCGGCATACGGCATCTCGACGAATTCGTAGCGCAGCCCGGTTTCGAGCGCGACCATCTTCCAGAGTTTGACTCCGATGCCATCCCATCCCCCGTCGGCCGTCTTGGTTGCATAGGGCGGCTTGTCGTGGACCCCCACGCGGATCACGTCTTCGCCCCGTGCGGAAAGCGCAACCCAACCGGCCAGCACCACAAGGAGAAATCTCATGGGAGGGTTCTAATGCCATCTCCTGGAAATCAACAGAGAATTTGCCGGCGCAGTGACGCGGTGAGCCGCCCGCAAAAGAATTTTCTGCGCAAGACCGCGATCCTGTGCCATGATTCCGCGCAAATTATGATCGCACAAATCACCCAGCTCGCCCTCTACGTCGTTTTCGGAATCATCCTCGTCGTCGGCCTCGTCCTTGTCATCGTCCTGACCAACTTTTTCGGGGTCTGGCTGCGGGCAAAAATCGCGGACGCGCCGGTCCCGTTCGCCAAGCTGATCGGGATGCGCCTGCGCCGCGTTCCCGTCGGGTTGATCGTGGACAGCAGGATCACGGCGGTGAAGGCGGGCATCCCGCTCGGCACGGATCTCCTCGAGGCTCATTTCCTTTCCGGAGGCAACGTCGCCCATGTCGTGCTCGCGCTCATCGCCGCCGACAAAGCCGGCATCACGCTCGATTTCAACCGCGCCTGCGCGATTGACCTCGCGATCAAAGGCACCAGCAAGACCGTGCTGGAAGCGGTCCGCACGAGCATCAGCCCGAAGGTCATCGACTGTCCGAATCCGGCCACCGGGCGGGTGACGATCGACGCGGTCGCCCGCGACGGCATCGGGGTCAAGGTCCGCGCGCGCGTCACCGTCCGCTCGAACCTCGATCGTTTCGTCGGCGGCGCCACCGAGGAGACGATCATCGCCCGCGTCGGCGAGGGCATCGTCACCTCGATCGGGTCGTCCACCTCCTACAAAGACGTCCTCGAAAATCCCGACCGGATCTCGAAGACCGTCCTCCAGAAGGGACTCGACAGCGGGACCGCATTCGAAATCCTTTCGGTGGACATCGCGGATGTGGACGTCGGCGACAACATCGGCGCCAAGCTCCAGGCCGAGCAGGCCGAGGCGGACAAGGTCGTCGCCCAAGCGAAGGCGGAAATGCGCCGCGCCGCCGCGGTCGCCACCGAGCAGGAGATGAAAGCCCGGACGCAGGAAATGCGCGCGAAGGTCGTCGAAGCCGAGGCCCAGGTCCCGCAGGCGATGGCGGAGGCATTCCGCAGCGGAAACCTCGGAATCATGGACTACATGAAAATGAAAAACATCCAGTCCGACACCTCGATGCGCGAAAGCATCGCCGGCCCGGAAAAAGCTCCGCTCGGCTGACCGCCGCTTTTTTTACCCGCAAGCCCCGCGCATGGAACAGCTCGTCATCCTCGTCATCATCGGCCTCATCAGCCTGGTGAACTGGCTGATCCAGAGATCCTCAGAAATCCGCGAGCAGCGGAAGCACGAGCGCGAACAGCAGGGGATACCCGAAGGCAATCCCTTCCTTCCGTCCGACGAAAAAAACGCCGTCCCTCCGCGGAAAGATCCTTCTGAAGAAATGCGCAAACTCATGGAAGCGCTGGGAGTCCCGGTCGAAGAACCTCCCCTCCATTCGCAAATCGAAGCGCCTCCGCAATTGCCGCCGGCCCCGGCTTTCGTTCCTCTGCCTTCCAGACAAAAACCGCCGGCCGCAAAGAAGACAGTTCCCGGGGCCCGTCCTCTCATGCCGCCCCAGCACACGGCCTCCTCCCGCGCTTTTTCGGACGTCCTTCGCTCACGCGGCGGTGTGCGCCAGGCGATCGTCCTCCGTGAAATCCTCGGCCCGCCAAAGGCCTTTCGATAAGGCCCGGCGGCGGCGGGAGCGCGTGCAGGAGGGCCGACGGTCCACATCGCATCCGGCAGGACGCCCATGCCACATGGGCAACGCGATTGCCCTGTCACACCGTCTCTTGGAAATAACCGGACTTCTGAAACGCACGACTCGCGCGACAGCTTGTCGGCCTGCCGCACCGGGAGCCAACGAGACGTTGGTCCCACACCGACTCTCGTGATAAGAGTCCGGATCATTCCGAGAACTGGCATCACCCATTCCCGCCTGTTCCTTCCGCTTTTATCCCTTCCCCTTTTTCCACCTTGATTCTCGACAGGGGATGCGGGAAGAAGATAAGGAGATTTGATGGACATATGGAGCATGCTCTTCCTGCCGGAGGTCTTTCTGGTTTGGACATCGCTGGCCAAGACGATCTGCCTGCTGGGCGTGATCCTCGGGCTCGTCTCGTATACGGTCTATGCCGAGCGGAAAGTCTGCGCGCTGATCCAGGACCGGGTCGGGCCGAACCGCGTCGGAATCCCGCTGACATTGTTCGGGATGAAGAAAGACCTTCCGTTCCTCGGGCTCGGCCAGCCGATTGCCGACGCGATGAAGCTCCTGCTGAAAGAAAATTTCATGCCGGGCGGGGTGAACAAGTTTTACTACTACATCGCGCCGAAGCTGGCGATGATCCCGCCGATCCTGGTGCTGGCGGTGCTGCCATTCGGGAGCTTCCTGTTCCGGGACGCCAACGGCCACCCGGTGCCGATGGTGATCGCGAACCTGAACATCGGGGTTCTTTATGTTTTTGCGGTATCGTCGCTGGGGGTTTACGGGATCGTGCTGGCCGGCTGGGCGTCGAATTCGAAATACCCGTTTCTGGGAGGGATCCGATCCACCTCGCAGATGATCTCCTACGAGCTCGCGCTCGGGCTGTCGGTGATTCCGGTCTTCATGCTCTGCGGGACGCTGAGTCTTCCGGACATCGTGAACTGGCAGGTGCGGAACGGATGGCTTGTCTCGCCGTGGTGGCCGAAGGGTCTTGACTGGCGGATGATTCTCGCCGGCGACTGGCGGGCGATCGGGGCGGCCTGCGCGGCGGGGTGGTCGCTCCAGCGCGCCGCGCTCTGGATCCCGATGCTGATTTCGTTTTTCGTGTTTCTGGTCGCGATGTTTGCCGAGACCAACCGGCTGCCCTTCGACCTTCCGGAGGCCGAGCAGGAGCTTGTCGGAGGGTATCACACCGAGTATTCCTCGATGGGATTCGCGCTGTTTTTTCTTGGCGAATACGCGGCGATGATCGCCGGCTCCGGCGTGATCGTGACCCTCTTCCTCGGCGGCTGGAGCCTGCCGCTGGTTCCCGACGGCTCGTTGCCCGGCCTGCCCGGAATTTTCTTCGGGCTGGTCAACATCGGCGTGTTCTTCGCCAAGGTCTGCGCCATCCTACTCCTGTTCATCTGGGTGCGCTGGACGCTCCCGCGGTTCCGCTACGACCAGCTCATGAAGCTGGGCTGGTATTTTTTCTTCGAGCTCGCGCTGGCGAACATCTTCCTCGCGGCCTTTGTCCTGGCCTGCCTCCGCTGACATGAAAGTTCTCCGTCCCGAAGACAAGGGCTACAAAAAAGCCATCGCCGCGCTCAACCGACGCGCCACCCCGGATCCCAAAGTCCGCGCGGTCGTGGCGAAGATCCTCGCGGCCGTCGAGTCGAACGGCGATGCCGCGCTGATCCGATACACCAAAAAATTCGGGGGTCCGGTGCTGACGCCCTCACAGATCCCGGTGGCGCCCGCCGAGACCGCCCGCGCGATCGCCGAGCTGCCCGCCGAGACCCGCCGCGCGATTTCCGCCGCGCGCGCGAACGTGCGGAATTTCGCCCGCCGCAGCCTGCGCAAAAGCTGGTTCATGAAGAACAGCCAGGGGGCGATTGTCGGCGAGAGGTTCGATCCGTTCCGACGAGTGGGCATCTACATCCCCGGCGGCACGGCTCCGCTGGTCTCCTCCGCGATCATGACCTGCACGCTGGCCGCCGCGGCAGGGGTTCCCGAGATCGTCGCCGTCACCCCGGCGGGAAAAAACGGCGGAGTGCATCCCGCGCTCCTCGCGGCGCTCGCCGAATGCGGAGCCACGGAAATTTACCGCGCCGGCGGCGCCCAGGCGATTGCCGCCCTCGCCTGCGGGACGAAAACCATCCGCCCGGTCCAGAAGATTTTTGGTCCGGGGAACGCGTTTGTGGTCGAGGCGAAGCGCCAGGTCTTCGGACGCGTGGCCGTGGACCTGCTTCCCGGCCCGAGCGAAGTGCTCGTGATTGCCGACAGAACCGCGCGGCCGGATTGGATCGCGGCCGACATCCTGGCGCAATCCGAGCACGGAACCGGCAGCCAGGCCGTGCTGGTGACAGACTCCCGGAAAATTCTCTCCGCCGTGGAAAAGGCGCTTGCCAGGCAGATCAAGCTCTCGAAGCGTCCGAAGGAACTTTCGGCCGCCCTGAAGAACGCGGCGCTCGTCCTGGTCCCCGACATGGAATCCGCGATCAAGCTGGCGAACGACCATGCCTCCGAGCATGTCTCGATCGCGACCGCGCAGCCGGGGGAGATCGCCCTGCACCTCACGACTTCCGGCGGGATTTTTCTCGGCGGACTCTCGCCGGTCGTGGGCGGTGATTTTCTCGCCGGGCCGAGCCACGAGCTCCCGACCGGTGGTGCCGGCAAGTCGTTCGCCGGGCTCACGGCGGATCAGTTCCAGCGCCGGACAAGCGTTGTGATGTTCGATGAGCCGTCGCTCCGCGCCTCGCTGCCATTTCTGGAGACTTTCAGCAAAATCGAGGGGCTCGACGCGCACGGACGCTCGGCGCGCATCCGCCTCGAAAAATGATCTGGCGAATCCGCGGCCGCGACCACGACCTCTCGCGGCGCGGCTGGATCATGGGCGTGCTCAATGCGACCCCCGATTCGTTTTCCGACGGCGGCAGCTTTCCTTCTCCCGCCGCCGCCATTTTGCACGGCCTCCGCCTGGTCGCCGAGCAGGCCGACGTGACCGACGTTGGCGGCGAATCCACACGACCGGGATCGCTGGCGGTTCCGGAGGATGAGGAACTTCGCCGGGTTCTTCCGGTGATCCGGGGGCTCGCGGGCCGGGGCCGCATTTCCATTGACACATCGAAGGCGGCCGTCGCGGAAGCGGCGCTCTCCGCCGGGGCCGATATCGTCAACGATGTGAGCGGACTGCGCGGCGATCCCGACATGGCGGGACTTGTCGCGCGCACCGGAGCCGGGGTGGTCATCATGCACATGCAGGGGACGCCCCGGATGATGCAGGAAGCCCCGCATTACCGCGATGTCGTGGCCGAGGTCGGGGATTTTTTTCGACAGGCACTCCGGCGGGCGGTAGAGTGCGGCATTGACCCGATGAGCATCGCCCTCGACCCAGGAATCGGATTTGGAAAGACCCCGGAGCACAACAGCCAGTTGCTTTCCGGGCTCGGCTCGTTTCTGGAATTCGGACGTCCGCTCCTGGTCGGGGTCTCCCGGAAATCGTTTCTCGGCTGGATTTCCGGGAGCGCGGACCCGGCCGATCGTTTCTGGCCGGGCGTCTGCCTGACCAGCTTGTGCCGCGAGCGCGGGGCGAAGATTTTCCGGGTCCATGATGTCAAACCCAACCGGGAGGCGCTTCGGATGACCGAGGCGATACTCGGCGATGCTTGAGACGACGGCGAAATTTCTCAGCGGAAGCTGGACCTCCGGAGTGGAGGTCCTGATTCTTGCGATCGTCCTTTATTACACCTACCTCTACCTGCGGGGAACCCACGGGGCACGGATACTGATCGGCCTGGCACTGGTGTTCCTGACTCTCACTCTGGTTTCCCAACTGCTCAATCTCGTGGTCATCGGGTGGATCCTGCGGAGCTTTTCTGTCTTCCTCGCGATCGCCCTCGTCGTCATCTTCCAGCCCGAGCTCCGGCGGGCGCTCACCGAACTCGGCAGCCACCATTTTTTCACGTCCGCCTTCGAGGAACGGGAGACGATCGAGGAAATCACGGACACGGTCTTCGAGCTGGCCAGCAAGGGATTCGGCGCGCTGATCGCGATCGAGCGCGAGATCAGCCTCAAGTCGGTTTCCGAAACCGGCGTCCTTCTCGACGGCGATTATTCGAAGGAGCTCGTCCTCACGCTCTTCCAGCCGAAAACCGTCCTGCACGACGGAGGGATGATCATGCGCGGCGACCGTGTCGTTTCCGCCGCCTGCATTTTCCCTCTCACCCAGCGCGAGGATCTCGACCGGAATCTCGGGCTGCGCCACCGGGCGGGTCTCGGCCTCAGCGAGGAATCCGACGCCGTCGCCATCGTGGTTTCCGAGGAGACCGGACAGGTTTCGATTTGCCACAGCGGGCTGATCGAGCGCAATCTCAGCCTCGACAAGTTCCGGAGGCGGCTCAGCCAGCTTCTCCTGCACGACAAGTATGAAAGAGATCATCCTCAACA
>JBAXTX010000113.1:0-8755 GCA_037129975.1 Verrucomicrobiia bacterium | reverse complement strand
AGCCGGTGTTGTGCAGCATGGGCTCCGTGCCCCTGCTCTTCGGCTCGACCGTCCTCACCGCTTTCAATGACAATGCCGCGATAACCTACCTCGCTTCGCTGGTTCCCTCCTTCTCTCCCGAGGCCAAAATGGCCGTTGTTGCCGGCGCGGTCGCGGGCGGCGGCTTGACGGTCATTGCCAATGCCCCCAACCCGGCCGGACAGTCGCTCCTCCAGGCGCACTTCGGCGACGAGGGCGTGAGCGCCGCAAAACTCTTCCTCGCCGCCCTGTTCCCGACAGCCGTGATGCTTCTGGTGTTCCTGTTCCTCTAGTCCCTGTTGTCGAAAAACGAACGCTTCCGGGTTGTCGGCAGCGGCGTTGGGGATGGCTTGGGCGGTTCGGGCTCGCTGCTCCAGGGAGCCGGGATCTCCCCGGCTTGGGCGAGGGCGGCGAGGTATTTGCGGCGTTCCTGAAGCGCCTGTGCCGGGTCGCGTTCTTTGGAGAACCGGGGGCTGCGCTCGCGCAACCGCGAGTAAATGTCGCCGCCGAGGAGCGCGGAAAGATCGACCTTCATCGCCTCGTGCGTGGCCTCCTTTCCGGCGGTCAAGCCCCCGTTGATCGCATCGGCGTTGTGCTTGGGGAAGAGGATCGCGGATTCGGGACAGACGCGCGCACAGGCGGGGCAGTTTGTTTTGCACTGCTGCGGATGGCGCACTTCGATGCGGGAATCGGCGTCCACTCCGTAAACTCCGAACAGGCAGAAGCTCAGGCATTGCATGCAACCCGTGCATCGGTCGTAGTCAATGACCGGAGCCCACGGGATCCAATCGTCGGACGGCGCGGCGGCAGAATCGAGCCGGTCGCGAAGCGTTGGAAAATCGCGCGGCGGCAGGGCGGTTTCTCCATCCGGGATCCCGCGCAGTTCGGCGCAAATCGTTTCGGGACTTTCGGTGCGGAGGTTGAGAAGCCGCGTGGTTTCCGTTGGCAGCCCGGCATCGGCGGCGGCGAAGAGGCAACGCACGGTGCGCGGGTGGCAGGCGGCCACAACGACCCGGCCGGAGGCAACCAGACATTTTAAAAGCGGATCGCGCCGCGCGGAGAGTTCGCACAAATCGGCCACGGCGTCGAAGGGCATCCCCGCATCGCACAAGGCACGAAGCACCGCCTCCCGTGTCGCGTCAGGCAACACACGGGCGTTCGTGCAGTGGCAATAAAGAATGCGCGGGCTCATGGGCGGCTTTCGAGAATCCCGTCAATGACGGCATCCAATATGGCCCGATAACCCTCTGCGTCAACGCACGTCGCGTCGGGCTCGCCCCGCACCCGGTAGATCCATCCTTCGCCGTATGGATCGCTGGAAATCAGGCTGATCTTTTCCTTCAAGGCGGGATTCGCGCCACAAAATTCCCCGGAGGCGGCGCAGAAAAGTTCCGTGAGCGCTTTGAATCCCTCGACCCAGCCGATGACCTGTCCCGGGGAAACCGTGGCGCCGGGCGCGGGGTCGGAATGGTGGTCCACGATTTCTCCCAGCATGCGCGTGGCGAACTTCGTGAAGCCGATGCGCCAGAGGCCCGGCTCCTCGGACGCCAGCCAGAAATGGGACGGGCTGTAGCGGCGGGCCAACGGCAAATAGGTGGTGAACTCGCAGCGCTTGTAAAATAGAGTGTCCGGGATTTCAGAAGGCATGGTGGAAAAATCAGACATGAACAACCCGTCTTGCGGAACTTTTTACAAGACTCTTTTTTTTGTTGGTGCGCACGAGAAAGCGGCGGCGGCGCTGCTTGCCGCCCGGAACCCGCATGGATACTGGACGGGCGAGCTTTCCCGCAGCGCGCTGGCGACGGCAACGGCGGTCTGCGCGCTGGCCGTGGTCGCCAGGAATTCTTCGGGGACGCGCCGCGAAATTCCCACGCTGATCGACGCCGGGCTGGCGTGGTTGTCCGCCAATCAAAACAGCGACGGTGGCTGGGGGGACACGGACCGGAGCCTGAGCAACATCAGCACCACCACGCTTGTCTGGGCCGCGTTTGGCTTCGCGCAGGGAACCGGGGAACGCTGGCGCGCCACGGTGGAAGCGGCCGAAACCTGGCTTCGTTCGCGCACGGGGACGCTCGAGCCCGCCGCGATCGTTCGCGCCATCGCGACGCGGTATGGCAAAGACCGGACGTTTTCGATTCCCATTCTCACGCTGTGCGCGATTGCGGGCCGGTTGGGAACGGGCGGGCAGGCGTGGCGCGACATCGCCCAGTTGCCGTTTGAGCTGGCCGCGCTGCCCGCCGGTTGGTTTGGAGCGCTGCGCCTGCCGGTGGTCAGCTACGCCCTGCCCGCGCTGATTGCCATCGGCCAGGTGCGCCACCATTTCCGACCGACCCGCAACCCGCTCATGCGCTGGCTCCGCCGGGCGGTGCGGGAATCCACCTTGCGCACCCTCACGCGGATCCAGCCGACCAACGGCGGATTTCTCGAAGCCACGCCGCTCACGGCCTTTGTCACCATGAGCCTCGCCGCGATGGGCCTGACAGCCCACCCGCTCGTGACGCGCGGCGTTGATTTTCTCGTGCGCTCGGCGCGACCCGACGGGAGCTGGGCCATTGACACCAATTTGGCGACGTGGCTGACCACCCTCGCGGTCCAGGCTTTGGGGGGAGTGGAAGGCGCGCTGCCCGCACCTGCGGCGGAGCCGATCCGCGAATGGCTGCTCGGCCAGCAGTATCGCGCGGCTCATCCCCACACCCGGGCCGCGCCGGGCGGCTGGGCATGGACCGATCAGCCGGGCGGGGTGCCCGATGCCGACGATACGGCGGGCGCGCTGCTGGCGTTGCGGCGGCTGGGACCCCCGGATAATGCCACATGCCACGCCGCGGCCGCCGGGGTGCGATGGCTCGTCAATTTGCAAAACGGCGACGGAGGCATTCCAACTTTCTGCAAAGGCTGGGGCGCGCTGCCGTTCGACCGGAGCAGCCCGGACATCACGGCCCATGCCCTGCGCGCCTGGGCGGAGTGGCAGGACGAATTGCCTCCCGCCCTGAGGGAACGCACCGGGCGCGCCATTTCCCGGGCTCTCGGATTTCTTGCGAAAAATCAAAGGCCGGACGGCGCGTGGATCCCGCTCTGGTTCGGACACCAGGAATCTCCGGACGAGGAAAACCCTCTTTACGGGACCGCGCGCGTTCTCCTGGCCCTGCGGAACTTGAACCGGCCGCAAGCGGAACCGCTCGCGGCCGCGGCGGCGCGATGGCTCGTGGCAAAGCAAAACCCCGACGGGGGCTGGGCCGGCGCGCCCGGTGCGGCGTCTTCCGTCGAAGAGACGGCCCTCGCGATCGAAGCCCTCGCCGCGCATCCGGAAGAATGGACCGGAGCGCAAAAGTCGGTTCAAATGGGGGCCTCGTGGCTTGCCGCCAGAATCGGGGCCGGACAGTGGCACGAGGCCGCTCCCATCGGATTTTACTTTGCCCGGCTCTGGTATTACGAGCGGCTTTACCCGCTGGTCTTTGCCACCGCCGCGCTGCGGGAAGCAACGGCCTCAAGCCGGCCGGTCCGATCGCGTGAGGAAACCTAAACCTCTTCGAGCCACGCCCAGGCGGCATCCATCTGCGACGCATCAAAGTATCGAATCTGAGCCATCGTGAACGGCTTGCAGACCTTCGCCATCCATTCCTCCCAGCGCCGGTCGCCGACCAGGGCGATGCGTTCGATTTTGGTGCAATGGGTGGTGGAGAACTTGATGTCGTCCCAGAGCGCGTGAAGGTCCCAGCCGTGGAAATCCACAAAGTGCGCGAGCAGGCGGACTTTCCCGTGTTTCGCGATGGCCGCATCCACGGCGGGTACAAATTGCGCGTAGTCTTCGTCGTGGAGTTTGCCGCCGAGGGAAAATCCGAGGACGCTGTCTTTGGCTCTGTCGAGGGGTTTGATCATAGGAGTTTTTGTGGTGGTGTATTGTGGAAAGTGGCGGGGCGCGTGATCAGGGCGGAAGGACTTCCAGGCAGGCTCCCTCCTCGGTGCTGCGGACAAAAATGCGGCCGTTGCTCACGGCGGGAGTGGACCAGCATTTGCCGGCGACCGTCTTGATGCGGGCCAGTTCCTTGTAGGCATCGGGTGTGGGATCAACGACGACGAGGTCGCAATTGTCCGCCAGCGCGAGAATCTTGCCGTCGGCCAGGATGACGTTACCCACTCCGAAGCCGGGCTGCGTCCACTTGATCTTGCCGGTGGCGATCTCCACGCACTTGAGCGGCCCCACATTGTACCCGCCGTGGCCGAACATACCGTAGATATGGCCATCCTTGCAAACCGGTGTGCTCCAATGATTGGCCACTTCCGCATTGCCGGGAGTCTGCCACAAGGGAGTCGCGGTGTAACTGAGCCCTTGCCTGGTGATCTTGCAGGCACCGCCCCCCACATTGTAAGCGGCCGAGCAATAGACAATGTCACCGCTGACGACAGGGGAAGCCGCAGAGGACCCTTGATGTTTATAGGGAAATTTCCACAGCAAACTGCCGTCCTTGGCCGCCAGCGACACGAGCCCGCTCTGGCAGAAAAAAATCACCTGCCGTTCGCCCAGAATGGTGGCCGCCACCGGCGTCGCATGGGTAATCGCCTCGGTGCCGGTTTTCCAAACCACCTGCCCGCTCTTTTTGTTGAAAGCCAGCAGGGACTGGCCGGCGCCGCCGCCCATGACGAAAACCAGATCGCCGTCGATGACCGGCGAGGCCGCGCTGTTCCAGCCGATGTTTTTCGCCGCGTATTCCTTGAGCAGATCATGCGTCCAAAGCGGCCTGCCTGTTTCCGCAGCGAGTCCGTGCAGCACGAGGTCGGGAGTCAACACGCAAACAACGCCGTCGCTCACGGCCGGCGTCGAACGCGGGCCATCCCCCTTGCCGCCGCCGCTGTAACCCTTGCCCACCGCCAGATCCGCAGCCCACAATTCTTTTCCCGTGGCCGCGTCAAGCGCCACGCAAATTTCGCGGGGAGAGCCGTTCATGTCGCGCACCACCTGGGTGAACGCCTTGCCGCCGCCAACGGCGAACGAGCTGAAGCCGGTGTTTGTCGGGACTTTCCACAGCACCTTGGGCGGCTTGGCGGACCAGTTCAGATTCAGTTTTTCCGTGGAAATCCCGTCGCCGGTCGCGCCCCGGTATCCGGGCCAGTCCTCCGCCTGAACCGCGGCGGTTGGGATGCAGAAAAAAGCGCCAAGCACAGAACAAAGAAGAAGGATGAGTTTCATGGGTTGAGGGAGCCGCGGGATTAGGTATGCTAATGGACCGACCAACTGAGACAAGATCCTTTTGGAAGGGAAATTGAATTGAAAACAAACCCCTATAAGATAGCTGACAGAGGACAATGACAGACTCGCAAACAGAACCGTCGTGGCCGCGGGTCGTGATTGCCTCGCTGTTTTTTTTAGCCGTGTTCGGAACCGGCTTTGTTTTCTGGAGCACCCGCCAGCCCCTCGGATCCATCAAGGAACGCCAACCTGGCATGGACAGCACCGGGGGCGCCGGGCAGACCGGGGAAGCGTCGCCGTTTCTCTCCGGCAAACTTGTCGCCGGGCCCGGCTCGCCCGCGGCCCAGGAGGGTTCCTGGCCGAGGTTCCGAGGTCCCAACGGTGATGGCATCGCCGCCGGGCGCGTCGCCATCGGCCAAAAATGGACGCCGCTCTGGACCGTGGATCTCGGGGAAGGATATGCCGGCGCGGCCGTGCGCGACGGGCGGGTTTATGTGCTCGATTACGACCAGAAGAATTTCGCCGACGCCCTGCGCTGCCTGTCGCTGGCCGACGGCAAAGAAATCTGGCGCTTCACCTACCCGGTCAAAGTGAAGCGCAACCACGGGATGAGCCGGACGACGCCGACGCTCGCGGGCAGGTATGTCGTCTCGTTCGGACCGAAATGCCACGTCGTCTGCCTCGACGCCGCAACCGGAGAATTTGTGTGGGGCATTGATCTCGTGAAGGAATACAACGCCGAAGTCCCGGAATGGTATGCCGGACAGTGCCCGCTCGTGGATGACGGACGCGTGATCCTCGCGCCGGGCGGCGACGCGCTGATGATCGCGGTCGAGCTGGCAACCGGAAAAGTGGTTTGGAAAACCCCCAACCCGAACGACTGGAAAATGACGCACTCGTCCATTTTGCCGGTCGAGTTTGCCGGCAAGCGCCAATACGTCTATTGCGCCAGCCGTGGCGTGGCGGGCGTGTCTGCCGCCGACGGCGCGCTCTTGTGGGAAACCGACCAGTGGGCCATCTCGATCGCAACCGTTCCCTCCCCCATTGACGCCGGCGGCGGCAAGCTCTTCTTTTCGGGCGGCTACAACGCCGGCGCCAAGATGCTCCAGCTCACCGAGGTTGACGGCAAAATGGTGCCGGTGGAATTGTTCCGTCTGGCCGCGTCCGTGTTCGGCGCGACCCAGCAGACGCCGATCCTTTACCAGGACCACATCTACGGCGTGCGGCCCGACGGCCAGCTCGCCTGCCTCGACCTCGCGGGCAAGGTCGTCTGGACCAGCGGCAGCAAGGAAAAGTTCGGGCTCGGCCCGTTTCTCCTCGCCGACGGAAAGCTCTTCGTGATGAACGACGACGGTCTGCTCACTCTTGCGGAGGCCAGCCCCGCGGGGTATCGTCCGCTCGTGAAAAATCGCGTTCTCAACGGCCACGACTCCTGGGCCCCGATGGCACTCGCGGGCAGCCGGTTGCTGGCCCGTGACCTGACGCGGATGGTTTGCCTGGACATCGCCGGAGGCAACCCATGAACGGCCCCGCGAATTTCAACCGGCGCAATTTTCTCTCCTCCGCAGGGATCGGGCTGCTGGGCCTGACCGGCTGGCTCGCCGGGTGCGGGAAGCGCGGAGGAAAAACCGAAAAGCCGCCGCTCGACTCGCGGTTCACCTACGACGTGAGCCAGTTCGAGCACACCGATCCCGCTCAGTTGCTCTACCGGGAAACCACGCCGATCCCGACCGGACTCGATGACCCGAAATGCCTGGCCGTCGGCCCGGACAACTCGATCTTCATCGGAGGCGACCGCTCGGTGAAACGCCTCGCTCCCGCCGGCCAAGTCCGGGCAACCATCACGCTCACGGCAAAGCCGCTCGCCCTGGCCGCCACGGCCGCGCGACTCTGCGTCGCGTTGAAAGATCACCTCGAGATTTTTGACGGCGGCGGGAGGCCGCTGGTCGTTGGCGAACCGCTTGGCGCAAACACCTGGCTGACCGGCGTCGCCGATGCCGCCGATGCCATCTACCTGGCCGATGCCGGCCAGCGCGAGATCATCCGTTGCGGGCCGGACGGCAAGGCGCTCGGCCGGTTCGGACACCCCGGCGACGGCAATCCCGGGTTCGTGATTCCGAGCCCGTATTTTCATGTGCTGCTCGGCAGCGACGGCCTGCTCTGGGTGAACAACCCCGGACGCCACCAGATCGAAGCCTACACGACCGACGGCAAATTCGAACTCGGCTGGGGCACGTCGTCCATGGCGGTCGAGGGCTTCTGCGGCTGTTGCAATCCGGTCTATTTCACGCGGCGGCCGGACGGCAAATTCGTCACCAGCGAGAAAGGCCTGAACCGGATCAAGATTTACGATGTGAAAGGCAAATTCGAAGGCATCGTCGCAGGTCCCGATCTGCTCGTGAAGGATTTGGACCTCGCAAAGAAAGCCTGCGCCGATTGCCAGGCCGGGTTCGGCTTCGATGTCGCCTGCGATTCCACCGGCCGCGTTCTGGCACTCGACCCCGCGACCAAAACCGTCCGCATCTTCACGCCGAAAACCGCATGAGCACCGAACCGAAAACCCGCCGGGAATTTTTGCGGGCCGCGGCGCGCGGCGCGCTGCTCGGCGCGGTCGGCCTGATCGGAGCGGTGCTGTTCCGCCGTCAGCAGGATTGCGCGGCGCGCGGCGGATGCGGTGGATGCGCTGTTTCCGACGGCTGCTCGTTGCCATGGAAGGAGGCGCAACGATGAAGCGGCGCGCTTTTGTCCGGGGCGCCACCGCGGTCGGTCTGGGCGGCGTGCTCGCAGCCTTGCTCCGCAGGGCGAATGCCGACGGCACGGTCTGGCAGATTGATCCCTGGAAATGCACGCAGTGCGGCCGGTGCGCGACCGAGTGCGTGCTCGAACAATCGGCGGTCAAGTGCGTCCACAGTTTCGACATGTGCGGCTATTGCCGGTTGTGCACCGGCTACTTCGAGCCGCAGCCAAACAAGCTCACCACCGCCGCCGAGAACCAGCTCTGCCCGACCGGCGCGATCTTCCGCACGTTCGTCGAGGACCCGTATTACGAATACACGATCAACGAGCCGCTCTGCGTGGGCTGCGCGAAATGCGTGAAGGGATGCACGATGTTCGGCAACGGCTCGCTCCATCTCCAGATCCGCCACGACATTTGCGTCCACTGCAACGCATGCTCGATCGCCCGCGCCTGTCCCGCCGACGCCATCCACCGCGTCTCCGCCGGCGAACCCTACAAGTTCAAGAGCCGCGAAGGTGCCCCATGAATTGGTTGCTCGCCGCACAGCGGTTCCCGCCGCCCGAATTCACCGAAACCGGACACCTGCTGCCGGGATTGACCGGCTCGCTGCCGCGCGGCCCGTGGCTGGACCACCTTGATGTCGCGGTGTTGCTTGCCGCTCTGGTGCTGGCGGCGTGGCTCGCGCTGCGCGACCGGTCGCGGCGCGGACTCGTGGGGCTCGGGATTTTTTCCGTCCTGTATTTCGGATTCTGGCGGAAAGGCTGCATCTGCTCGATCGGCAGCATCCAGAACATCGCGCAGGGGCTCGCGGATTC
>JBAXTX010000112.1:0-8777 GCA_037129975.1 Verrucomicrobiia bacterium | reverse complement strand
ATATGGACCTTGGGCAGCGCGCAGGTGAGCCGGGCGTTGCCCTCGTTCTCCGTGATCGAGATCATCCCGGTTTCGGCGATGCCGAAATTCGCGCCGCTGATTCCGATGTCCGCCGCGATGTATTTGCCGCGCAGCACCCGCCGGGCGATCATCGTCAATTCCTCCGGGCTGTCGGTCGGGGCCGTGCCGAGTTCCCTCGCAAAAAGATCGCTGATTTCTCCGCGCGTGAGATGCATGGCGGGGAAGACAAAATGGTAGGGCGCCTCGTGTCGAAGCTGGACGATGTATTCGCCGAGATCGGATTCGACGACGTCGAATCCCTCATCTTCCAGGGCTTTGTTGAGGTGGATTTCCTCGCCGGTCATCACCTTGGATTTGATGATGGAACGGGCCTTTTTTTCCCGGACGATTTTTAAAATGATCTCCCGCGCCCGGGCGGCGGTGTCGGCCCAGTGGACATGCGTGCCGTGCGCTTCGAGGTTTCGGGCGAATTCGGCGAGGTGGGAGTCGAGGTGATTGATGGCATCCCACTTGATTTCCGCGGCGGTTTGCCTCGCGGCCTGCCAGTCCTGGAAGAGGGAGCACTTGGCGTTGCGGGCGACCTCGTATTTTTTGAGCGCGTTGCGGATGAGCGAGCGGTGGCGCAAATCCTTCGTCAGCTTGGCGGCCGCTTTTTTAAACTCGGATGCTTCCCGGGTGATGCTCATTTGGCAAAGCCCTCAGCGGGAGTTCAGCACCTCGGCGATGTGGATTGTCTTCAGCGGTATTCCCTGCCGGTCGAGAAGGCCCTGAACGTGCATCAGGCAGCTGGAATCGTTCGAGACGATATATTCCGCACCGGTTTCCAGCGCCGAGCCGTATTTGTTTTCTCCCATGGCCGTCGAGATCATCGGAAATTTTGCGGAAAACGTTCCTCCGAAGCCGCAGCAGCTTTCGGCCTCCCCCATCTCGACCAGCTCCAGTCCCCGGACGTGGGCCAGCAGCTTGCGCGGCTGTTGTTTGATGCCAAGTTCGCGCAGCCCGTGGCAGCCGTCGTGGAATGTCACCCGGTGCGGGAACCGCGCGCCGAGATCGCCCGCGCCCAGTCGGGAGACCAGGAAGTCGGTGAATTCGTGGCACTTCGCCGAGAGGTCGCGTGCGCGCGCCTCGTTTTCTGTGCCGGCGAAAAGTTCCGGGTAGAAGTTCTTGATCATGGCGCCGCAGGATCCTGAAACGATGACGACGGCCTCGGAGTTCCCGAGGCGGTCCAGCACTTTGACGGCCACCTCGCGCGCTTCCGGCCAATACCCCGAGTTGAACGCGGGCTGTCCGCAGCAGGTGAGCTCCCGCGGGTAATCAATGGTGTGTCCGAGCCGCTCCAGGATTTCCACCGCGCCCGCCCCGGCTTTCGGAAAGCAGGCGTCCATGAAACAGGGGATGAAGAGCGTGATTTTCATCAAAGTGCGGAACAGGAAAATCTCACATCGAGGGGAATGCTTCCAGAAGTTCTTTGATCACCCCGTCGGACATCGGACGGACGGCTCCCAGACTCCGGCTGCGAAGGATCGCGGTCGCGGTGGCTTCGAGGACTTCCAGCCGGTCGAACGCATCGAGAACCGTGAGCCCCGCCACGAGCACGCCGTTGTTCTCCAGAAGCGCGGCCGGGTTTTTCGGCCCGATCAGCGGGGCGATTCCGGCGGGGTCCCCATACTGATCTTCGAAGCGGATGGTGTGGACATCCTTCAGAAACAAATAGCTTTCCGGGATGGTGCGCGTATCAAGGCGCGCATCGCTCGCGCTGAATGCCGACGCGTGAACCGGCAGCGCGTTGACGACAGCGTGGATCTCCGGGTGTGCGTGGTAAATCGCGCTGTGGATGTTGCCCGCCCGGCTGGGGGTCTGCCCTGCGGCACGCGTTCCGCGCCGGACCACCACGAGATCGCCGAGACCCAGCTCGCGCCGATCCACGTTATACGGGGTGAACAGAAAAGTGTCGTCATCGATCCGGGCTGAAAAGCTGCCCTTCGTGCTGGTCATCAATTTGTGCGTGTAGGCCCGGTGCACAAAGTCGCAGATCTCCTTGCGCAACTCTTTCTCCCGGCTGGTGGGAGGCTCCGGAACGTGCTCGGGCAGGATCCGGCGCGGCTTGTGGGAAAGGGCGATTTGCTCGTCCGTCAGGTAACGGACTTCGCCGAGCGCACGCGCATGGAGAAGGGTTTCCGCAGTGAACTCCAGAGTTTCAAAGCGCTGGAACGCGACCTCAAGATTTTCCGCCCCGACCACGACGCCGTGGTTCTGGAGGACGACGCAGGACGGTTGGTCATGGGAGGCGAACTCGGCCGCGATATTTTCCCCGAGTTGGCGGCTGCCCGGCAGCGCGTACGGCGCGAAACCGATTTTGCCACACACGTTCCACGCCTCGGGAAAAAGCCGGGTATCCGGAGCCTGGCCGCAGATGCTGAAGCTCACGAGCGCGCCGGGGTGGGCGTGAACGATGGCGCGAATATCCGGGCGCGCCTTGTGGATGCTCAGATGAAACGGGTATTCCGAAGAGGGCGGGTGATTCCCGGTGCACGTTCCATCGGGGGTGACGCGGACGATGTCCTGTGCGCGCAGGCTGCCTTTATCCACGCGGGCCGGAGTGATCCACATGTCGCCGTTATCGTCACGGACGGAGATGTTGCCTCCCGACGTGGTGGTCATGTCGTGGCCGTAGATGCGGGCCATGATCGTGACGATTTGGTCGCGGGGATGAAGCAGGGAAAAACTCATGTGACCGGGGGGAGTCCGGAAAATCGGGCGAAGGCCGCGCAGGATCCGACCCGTCCGCCGCCGCCAACAATTGCGACTTTCATGTTATTTGTTGAGGTTCGCGAGGACTTCTTCCGTCAGTTTTTGGACGAGGGCCTCCACCTCCGCGCCGCTCTGCGGGGCGGGCATGGGATGGAAAGGGGTGACCGGCGACGAGCAGCCATGCTGGCCGCACATCTGGTCCCAGGGATCGACTTCGCAGAGCTCCGCGTTCTTGAGTTCGAAGCGGTTGTCGGGAAGCCCCATGCCTTTTTTCATCTTGAGCAGGTCTTCCAGCTTCTCGCAGGGGATCGAGGCCGCCCCCGGCAGGGCCTGGGCAAGGATGACCGTGCGGCAGTAGGCATCGGTGATTTCCATTTTGAAGTAGGCATCCTCGACAGACTTTCCCCAGCAGATGACGCCGTGGCAGCCCATGATGATGGACTGGTGTTTGGGAGCAAGCGGGCGGATGCTCGCCGCGATTTCCGGCGAGCCGGGGGTCTGGTATCCGGCGACAGCGACTGTGCCGACGAAGACCTCCAACTCGGGGATGAGTCGCGCCGGGGGCTGGAGCTCCTTGATGGCAAATGCCCCCGCGTGGCAGGGATGGGCGTGACAGACAGAGGCCGCCTCGGGCGTGGTCTCGTAGATCGCGGCGTGCGTGGTGAACTCGCTCGACCGCTTCCAGGTGCCGGCGAGCTGGGTGCCCTTGATGTCCACCATGCTCATCATTTCGGAAGTCATGAACCCCTTGCTCACTCCTGTGGGAGTAATGATGAAGCGGTCCGGACCGAGGCGCGCGGAAATATTTCCGCCGTTTCCATCGCAATACTCGCGCGCCCAGATCCGGCGGCCGATGTCGCAGATCTCTTTCTTGATCCGTTCGGCTTCCGGGGAATGGAAAAGCTTCTGGTCGTCGGTTGACCCGCCGGAACCCGCGGGCGCGGCAGCGGTCGTCGCGGAGGCTTCGGCCTCGAAAACGATCTTGATGCCGGCTTCCGAAAAGATGTCTTTTGCTCCGGGAGTGAGGCGGATGTCCCGGTTGTATCGGAACTCACGGGCTCCGGATTTCACGAATTCCCCTGCGTCTTTTTGTGCGAATAGTTTCATGTTTTAGTGTTGGTAAAAGTGTTCGTCCACCAGGGCGGCGCAGTAGGCGTCCACCGGCGTGGGCTTCGGGAAAGGGCATGCCGCTTCGCGGCCTTCGCTGATCGCGATGTGCTGGCCGACATTCGCGCCCAGCTCGTCATAAACGACGATCGCAGGGGCAAACGAATCCGCGCCGCAAAACGTCCCGGTTTCCCAGGGAAGCGTGAGCAGCAGCCGCTCGCCCTGGAATTTCTTGTTGCGGACCGAAAGCGTGACCCGGCCGATGACAGTTCCCATTCTCATAGGGCAAGGCTCCTTTCGGGATCGATGATCCCCTGGACCGACCAGCGGGCCGGGCTGAGTTCGTCGCCGACCATCTTGCGGGCTTCGCTGCCGTCGCTGGAGATCAGAACCTTCTGGCCGATCGCGGCGCCGAGGTTGTCAATAACGATCTGCGGCGCGAGATCCGGGGAATCCGGCTCCGCGATCAGAAGCCTCCAGCCTTTCAGGCTGGCGTGCTTGATCGTGCTGGTCGCGTATCCGCGGATCGTGGCGATTCTCATGGCAGCAAAGTATGAAGGCTGAAGGCTGAAGGCTGAAGGGGCACAACAAACGCATGCACTTCATACTTCATACTTCTGACTTCATCCTTTTTCATCAGTAGAGGTTCAAGTTCTCGACCATGACGCAGCGGCGCGAGCGGGTGAAGGTCATCGGGGTGGTGACGCCTTCGCCGGTGGGCGTGGCGATGCTGAAGCTCAGGAAGCCTTCGCCGCCGAGCCCGAGGCCGGTCATGCAGGGGCCGTTTTTTATGAAGAGGGTCGTATCGATTTCCTGGGCCATCTTCGTGAGGTTCCGGATGTTCTGCGAGTGCATGATGCCGGTGTGCTTGTAGCCGTGTTCCGCCCTGATGGCGGCTTGGATGGCGGCGTCCACATTTTGCACGCGGACAATCGGAATAAACGGCATCATCTGCTCTTCCTCCACGAAGAGGTGATCTTCCTTGGTTTCGCCGAAGAGGAGCTGGGTGGAGGCGGGGACATCAATGCCGATCGCCCTCGCGAGCACCGAGGCATCGCGCCCGACGAAATCGCGGTTCACGACCGGATGCGCGCAGCCGGCGCCCTGGCCCGGCGGGAAGACGAACGCTTTTTCGGCAAGGAGTTCGATCTGCTTCGCGTGAAGCTGGACAGCGCCCGCCCTGCGGAGCGCATCCATGAGCTTGTCGGCGACCGAGGCGACGACGAAAACTTCTTTTTCACCGATGCACAGGAGGTTGTTGTCGTAGGATGCGCCCTGGATGATCGAGCGGGCGGCATGGTCGAGGTCGGCGGTTTCGTCCACGACGACCGGAGGGTTGCCCGGCCCCGCGCAGACCGCGCGTTTGCCGGCCTTCATCGCGGCGGCGACGACCGCCGGTCCGCCGGTCACGCACAGGAGCTTGACGAGCGGGTGCCTGCACATCATGTCAAACGTCTCGAGCGTCGGCTTGACGACCGTGGTCAGCAGGTCGGAGATCCCGGTCTCGGCGAAAATCGCCTGGTTGTATTCGCGGATCGCGAGGGCCGCGCACTTGGCGGCGGCGGGGTGCGTGTTGAAAACGACCGCGTTGCCGGCGGCGATCATGTTGATCGCGTTGCCGGTCAGGGTCGGAACGCTGTGGGTGGACGGAGTGACCGCCCCGATGACGCCCCATGGCGCGTAATCAATGACCGTGAGCCCCGAATCCCCGCTGAACGCCATGCGGTCGAGCATCTCGACTCCGGGGACAAGGTCGCCGCAGATCTCCAGCTTCTCGATCTTGTGATCGAGGCGTCCGATCTTCGTCTCGTTGAATTCGATCTCCCCCCACTCCTTTGCCTTCTGGACGCAAAGCCTGCGGATGACCGCGATGGCCTTCTTGCGGGCGGTCATGCCGCCGGCACGGAGCTTTTCGAACGACCGCTGCGCAGCCTCGACAGCGGCGTTCATGTCGTCGTAAACACCCGATCCGGACGGCCCGGAAGCGGCCGCGGGGGGCGCGGCCGGGGGCCGGGCTTTCAGCCGCGTGAGAACTTCGCCGACCACCTTCGCAACCAGTTTTTCGTCAATCGTCGCCATAATTATTTTCAATGAGCTTTGTAGAGAATTGTTTTTCCGAGATCCACGGTGTCCACGATCCCGACGACCACGGCATCCACCGGCGAGTCCTTGTCATCCGCCGCGAGGCGCGCGGAGCTGCCCTGAACGACCAGAACGTGGTCCCCCATCCCCGCCCCGAGGGTGTCCACCGTAACGAGGGTGGAGACTCCGGGCCTCATCTCCTTCGCCGCGGGCGAGTCAATGACAAGCGGACGGACGACGAGAAACTTGCTCCCGGCCATCTTGGGGTTTTTTTTGGTGGCAACAACGCTGCCTTCGACGCGGGCGAGGATCATAAAAAAGGATGGAGGATGAAGGATGAAGGATGAAGTGGGTTCATGCGACGCGGGACTTTTTGTGGATTGTTGTGAAAATGGCGGTCAGTTCGTCGCACTCTTTGACGAGTTCAGAAAGCAGCACCGGCTTGATAATTTCTGACTCAAAGAGCAGATCCAACCAGTAGGCGGATTCAGCGATTTCCTTCAACGAATCCCCGACCTTCGCTGAGAACTCAGGACGGGATCGGGCACGGCTGGCTTCGCGGTAATTTGCTCCAACGGAAGTCCCTGAACGCAAAACTTGGCGTCCGAGCACATCCGCTTCACGCGTTTTTGGAAGCGAGGCGGAAAGACGAATGATCCTCAAGGCAAAAGCCTTGGTCCGAAGCAACAAATCAGCGTTCTTCTGGTCCTTCATCCTTCAGCCTTCATCCTTCTTACTTTGCCTTGGGCAGGACCGCGCCGAGGTCGCCGTGCGGGCGGGCGATCACGCTGACGCTGATCACTTCCCCGAGCGATTGGGCTGCGATTTTTCCGGCTTCGGTGGCGGCCTTGACGGCGGCGACATCGCCGGCCACGCAGGCCGTGACCATCGCGTTGCCGACCTGGACCATCGGGCCGATGAGCTCGACGTTGGCGGATTTGAGCATCGCGTCCGTCGCCTCAACGAGTGCGACAAGTCCGCGGGTTTCGATCATTCCGAGTGCTTGTTGTGACATGGTTTTTTTATTTTGGTTTGGTTGGTTTGGCTAAATTTTCGTGAAGTTTCCGCCATGCGTTGCGGGCGATGATGATTTCCTCGTTGGTGGGGATGACGCGGACCTCGATTTTGGAGGCCGGGGTTGAGATGACCGACTCGGTCGCGCGGGCGGCGGAGTTGGCGGCGGGGTCGAGTTCCAGTCCGCAGAACCCGAGGTTCGCGCAGACGGCGGCACGGAGGTTCGGGTTGTTCTCGGCGATGCCCGCGGTGAAGATGAGGACATCCGCGCCGTTCATTTCGACCAGGAACTGGCCGATAAATTTCCGGATTTGGGCGACGAAGACCTGGAGCGCGATCATGGCATCCACGTTGCCGCCGACGACGGCGGCGACGAGGTCGCGCACGTCGCCCGTGGGGAGCCCGGACATCCCTTTCAGACCGGACGCGGTTGTGAGGGCTTTTTCGACGGCGTCGAGTCCGAGTCCGAGGTCGCGGGCGAGGTAGATGAGAGCGAAGCAGTCGAAATCGCCCGCGCGGTTGTTCTGCGGAAGCCCGCTTTGGGCGGTCATCCCCCAGCTCGAGTTGACGGCCTCCCCATTGACCACCGCGGCAATCGAGGAACTCCCCCCGAGGTGGCAGGAGATCATGCGCAGCCTGTCCGTTCCGCGAAGCTCGGCACAGCGCCCGGTGACGTACCGGTGGCTCGCCCCGTGGAACCCATACCGCCGGATGCCGTAGCGTTCCTCCCATTCGAGCGGAACCGGATACCGGTAAGCGCTCGCCGGCACCTTGTCGTAAAAGGCGGTTTCGAATGTTCCGATGCACGGCAGGCCTGGGTAGAGCCTGTTGAACAGCCGCACCCCGTCAATATACGGCGGGTTGTGCGCGGGCAGGAGGGTGTTGAATTCCTCCATCGCCCGGAGCACCGGCTCCTCCATGAACTGCGTGCCGGAAATCCCCTTCGCCATCACGGGCTTGAATCCCACCGCGGCCAGGCCGTCAAACCCGCCCAGCCCGGCCTCGAGGAATTGGATCGCGGCGGCATGGTCTGGAAATGAGGCCGTTCCTGTTCGGGCGGCCGAATCGCCGACCGTGATACTGAACGGACAATCCTCCGACCCGATCCGCTCGACGCCGCCCTTCGCGAGGACGCGCTCGGACGGCATCTCGAACAAGCGGAACTTGAACGAGGTGCTCCCGATGTTGGCGACGAGGATCTTATTGTTCACGGGTCTGTGCTGCGGATGCCGGAGCGGGCTCCGGCCGTCGGGTTCGGATTACTTGGCCGCGGAGACGGGCTTCGACGCGAGAAACCTGCCCAGCTTGGCAAGATCCTCGTGCGGACGCGGGATCACATGAACGGCGATCACCTCGCCGATCGTGCTCGCCGCTGTCGCGCCGGCCTCGACGGCCGCCTTGACCGCCGCCACCGAGCCGGCGATGAAAACGGCCACGTTGCCGGAGCCGACTTTCTCCCATCCGATCAGTTCCACGTTCGCCGCCTTGAGCATCGCGTCCGTCGCTTCGAACTGCGACACGAGGCCTTTGGTTTCGATCATTCCCAGTGCTTGATTTGCCATAATTTTTTTTGGATGAATTGGTTGTTTCTCAGGCGGTGAAGAACTTCAGAAGTTCCGGCACCGGGCGGGCGATGACGTGGGAGGCCACGAGATTGCCGACGCGGGCCGCCGCTTCGCGTCCGGCTTCGACGGCCGCTTTGACGCTGCCGACATCGCCCTGGACGATGGTTGTGATCAGGGCCCCTCCGATGGGGATGGATTTGATCAGTTGCACGTTCGCGGCTTTGACCATCGCGTCAC
>JBAXTX010000111.1:0-8812 GCA_037129975.1 Verrucomicrobiia bacterium | reverse complement strand
CCCTTGAACTCCTCGAAAATGAGATCGTCCATCCGGCTTTTTGTTTCGATGAGCGCGGTGCCGAGGATCGTCAGGCTCCCGCCCTCCTCGACGTTCCTCGCCGAACCGAAAAACCTCCGCGGCCGCGCGAGCGCCTTGGCGTCCACTCCCCCGCTCATCGTGCGGCCCTTGGTCGGCTGCAGGTTGTTGTAGGCGCGGGCCATGCGCGTGATCGAATCCAGGAGGATGATCACGTCGCGCCCGAGCTCGACGAGTCGCTGCGAGCGGTCGGAGACGGCCTCGCAGATTTGCACGTGCCGCGTCACGGGCTCGTCGAATGTCGAGGCGTAGATCTCGCAGTCCAGCGCCCGCCTCATGTCGGTCACCTCCTCCGGACGCTCATCCACCAGCAACAAAATCAGCACCGCATCGGGATGGTTCTTGCGGATCGATCGGGCCAGCGTCTGGAGCATGAGCGTCTTCCCGGCCCGCGGTGGCGAGGCGATCAGCCCGCGCTGGCCCATCCCGAGCGGCGTGATCAGGTCCACCGCGCGCGCCGACAGCTCGGGATTCAGCGGGGTCTCCAAAAAAATCCGGCGGTTCGGAAACAATGGCGTCAGCTTTTCAAAGTCCGCGGGCGGCTTCCACCGGGCGAACGGAATCCCCTCCACGGAGATCAACTCCTCCACGACGAGCCCCCGTTCGCGGTGCCGCGGAAGCCGGATCGAAAACTCCAGCATCAGCCCCTCCCGGAGTCCGGCGCTCCGCATCAAACCCGGCAGAACAAAGACATCCTCCGGCCCAGGCCTCAAATCAAACGCCGTCCAGCGGATCACCCCGGAATCCCCGTTCCGCTCCAGCAGGCCCTTCCCGGTCAGGCGCCCGCCCTTTGTCAACTGATGCCGGGCCTGGTCCATGATCAGATGATGCCGGGTGGAATCCGGACGAACCCGCCCCCCCGTCTCCCGCGCCCGCACCAGAAGCCCCTCCAGCGGCAAATGCTGGAGGTCATTCAAAAACAAATCCGGAGGAACTTCGGGAGAAGACATGGAAAAACGTGTGGAAGAAAAATGCCGGCCCAAGGGAAGAAAAGCCCGCGGCCACCGGCAATCGAAACTCATTTCCTGACGCCTTGCCAAAGAGGAAGCAAGTCAAAAATCTTCCGCATTTTTCTTCATTCCACACGAGCGTCCTGATAATCATCAGGCATTCACACATGTTCAGCATGAAATCCATCCTCATCGCCCTGACCGCCAACGCTTTCAAAGATGACCGCCTGCTTTGCCTGGATGCCGGAATGAACGCGCTTACCTCCCCAAGCCGATCCGGCACAAAAGCCTGGCGGAAGCTCTTCAGCGTGCCTACGGCTGCCGGTGCTTCGGTCGAAGCGACTGCCATTGCGACAACGAGGCGGACAAGATACCCGGAAAAAGGCGGAAATAATTTCAGCGCTTTGGGGGCGCGGAAGCACAACTCCACATGGTACCCACACAGGAATGGCTGATAATTATTCCGATCGTTTTACCTCCCCTCAGGATGTTGCCTCTTATGATGCCGTGGAATACGGGAGGGATTCGTATTCCTCTTTTATTTGGAAGCTTCAGCAGCCGTTTTTGCTGAGGGAGCTGGCCGGAGTCCGCTCTGCAAATCAAACGCTGGATCTGCTGGATTTTGCGTGCGGGACAGGACGGGTGCTGGGATTCGCCTCGCCTCTTGCCACCCGCAGCACGGGAGTGGACATCTCGACGGAGATGCTCGAAGTGGCGAAGCTTCGGTGTCCAGACTCGAGGCTGCTCGCCGGGGATATCCGCACAACGCCGTCTCTCCTCGACTCGTGCTTCGATGCCATCACAATGTTCCGGTTTATTCTGAATGCCGGACCGGAGATTTCCCGAGGAGTGCTCATGACGCTGCGAAAGCACATCAATCCACACCACGGCATTCTGATCGCGAACGTGCATGGAAACAGCTGGTCAACGCGCCGCCTCGCGATTGCCCATCATAAAAGAAAGCTCGCAAAAAATCCGGAGGCAGAGAAACCCTTTCCGATGCTGGAGGAGATGTCGCCGCCACAAATGAAACGCCTGCTGGAAAGCGCTGGTTTCGAGTTGGTCCGGTCTTATGGGTTCGGGTTGTTCCCCAATGTGTGTTACAGGCTGCCATGTGCCGCGATGATCAAATGTTTTGACCGGATCTTTGCGGGAAATACCCCGGCCAAGTGGCTTTCAACAGATCTGCTCCTGGTGGCCAGACCCCGATGAAAATTCCTTGGATCAGTTTGTTCGGAGGGAAGCCGGACGGGGAAATGCGTGAGTTCGTGTTTCTCCGAAGGCAAGGCATTCCGTTCCTCTACTTCGACCTTGAAAAGGAATCCGCATTGCAGGCTCT
Organism: Verrucomicrobiia bacterium; assembly: GCA_037129975.1. GTDB lineage: Bacteria > Verrucomicrobiota > Verrucomicrobiia > Chthoniobacterales > Terrimicrobiaceae > QYQL01. The sequence goes on along the minus strand of JBAXTX010000111.1, from coordinate 6,445 downwards.
GGCGTCCTACCCGGCGCAAAGTTCTGCCGCCAGACTTTTTCGGATAGCGGTCAAGATGTGCATCGCGAGTGGCTTGTCGAGGGTGTTCCCGCGCACACGCACGCGCATCCCGGCGCAGAGTTCTTTTGGAGATTTCCTCGCCGCCTGCTCGGGAGAGCGAGGAATCCCCGCCTTCAGCGTGTTGTGCGGGAACCCGGGAACGCGCGGGCGGCGTTTCATTTTCACGCTTTTGCGCGGAGATCGCGAGCCGTCGGTTGTGGTGAAGGCCGGATTTTCTTCCCGGGCCCGGGAATTGATACAAAAAGAGATCTCCTTTCTCGAAGGCGACGCGATCCATATCAGCGGGATTCCGAAGATTCTGAACAAGTTCGACGACGGGCAGGTGGCGGCATTTTCTTCCGCGCATGTCGCCGGATATGCCGCCCGAGGTTTCGATATCCCAAATCTTTCGCTGCTTATGGGCAACTGGATTACGCACCGTCCCCGTCGCCGGTTCAAGGATTTTCCCGAATGGAAGGAAATGGACGCCGTTCATGATCCGCTTTTCCGACGGGCAAGCAGATGTCTGGCCGCTGTCCGTGTGAACCCCGTGGTGTCCCACGGAGATCTGGTGCCATGGAATATCAGGGTCGGCCCGCAAAACAAATGGAGCGTGCTGGACTGGGAAGATGGAAACAGGGATGGGATTCCCGGCTGGGACTGGTTTTATTATTGGATACAGACTTCGGTGCTTGTTTTCCGCGAAAATTCCCGAAAAACATTCTCGCGATTAAGAAACCTGATCCGCACTCCGGAGTTCCAATGTTACGCTGCGGCAACTGGCATCCAGGGGTTCGAAGTGCCTCTGCTTGCCGCCCTCCTCGGTCGAATCCAATATCGCCAGCAGGCTGATCGCTTCAACTCCATCCGGTCCCTCATCCACAATTTTGACGTGGAGTGGCCGGGTTGGGATCAGCCGGACACGAGCATGCCCGAATCGATCCCGCCGGTTTCAACGCCTGACTTTTCGATTGTTTCTCCATGTTACAACCAACTTGAGTGGCTGCGGTTGTGCGTTGCAAGTGTCCGGGATCAGGTCGCGACACAGTCGCGCGACGAAGGTCGAGGGTCGGGCGCTTCCCCCGCTTCTCCCGACTCCCGACTCCCGACTCCCCCGCCTTTGGCGGTCGAGCACATCATCCAAGACGCAGGGACTCCGGGCATCGAGGACTTCGCGCGCGAGGTCGGAGCAGACTTTTACCGCGACGGGCAGCTCGTTTTCCGAGGACAAAACGGTCATGCGGAACGCGGAATGTGGAACGCGGAATTTTCCGAATCACCACGGGAATTCCACATCCCACATCCAGCATCCGGCATCCCAAGTTCCCCCTCCCGCTATCGGATCGTCATTTACTGCGAGCGCGATGCCGGCATGTATGACGCGATCAACCGTGGAGTCTGGCGGGCGCGCGGGCAGATCCTCGCGTGGCTGAACTGTGACGAGCAGTATCTTCCGGGCACACTTGAAAAAGTGGCCGGGTCTTTTGCCTGTCATCCAGAGAAGGATGTTCTTTTTGGTGACGCCCTGCTTTTGGATGAGAGCGGAAACATTCTTTCCTACCGAAGAGCCGTTCTGCCTCACAAACTGCACATCATGCTTTCCCATTTGAACACGTTGTCCTGTGCCACTTTTGTACGGCGAAGCGTTTTTGAACGCGGATTTCTCCTGGACGGCTCACTCAAGGCCATCGCTGATGCTCTATGGATTGTGGATATGCTCAATGCGAGGCTGAAGATGGCCGTGCTGACGGAGCCGCTTTCCACGTTTACCATCACGACTTCGAATCTTGGACAATCCGCGCTGGCGTTCACGGAGGCGATCCGGTGGAGGAGGCAGTTGTCTGTATTTGAGCGGACCCTCCACTTGCCGATCATTTTTCTGCATCGGCTGAGAAAGCTTTTATCCGGCGCCTATGGAAGAAAAATTGTTCGAACCGCCGTGTTCAAGAAATCCCACCCCAAGGAGCGATCTGTCGCGTGCGCATCGGACGCCCCGTTTGCATGGCCCCAGGTGGAGTTGGGGGATACCCCCTTCCATGAGCAGGCGTTAAGATCAGTATTCTTGTCAAAAAGCATCCTGTTCACGGGAATTTTATTGCCTTTGATTTTTTCCATTTTTGCCCAGTGGATGGACCGGATTGCCCCCGGGATGGCCATCACGCCGTTTTTGTCCATTGTTTGCCTCCTTGGCATTGCGTTTTACTCGCATCCTCGCAACGTGATTTTGGCAGCGGGCATTTTTTTGATCAGCGCCCACATTTCCTTTACCGCGCATACGAACGCTTTCCCATGGTCTGCCTCAAGCGGTGGTTATGTCATGGTCCGGATGGCGAGTTTCATTCTCGCTTGCGTGGCAGCACTTCTTTTCGGGGTTTTTCGCCGCAAGGCATGCTTCGCTGAAGACCGCACCCTGCAAGTGCTGAAAAACATTCCCGTTCCGCTTTTCATTTCTGATGCGACGGGGTTGATTTCATTTGCCAACAGACCCGGAAGAGAAATCTTCGAGGACTTTGATTGTCAGTTGGGCATTGAGAAATGGAGTTCTCTCATGATGGCGGACACGGACGAAGGGAGCGCCACGCGGAAATACATGCAGTATTTTTCTCAAATGAGCTCCGTCCCCTCCACGGTTTCCCTCACGCTGGCCACACCACTTCGCCGCACCACCGTTGCCAACCTCCTCTGCCTTGGGTCGGGTGATAATAAGATTATGATTACTGTTCTGGCCACGTCTCCATCCCTCCTTTCTTCTGCGATACAGATCTCCTGATGCGCCCTTCCGCTTGTATCTGTGTGGTGGCTCAAACACCGCCTCCAGTCCATGGTCAGTCCACCATGAACCGCTTGCTGTTGGATGGCGTGTATTGCCGGGTGCGCCTGCTGCATGTTCGCATGGCATTTTCGGAAAAGATCGGGGAAGTCACCGAGTTCAAGTGGTCGAAAATCGCCCATCTTTTTTCTGTCATCGCGCGGATCATTCACGTCCGCATACGTTCTGGAGCGCGGACGATTTACTTTCCGCCCGCCAGCCCGAACATGGTCCCGTTTCTTAGGGATTGTGTCATCCTTATCTCAACCCGGTGGCTGTTTCGGCGCACGGTATTTCACTTTCATGCCAATGGTATTTCCGAACTTTATCCCAGGTTGCGATTCCCCCTCAGGTTCCTCTACCGGTTGGCCTACTCCAATCCGGATCTCTGTATCTGTCTCACCAAATATGGAACGACAGACGCCAAGCACATCGGTGCCAAGAAGATCAAAATCGTTCCCAACGGAATTCCTGATGCTGTTCGGAATGTGAAACGCGGAACGCGGAATGCGGAATGTTTTCCAACGATCCTTTTTCTTGCCGCCGTGTCGCAGGAAAAGGGTGCCGGTATTTTTCTGGACGCCTTAAGTATTTTGGCTTCCAGGAAGCTTTCCTTCCGGGGGGTCATTGCGGGACCGTTCGCGTCCGTCGCTGACGAGTTGTGTCTCAGGGAGCTTGCGGCCACCCGGCATCTGGACGACATCGTTGAATGGCGCGGCCCACTCAGCGGTGATGAGAAATGGGCAACGTATGGCGGCGCTGACATCTTCTGCTTTCCGAGCCATTATTCCGCGGAGACATTTGGCCTGGTCCTGGTGGAGGCCATGATGTTCAGCCTGCCGATTGTCTCGACAATCTGGCGTGGAATTCCGGATGTTGTCATGGACGGCACCACCGGATTTCTGGTTCCCACTCATGATCCCACAGCGGTGGCAGATCGTTTGGAACAACTCATCAATGATCAAGAACTCCGAAATGACATGGGCCGGGCAGGACGGCGGCGCTACGAGGAAAACTTTACTCTTGAGAAGTTCCGCGAAAAGATGGAGTCCGTTCTGGAAGAATGTCAAATGGGCGCGCGGGGAAATGATGTCCCTGCCGTCATCGAATGATTTGATGGTTGGGATTGCATTCTTCTCTTTTCTTCTTACAAATCCCCGTCTCTTTTAGCTGCAACCCACTTCCTGATGGAAACCATCCCGGTCATAGGCACTCCGCTTGCGGTCACAAACTACGCGGATCTTTCGCGTTTCCTTTTGGAGCGGGCCGGTCGGGGCGGCGCCTTCGCCGTGGATTTTTCCAACACACAGATCGTGACCATGCGGCGGCATGAGCCCGCATTCAGGAGGTTGACCGCCTGCATGGACCTCTATCTTCCCGACGGCATGCCGCTGGTGTGGGCGCTGAATTCCGAAGGAGCCGGGTTGAAAGACCGCGTGTATGGCCCGACGTTTACCAGAAGCTTTCTGAGTTGCGCCCCGGCGGACACCACGCACTACCTTGTTGGCGGTTCCGCAGAGTGCGGGGGGAAATTCCGGGAGCGCATGCGGTCTCTGAACCCCTCGCTGAGATTTGTCGGCAGCTACCACGGAAATTGTTCTGCCGGGGGAATTCTTGAGGATGACGGCCGGGTTCTCGCGGAAATTCTCACCCTCAAGCCGGATTTCATCTGGGTCGGACTCGGAACTCCCAAACAATATGCGTGGATTGACCGTATCAAGCCGCTGATTGCCCACGGCATCCTTCTCGCGGTCGGCTTTGCCTTTGACGTCAACGCCGGCACCAAGAGCGATGCGCCGATGTGGATGCAAAAGCGCGGCCTCACCTGGATTCACCGGATGGCGAGCGAGCCGGGACGGCTTGGCGGCCGATACCTCAAATGGAACTCGCTGTTTTTATGGTATCACCTTGTCCAAGGAAGGACCGGGAAAGCATAGCACGCCATGCAACTCGCCGTGTCCAGTCGTTCCGACCTCCCGCGCTTCCAGTCCGGGAATGTCCGCTATGTTGTGAGCCTGCCGGATCCCGGCACCGAGAACGTTCCGATTCCGCTTCCGACGAGTTGCTCGAAAGTCCTCCAGCTCTGGTTCCACGATGTGGACGACATCGAGATGCGCGCGCCGCAGTTCCGAAAATGCCGCGCCCCCCAGCCGGAACACATCCGCGAAATCATCCGGTTTTTCAGCGAAATCCAGCGGGAGCACGCCGAGGGCGACGGGCAATTCGCCATCCTCTGCCACTGCGAATCCGGGCTCAGCCGGTCCGCCGCCGCGGCGATCATCGGCCTCACCTGCCTTGGCTACGATGCCCAAACCGCCTTCGACATCGTTTGCGAGGCGGACCCGCACAGCCTGCCCAACCGCCGGATGCTCCGCCTCGCCGACGCGATTTTTCAAAACACAAACCTTTGCCAGATTGCGGAAAAACACCGCGCCGCGCTCTTTGACTATGCCGGCTACGAAGACCCGGTGAAAAAGCTCGAGCGCGATTACCAGCGCAGCCTCCGCTTCCAGTGGGACCGGATGATCGAAATGTTTGCCGGGATCCTTTCCCGCTTGCGCCGCCGCTCCGCTTGACCTGTTTTCAGGGAGCGACGGTTTCGAGGTAGTGGAATTTCCCCCCGCTGACACGCAGGACAATCGCGGATTTTGACGGGTTGCGATCCGCATCGAGCGTGAGGGTTCCCGTGACCCCCTCCAGCCCGCTGGTCGCCGCCAGCGCGGTCTGCAGCGCGGCGGGTTCCGTGCCGCCGGCGCGACGGATGCCGTCCGCCAGAAAATTCACCGCGTCATAGCCGAGCGCGGCGAGGGCGAGGGGATCACTCCCGTTCGTTTCCCGGTAGGCCCGGACGAAGGCCGCGGTTTTCTCCGAGGGTTCGCCGGCGGAGAAGTGGCTCGTGAAGTAGCAGTTGTTCACCGCTTCGCCGCCGGCCGAGAGAAATCCCGGGGACTCCCAGCCATCCGAGCCGAGGAACGGTTGCCCGATCCCGAGCGGACGCGCTTGTTTGATGATCGCGGCGGCCTCCGAAAAATACGCGGGGAGGAAGATGACATCCGGCTGCGCGGCCTTGATCGCTTGGAGCGGAGCGGAGAAATCCGCGGCCCCGCGGCGGTAGGTTTCTTTCGCGGCCATTTTCCCGCCGCCCCCGACAAAATCTTTTTCGAAACTTGCGGCGAGTCCGGCGCTGTATTCGTTTTCCGGATCGAACAGAACGGCGGCCGAGGTCACCCCGAGGGAGCAGGCGAACTTCGACATCGCGCGTCCCTGGAAAGGATCCGCATAACAGATCCGGAAAATTCCCGGCCCGGCGCGGGTGAGATCCGCGTGGGTTGAGCCGGGCGAGATCATCGGGATGCCGAGCTCGGCCGCCACGGGAGCGGCCTTCAACGAGCTCTCCGATGCGATCTCTCCCACCACGGCCACCACCTTTTCTTTTTCCGCGAGTTCCCGCACCGCTCCCGCCGCGCGGTCGGGGAGGGATTCCGTGTCGCGAACGATGAGCGCGACGGGTTTCCCCGAGATTCCTCCGGCGGCGTTCCACTCCGCGACGGCGAGCTTGATGCCCGCGAGAGCGGACTGCCCGAATGTCTCCTGTGG
>JBAXTX010000110.1:0-8929 GCA_037129975.1 Verrucomicrobiia bacterium | reverse complement strand
CCACTTAACCTGCTGACCATCAACTTCTCAGTTTTTCAAACTGTAGAAGATGGGTCAAGGCGATCACCGGATTCCTGATGGCCATGGAAGGCAAGACGTCTGCCTGCGCGCACCTCAGCCCGCTTGGCAACATTGCCGCCGCCACCTGCGACACCTGGTCGAATGAGTCGGTTCAAAACATCAAGCTCCTCGGCGGCATGGCTCCGACCTGCTACATGGAGCAGCTTATCTACGATTGCCGCATGATGACCGAGGCGATCAAGGACGGGAAAGAAGGCGTCGCCACCTACCAGCGCTGGGTCGTCCGCTCGGATGCCGGCCTCGATCCCCAAGCCTACATCCTCACCCCGCACAATGTCATCCGCATCGCCAATGCCATCGTTTCCAGCAAAGACCACTACCGCGCCGGTTGCGCGGCCGCTCTCGAAGCGATATCCGTCCTGCGCGAGGGAAGCGAGTCAGGATGCCTGCGCATCATCGAGCGCGAGAAGGCATGGCTCGATAACCTCGAGGAGACGGTCGGCGAGCTGCCCGAAAAAGAGGACGCCTTCATCGCCGATCAACTCGCCCTTGCGGACAAAGACAAATTCCTTGCGGCGGAATACGGGCTCTGAGCCGGGCTCGGAACCCCGCCTCCATCACAAAGATCAATGTCCCCAATACCCTCGGGTCATCTGGTGTAGTGTCATAAACAGCCCGACCCCGGTGAATAGCGATCCCATGAGCAGTGGAGAAAATGCTCCAAGCATAGGTGAATCCAGAAACCGGCGAACCCATGGAATTCCCATGAAGAGAGTAAAGAAAAGTCCGATGAGGGTGAAGAACAGGGAAACAACGATTCCAACGTTTTGGGATATCCAGTGGAGGTGGAGAAAGCCGAAGAGGAATAGCGCCAAGATAGAGACAATGAGCAAAAAACCCTTTCCCGATGGCATCTCGCGAAGAAGCGCAGAATCAGAGGGGTTGCCAGGGTCGTAAAAGACTTCCACCAGGCCTCCCGGTGGAAATCTCAAGGTGCCGTCCAGATTGAGATACGTCGATTTTGGAAACGAGGTTCCCGCCCCCTTCGGGCAGGAAGCCAGCGCGCCAGGAGTGAACTTGCTTCCCTTGATCTTTTTACCGTCCACCGTGAACTCGTATGAAATCGTTGGCGTTCCATAGTTCCACCCGAACCACTCCACCCGACCGGGCGTCGTTGCCCACGAGGATCGACTCCGGGCAACCCTCAGGTATGAGGAACCATAAGACCAGAAAATGATGCCCCCGATAATGCAGAAGAAGACCAGGCAGACGATTGGGAATGGCCCCATGTGACCATCATCGTGAATGGGAATCAAAATTCAAACAAAACAGATCGTCGGCTGGCTCAACGCTGGCGTGAGAAAAATCACCGGGGTTGCACCGGGAAAAAATGGGTGCCGACAGCGCCGCGCCCTCCAGTCCGAACAAGATCTGTGGACCCTCACGGGCGCGTGCGAAAGATCTTTTCATCCGGCGAGTGATCGAGGATCCCGCCGGGCTCGATGATTTGAAACCGCTCGGTGTCCCAGCGGCCCGAGAGAAGGTCCTTGAGAAGGGAAGGATCTCCCGGGATGCGTTCGAACTTCCATCCGAGCGCGGCGGCCGTGCTCTCCGCTGCCGCTGCCTTTTCTTCGGCGCCGGGGGTATCGAGGTCGAGATAGACCGCGCGGCCATGCTGCGCCCAGTTTGCTTTCTCGGACCCGATCAGAAACTCCACATCGTCGGGCTCGAATTTTTCGGAGTACTCCGCGCGAAGCGCCTCGAGACGTCCGGGGCCGGGCGTCCGGTTCGCCTTCATCCAGCCGGGTGTGAAATAATACGAATCCGGACAGGCGGCCTGCTGGCAGGCGAACTTTTCCTTGCTTCCCAGGAAGACGGTCATGCAGTCGTGACCGCGCGGGATCACCAGCCGGTGCCGTCCGGCCTTGAGTCCGGCGGTGCCGCGACCGCAGAGCGCATAGGCCAGCACGATGGCATCAAGGTCGCTCCGCTCCTCGAAGCTGTCGATCTCCACCTGCAGGGATTTTCTGAGGCTGTCCGGATGGTCATGCAGGCCGACTTCCAGAAACCGGGTCTCCACGATTTGCGGAGAGTTTCCACCATGGATCGCAATCTCGTCCTCGAAGACCCGGCAGGCAATCAATGCCATGCGCGGGGAAAGATCGGGTGAAGAGTTCATCACGATGGCCGGTATATCATACCAGTTCTCGAAATTATCCGGACTCTTATCATGAGAGACGGTGTAGGGCCAACGTCTCGTTGGCTCCCGGTGCAGCAGGCCGACAAGATGTCGGCCCTACGCGAGTCATGCGCTTCAGAAGCCCGATTATTTCCAAGAGACGGTATCACAGGGGCACAGAGCGCTTCCAGATTTTCAACGGGGGTTCCATGGGGGATTTGACTTTTTTGAAATGAGGACGAAAAACCGGGAAGCCCGGATCAGTTCACTGTCATGAAAGCATTCACCTTGGCGAGGACTTCCTCCTCGCTTCCGGGGACGCTCAGCACATCGCATTCGCTGCCCAGGATGAACGGATGCCCGGCGGCGCGCATGTTATCAAGGAGCTCCCGGGAGAGAGACTCGACATCGGCCACGGTGAGCTGCGGGGAGTAGAACTTCTTGGTGGGAAGGTTGCCGTAGAGAACAGTCGTTTTCGGCACGAGCGAGGCGTCTTCCCAAAGGCAACGCGAGCACCCCAGGCTCATCATCGCAGGGTCAAGGGTAGAAAACCGCGCCACCATTTCGTTGGTGAGCTCTCCGCAATCGTGGAAGATCAAGTCAACACCCCTGGCATCCAGGAGGTTCTTGATCCTGCGCATGGGAGCCATCACATAGCGGTCGAAAATTTCGAAGCTTTTCGCCAGTTGATTGGGGGAGAAATAGACGATGTTGGCAGCGGGCTCGCAGACGATGATCGCCTTTGCCCCGGCGTCCGCCTGCGCGGCAAAGTAGGCGAGGATGATCTCGATGCCCACGGCCAAGAAGCCCTCGATCTCCGCCACTTCCGGTTCGTCCTCGCCCGTCATCCCGGTGCCGGCAAGGAAGACCGGAGTGATGGGATCCCTGACGAGTTTTGTCATAAGAGAGAACGGCCCGATGCCGATGCCACACGGCACGAGCGAGGTCTTGGAAGCCACATGGGCAATCGCGTCGCATACGGCCCGCATGCGCGGGGTGATGCGCAGCGCGCCCGGAGGAGCCGGCGACTGATCGAAATGAAAAGAGTCCACCTCGGCGGCAGGCGCGTCCATCGCGCCAAGCATCGCGGCCTTTTCCAGCGTCAGATCCATCAGCGGAATTGCCAACGGAGTCCGAAACCTTTCGGCGGTTTCCGCGATCACTCCTCCGAGCCCCGCGCCATCGAGCAGGACAGCATCCGCATCCGGTCTTGTGTGCAGAACCAGATGCGTGCCGATCGGAACCCGGTGCCCGGAAGCAGCGAGATCCAGGAAAACTGACCGGCTCACTTCGTCTCGCCAAGGAGCTTGAGAGCGAGATCCACCGCGCTGGCAGCATCGGCGCTGTAGCCGTCGGCTCCGATCTCGTTCGCATAATCCTGTGTCACCGGCGCGCCACCGATCATGATCTTCACGTCTTTCAGGCCCGCTGCCCGCACGGTTTCCACGGCCGATTTCATGGCGGGCATGGTGGTTGTCAGCAGGGCGGAGAGGGCGAGAAGCGAAGCGTTGTTCTCCTGCACCGCCGCAATAAATTTCTCCGCCGGGACATTGGTGCCGACGTCCACGACTCCGAAATTCGCGCCCTTGAGCATCATGGCGACAAGGTTCTTGCCGATATCGTGCAGATCCCCCTGCACGGTGCCGATGACGACGGTGTGTTTCGGTTTGATGCCGGCGAGCACGAGCAGCGGCTCGAGCAAGGCCATCGCTTCTTTCATCGCCCGCGCCGCGATCAACATCTCCGGCACGAAAACCTCGTTGTTCTTGAATTTTTCTCCGATCGCGCTCATCCCGGGCACGAGCCCCTTCTCGACGATGTCGAGCGGCTTCAGTCCTTCATCAAGAAGCGCCTGTGTCAGGGCTTTGGCATCGTTGCGTTTTCCTTTTTCAACTGCAAGGGAGAGGTCGGTGAGGTTGGTCATGGTGTGGAGTTGGATGAAGCTGCACCCTAGTGGGTCCCCTCCCCGTGGTCTTGTATTTTGGGCGGATTCTTTTGTGTTTTTGAACCGGCCGCAAAACTTTTGCGATACTGGTTGGGGGGTGCTTTCTTGAGCTTTTGGAAGACGCGGGAGAAATAGCTTTGGTCGCAGAATCCGCACTCGGCGGCGATGGCGGCCAGGGGAAGCTCTGTGTTTCTCAGGAGTTCGCACGCCTTGTCGGTGCGGGCCTTGCGGAGAAGTTCGGTGAATGATTGTCCGGTGCGTTCGCGCAGGAGTTCCGCCAGATGGGCCGGAGAGACGCCGGATTTGCGCGCCACCTCGGCTCTCGTCAAGGAGGCACCGCATTCCTCGCGAATGGTCTTCAGCGCGCGGATGACGCTAGCCGGGGGGGCGATCCCGTGTTGGCGGCGCTCGACGGCCTCAAAAATTCTGACAACCGACTCCCTGAGCCAGCCCGCCAACTGCTCGTCGTCATCGATGATCGCGAGTTCTGTGAGGTGCCGGAAGCGCATGCCAAGAACCTCGGACTGCGCGGCTCCGGCTTCCACGGCCGCTCGGGACATCATCACGATCAGTTCGAGCAGAAGCCCCTTGAGAAGATCGCTCCTCTCGGTGCCCGCGCTGTAAATGTGAACAAGCAGGAGATTGATGATCCGCGTCGCCTCACGACGGTCTCCCCTGCGGATCGAGGCCAGGAGTGCCGGTTCCTCGTAGAGATAGAGTTCCCGAATCCGATCATATGGAAATTGGGGATCCATGGCTACCGGGGGAAAATCGTTGTTCTGCACAGGAAAAAGGAAAGATGTTCGTTGAAGCTAGCTGCCGGGGATGGTCTGCGGAAGCCAGAAAATTCTGAACGGTTAGACGACGGTATCTCCGGATCTCGTGGCCCGCACCACTCTGGACGACCTCGCCCGCATCAAATTCCTTTTCAAAAACCGGGAGCCATGTGTCGCCTTCCACACGCAGGGCGACATGCGTGAGAAGGATTTCCGAACAGGCCGGAAGGAGGGATCTGTACAGCTCGGCTCCGCCAATCACGAAAACCTCGCGCCCGTCGTCCGGGGCGATGATCTCCGCGGGATCTCGGAACATCCGCACGCCCTGAAAGGAAGCCGCCCGCGACACAACCCAGTTCTCCCGCCCCGGCAACGGCTTTCCAAGCGACTCGAACGTCTTCCGCCCCATCACCACCACATGCCCGAGCGTCGTGCGCTTGAAAAATTTCAGATCCTCGGAAATGTGCCACGGGATCTTTCCTCCCGCCCCGATCACGCGTTCCGGCGACATGGCGGCAATGGCGATCATGACGATTGCGGAACGGCTGAAAGCTTCTTCTTTCTCATATCGCAATCTCCGCTTTGATCGCGGGATGCGGGTCGTAGCCCTCGAGCGTGAAGTCCCCGTAGCGGAATTCCTCGAGGCTTGTCACCGAGGGGTTGAGGGTCATGCGCGGCAGCGCGCGGCATTTCCGCGCGAGTTGCTCGCGCGCCTGGTCGAGGTGGTTCGAGTAAAGGTGGAGGTCGCCGAACGTGTGAACAAAATCTCCCGGCTTCAAGCCGGTCACCCGCGCAACCATCATGGTCAGGAGCGCGTAGGATGCGATGTTGAACGGCACTCCGAGAAACAGATCCGCGCTCCGCTGGTAGAGCTGGCAGCTCAGCTCGCCGTCCTGCACGTAAAATTGAAAGAGCGCATGACACGGCGCGAGGGCCATGAGGTGAAGCTCGCCCGGATTCCATGCCGAGACCACGAGCCGGCGGCTGTCGGGTTTCGCGCGGATCTCGGCGACGACGGCGGCGATCTGGTCAAGCGACGTGCCATCCGGCTTCCGCCAGTCGCGCCATTGGGCACCATAAACCCGTCCGAGATGGCCGTCCGAGTCCGCCCATTCATCCCAGATGGCAACCTTGTTTTCCCGGAGATATCCGACATTCGTGTCCCCTTTGAGGAACCACAGAAGCTCGTGAATGATCGAGCGGAGATGGAGCTTCTTTGTCGTGACAAGGGGAAATCCCGCTCGCAAATCAAACCGCTCCTGCGCCCCGAAAACCGATGTCGTCCCCGTGCCGGTGCGGTCGGTCTTGTAGCGCCCCTTTTCGAGGACCAGACGGAGGAGCCGATGATATTGTTCCATTGTTTAAGGGAACAAATTAACCGCCGAGACCGGAGCACACGGAGAAAAATCGGACTCTCCGCACACGGAGTCCCGCCGGAGAACTGCACCCCCCCGGACTCGAACCGGGAACCAATTGATTAAGAGTCAACTGCTCTACCATTGAGCTAGGGATGCGTTTGCCGGGAAAACCCCGCTTGTGACGGCAGACTTTTCACGCCTTTTCAAAAAGGAAAAGAAAAACCATGGAAACGCCCGGAAAAAACCGGCCGGGGAATCCACCAATGTTCAATGCCTTTCCGTTCACAAGAAAATAAGATATTACTGTCGGGCGAAGATTCAGGGCAAGCAAATTTGGGAACGAATGTGTTTTGAGGCCCTCACAAATTCAGCGCTTTTTGGGAGCCGGCTTGGGAGCAGCCGGCCCCGGCGATGATCCCCACAGCAGGAGCGACGGACGCCGCTTGATCTCCGCGCTGAACTGTTCGAGGTTGGCGGTCGTGTTGGCCAGCGCGGTGATCAGCTCGCGGACCTGCGCCGGATTGAGCCTGGTCGCGGGCTCGATGTTTTTGAGGATCTTCTGGAGATCGCTGTTCGTGACCTCCATTTCCGAAAGGAACTTTTTGGCGTCGGCCGAGAGCGCGGGGAAATCCGATTTCTGGAGAACCGAGGTGGCATCGCTCATCAATGCCTGGAGGTCGGCGCTGATCTTTTCCACCTGTGCCCCGACGACCGCTTTGTTCAGGTTTTCGAGCAGTTCGGTGCCGGTCTTGCTGATGCCGCCGATGTTCAGTTTCTCGACTTCGTGGAGGATGCCGTTGATCGAATCCAGAAAGCTCGTGAGCTCGCCGGGGGCTGACGGGATATAATAATACTGCGGCTTCCAGGTCGGCCAGAGCACCGGAAACCGGGTCGGATCGTAGTAGTCAATATTGAGGTAGTTCAGCCCGGTGATCCCCTGGGGCTCGATCCGCACGCGCATGCCCTGCTCGATTCCGTGGTTCAAGAGCGGCGTCAGGTCCTCGGTGAACATGTGGGGGAACACCGCGCGGTTGATCTCCATGAAGAGCACGACATAGTTGGAGAGCCCGCCGGGGGATTCCACATCATACTCGGTGAAGGCAAAGCTCATCCTGGTCACTTTGCCGATCAGCACGCCCCGGAATTTCACCGGCGAACCGACATCAATCCCCTGGACGGTGCCCTTGATGTAGGTCTCCATCGTGATCTTCGGGCTGAACACCTGCCCGCCTCCGAACACCAGCAGGGCCGCCAGCAGAATTCCGACGCCCACGGACACAAACACACCGATGCGGAAGTAGTCCGGCTTCGCGCTCATGCGGTCGCGGCCTCCCGATGGAAAAACGCATGGACAAAAGGATTGGCATCGCGATCGCGAAGGTCGGCGGGCGCGCCTTCGGCGAGGATTCCCTTCTTGGTTTGGTCGAGCATAATCACGCGGTCTGCCACCGCATAGATACTGGCCAGTTCGTGGCTGACAATCACAAAGGTCACTCCGAGGTTCTTGTTGAGGCTGAGGATCAGGGCATCGAGGCCGGCGGACGTCACGGGATCCAGGCCGGCGGAGGGCTCGTCGAGAAAAAGAATCTCCGGATCGAGCGCCATCGCCCGCGCGATCGCCGCCCGCTTCTGCATCCCGCCGCTCACCTCGCTGGGAAAATGCCCCGAGAAGCGTTCGAGGCCGACCAGGGAAAGCTTCATCCTCGCCACCAGCCTCCGCGCATCGAACGGAAGCCGGGTGAATTCCTCCATCGCCAGCATCACGTTTTCCTCGAGCGTCAGCGATCCGAAGAGCGCCCCGCTCTGATACATCACCCCGAATTTTTTCAGCAGGGCGGCCCGCTCGGCACCGGATGCGGAGGCGAGGTCGCCGCCGTCAATCAGGATTTGCCCGCGTGTCGGCGGCAGGAGCCCGATCAAGCCCTTCATCAGCGTGCTCTTCCCGCAGCCGGACCCGCCGAGGATCACGAAAACCTCGCCGCGCCGGACATCGAACGACACATTTTCGAGGATGACAGAGTCTCCGTAGGCGGCGGTCAGATCGCGGACTTTGATGATGGGCTTCACCATTTGAGCACGTAGAAAATGGCGGCGAAAACCGCGTCCACCACCACGATGAGAAAGATCCCGCTGACCACGGCGCGCGTCGTGGACACGCCCACGGCGCTGGCTCCGGTGCCGGTCTGCAGGCCGCGCAGGCAGCCGACCCCGGCGACCAGAACTCCGAAGACGAACGACTTGATGATCCCGGTCATCACGTCGCTCACACCGACCGCGCCGACCAGTTGGTTCCAGAGCGCCATGAAGGGAAAGCCCTGCGTCATCATCACCAGGATGCCGCCCGCAACGCCCAGTGCGTTGGCGTAGATGGTCAGCACCGGGGTGACGAGCAAGCCGGCCAGCACGCGCGGCACGACGAGAAATCTCATCGGATCGAGACCCATGGTCACCAGCGCGTCAATCTCCTCGTTGACCTTCATCGTCCCGATCTCGGCCGCGAAGGCGGAGCCGGAGCGACCGGCCAGCACAACCGCCGTCATGATCGGCCCCAGCTCGCGAAGCAGCGCGAGCGCCACGAGGTTCACCACGAAAATGTCCACGCCGAATTGCCGCAGGGGGACGGCCGACTGGAACGCCATGATCATCCCGG
>JBAXTX010000011.1:0-30254 GCA_037129975.1 Verrucomicrobiia bacterium | reverse complement strand
GACGAGCGATGGGATCGGCACGAGCGGTTTCTCCGCTCGCACGGCTTGTTCACGTTCTCCGCGAGGAAGGCTTTTAAATTGGAATCGATCTTGAAGAGCAAGCAAGCACTCAGGCGCCCAAAGGACTTGGCCCATATCCCGCTCATCCGGCAAGTTTTGAGACTTCGGAAAACCAAGCTCCCCAGCGTTTTGAAATCGAAGTGCTCGAATCAACCTAAAAACCGCGAATGAACGCGAATGAACGCGAATAGATTACAGAATACCAGCCACTTCCAGTGATCGACAGGCTCACCTGCCGGGTGAATGCCAAGCACTCCACAACTCATTCAGAATTCGCGTCCATTCGCGTTCATTCGCGGTTCAATTTTCCCATTTAGGTTCAAAGGCCGGCTTCCGCATCGCGCCGGCTTGACGACAGAAGATCCTGCAAGCGTCAGGGGAATAGCGACGCCCGCATCCGTTGGTGTTTCAGGAATGTGAATGGGCAAGGCCAGACCCTTTCATCCCTGCGTTTCAGCGTGCCCACTTCCGCTGCGCCGTGAAGCAGGAGTGCAATAAAAAATGACTGACACCTTTCCTCAGGACACAAACGTGGTGCGACTTGCATGGCACACCCTCACAGGAGGCGCGGCCATGAATTTCGCTAACGTTAAAGAGGAGCCACGGCGAACGCAAGACGTTGATTCAAAAACAAGCGCGAATGAGCCGTTGGCTCGCTCGTCTGGTTGGGCACTTTTCCATTCACAAATGTCAAATGACTGTGGCAGTTCTATTTCGATGAGTCAGGAATAGCGACTTCGTACTTTCCGCCCCACACCAAAGATACAGGGCGCTTACCCGGGGAAACTGGACCAAGGACACGAATATAATCGACAAACAGGAACCAATCGCCTTCTCCTGTAGGTTTCCTAAACGTCATGATCGGCCCTCTGTCCTCGGGGGTAACCGGCAGGCAAGAGCATGGAACGAGCGTCCCGTCGGTCATGCGAAACTGAAAGTCGCCTGCCCCAGCGACCTTTCCCTTATAGATGTCACTCAACTTCTTGGATTGCTCCGAAATGCTGAGCTTCTTAAATTCCTCCATCGAGAGGTTGTCTCCTGCTTTGGTCAGGCGGACGCTACAGACAAAAAGGATTCTTCCGTCCTTTGCTTGAACTGTGCATCCATGCGATTCCATGACGACCTCGCCGAAACGCGCCGTTTCGATGACGAACATGACAGACTGATCTGGGTGTTTGTCTGTCCCGCGTGAGGTATCTTGCCCTCGTCCGGGCTTTGCCTCCTGACCGAACACATGGCCTTCGAGAAATACGACCGCAAGCAGTGCGAGAATTGGCGTCATGTAATTCATTGTTCTCCTTTGTTTGCCGAACGTGGAGGTCACCGGCGATCCACTGAAGGCGGCGCGTGGCGTTGGCATGTTTGTGATCTAGCTAAACTGGGCCTCCCTTGAAAGAGCCGAGCGGTGGAGCGTTCGGTGGACCGTCTTGTTAGGAATTCTTTTCGTTCGTCGGGTACCTGACGGATCGTGTGTATCCGAAAATCCCACGAAGCACAAAAACGCCTCCGATCGCAAAAAAGACAATTCTGGCTGGATTAGATCCTGAACCACCTGAAATAATGCCCAGACCAACGAACAGAAGTCCGAGGACCGTAATGAAGATTGCATTCCGCAATAATTGTGTATTTGCTGTGAGCAGGACTTTCGAATTTGAATCAATAATCCGGTTAATCAATAACACGCGTTCTTCGCAACTATTTTTGCAAGCAAGACCATTCCCGACGTCAGTCGCGTATTCAGCGGATAGACCTTTTCCGCATGATTTACAGATACCAATAGCGGGAAGATCTGTGGCGTAATAACATTTCATAATAGTTTTAGCAATAAGGCAACAAGGCGAAGTTAATTCGGTATTCCTAACAGTATTATTGAACAACGCGCTGTATTTGCAGGTAAAATGCAGCGCGCTGTATAATTCCTACAAATGTGAGAGCGGCGATTTGAAAGGCCGATGATTCTGCCGGTTTGAAAACCGGATTCTTCAGCGCGGGCGTTTTCTTCAAAAGCTTCCCACAAGGCTCTTCTTCCTTGGTTTTGTTCTTCGTCTTGTTCCGGGGTGACGGGAGCGTGGATTTTCTTCGTTGAAGCGAGGTTTTCCCGCAGTTTCGGCGGCTCATTTTGAGACTGCCGATGATACAAAAAACGACCCGCAAGTGCCTGAATTGCAGCGAGCAATTTTCCCCGGATCCCCGCAATCGCGAGCGGCAATGTCATTGTGGGAAGCCGGAATGTCAGAAGGTATCCAAAGCGGCAAGCCAGAGGCGATGGACGAGCAAGCCGGAGAACGAAAATTACTTTCGCGGGGCGGAAAATACCGACCGGGTGCGGCAGTGGCGGAAGGCAAATCCCGGCTACCGGCGCAAAAAGAAGTCTGCCGGGGTTGATGTGCAACAAGATTCCTGCGGCAAGCAAGGGGTTGAGGATGTGGAGGTTGTAGGTTCTGATAAAAGCGATGTGCTACAAGATGTCTGCCTACCTCAACCCGCTCTGCTGGTGGGGATTATCTCGATCATGACCGGTTGCGGGCAACAAGAGGACATTGCTGCCAGCGCCCGTTCGTTTTTGGCTCGTGGCGAAGACATCCTGCGCATGGGGCGCGGGAGTCTTCCCTTGAGGAGATATGAAAACCAAACCCGTTCTGTGCCCGCAGCGACTGCGGCAAGTGCCCCGCCAATTTAGCTGGATCGATCAAAGGCTTATCCGTGACCGGCACATCAGGGGGCGCACGCCGCAGGCGCTCGCTCTCTACCTGTTTTTATGCACGGTGGCCGACTCGCAGGGGCTGAGCTACTACTCCGACTCCACGGCTGCCGGGATGCTGGGTTTTTGCTCCACGGAACTGCGGGCGGCGCGCTCGGAGTTGGTGGCGGCGCGGCTCATTGCCTACGGTTCGCCGTTTTATCAGGTTTTGAGCTTGGAGCCTGGGGCGGCGGTGAGGGAGCCGCAGGAGCGCCTCGGCGAGGAGCAAAGCGTCGGGGAGATCCTGCGTTCGATGATGGAGGCCAAATGATCGCCTACGAGACGTATTGCAAGATCCGCCAGTATCATGGAGAGCGGGGGCTGAGCTTCAACCAAGTCGGTGCGGAATTGGGAATCGATCCGGAAACGGTGGCGAAATATGTGCGGGCGGAAAAGTTTTTGCAGCGCTCGGGCGCGAAGCGGGCGAGCAAGCTCGACGCCTTCAAGCCGGCGATCACGCGCTTGCTGGAGCGCCATCCCTTCAGTGCCACGCAAATCCTCCAGCGCCTGCGCGAGGAGGGATATACGGGCGGGTTCAGCATCCTCAAGGAGCATGTGCGTTTGGTGCGGCCGGTGCGGCATCCCGCGTTCCTGAGCCTGGCCTTCGCCCCCGGAGAAGCCGCGCAGGTGGACTGGGGTTGCGCCGGCGGCATCACCATCGGAAACACGCGCCGGCGGCTCTCCTTTTTCGGGATGGTGCTCTGCCACTCGCGCATGTCCTATGTCGAGTTCACCTGCGGGGAATGCCTGGAGCACTTCCTGGACTGCCACAAGAACGCGCTCGAATTTTTTGGCGGCACGCCCGGCACGATGCTCATCGACAACCTCAAGACCGGCGTGCTTCTGCACCCTTTCGGCGAGAAGGCCACCTTCCATCCGCGCTACCTCGACTTCGCCGCCCACTACGGCTTCGAGCCCCGCGCCTGCAACGTGCGCAAGGCCAACGAAAAAGGGCGCGTGGAAAGCCTCGTGGGCTACGTGAAGAAAAACTTCCTCGCCGGTTTGGAAATCCCTCCCGGCCTCATGGCCATGAACTCGGCGGCCCGGCAATGGCTCGGCTCCATCGCCAACGTGCGCATCCACGCGGAAACACGCAAAGCCCCGGAGGAACTCTTCGCGATCGAAAAGCCCGCCCTGCGCCCCTTGCCGGATGTCGCCGCCGACACCTCTGTCACACGGCTCGTGCGGGTCACCAACCGATGCCGCGTCGTTCTGGACACCAACCGCTACTCCGTGCCATCTCGCTACGCCTCTCAGCGGCTCACCCTCAAAGCGTTCCCCGACCGCCTCTGCCTCTACAGCGACCACAACATGGTGGCCTCCCATTCCCGCAGCTACGAACGGCACCGCGATTTTGAAAACCCCGATCATGTCCGCGAACTCCTCGACCAGCGCCGCCGGGCGCGCGACGCCAAGTGGCTGCTCACCTTCTATTCCCTGAGCCCGCAGGCCGAGCACTACCATCAGCAACTTTGCGCCCGCAGCCTCAACGCCCGCTCGCATATCAACAAAATCGTCGCCCTCGCAGATATTTACGGCACCGACAAAGTCGCCCGCGCCATTGAGGACGCCATCGAGAGCCAGGCGTTCGCCAGCCAATACATCGAGAACATCCTCCAGCAGCGCGAGCGACACACCCCGCAACCCGGCCCGCTGCACCTCACCCGCCGCTCCGATCTTCTGGATCTCGAACTCGCCCCCGCCGATCTCAGCCTCTACGACAAACCATGAAAACCAACATCGCCGAACTCGACTCCCGCCTCGCAGCCCTGCGCCTGCCGTTCCTTCAAGAGCATTGCCGCCCCTTTGCCGGCACCGCCGCAAAAAACTCCCTCTCCCACCTCGAATATCTGGCCCAACTCATCGAAGGGGAAGCCGCGCTGCGAAGCGACCGAGCTGTTGCCCGGCGCATCAAGACCGCCAGGTTCCCGGTCATCAAAACCCTCGATTCGTTCCTCTGGGACTGGCCCAAGAAAATCAACCGCCTCCAGATCCAGGATCTCTTCCGCCTCCAGTTCGTTCACGATAAAGCCAACGTCATCCTCCTGGGCCTCGTCGGCCTCGGCAAAACCCATCTCGCCACCGCCCTCGGCCACGCCGCCTGCCAGCAAGGCATGAGCGTGCTCTTCGCCAACGCCATCGATGTCATCAACACCCTCCATGCCGCCCAAACCAAGGGCTCCCTCAAATCCGAGCTGCGCAAATACACTTCCCCTTCGCTTCTGATCCTTGATGAGGTCGGCTACCTCCCCATCGACCAGCGCGGGGCCGACCTCTTGTTCCAGGTCATCAGCGCACGCTACGAACGCGGCTCCATCGTGCTCACCACCAACAAGGCATTCAAGCAGTGGTCCTCCATCTTCAACGGCGACTCCACTATCACCTCCGCCGTCCTCGACCGTCTCCTCCACCATGCGGAAACCGTCATCATCGAAGGCTCAAGCTTCCGCATGAAAGACCGCATCGAACCCTGAAATTTACGTCACTAAAAAATGCCAGCAAATCCTCGTTTTGCCATCCGGTTTTCAAACCGGCAGAATCATCCGACGTTCACGCCGCCGCTCTCAAAATGCGGCACGAAAAGGCACACTGTGGCTAATGGCGTTTCATGGAACGATTTTGCGCTCCATGCACACTTGTGCAAGAAAAATATGGTTTTGGCGGGAAAAAGGTTAGGGCATGTCGAGCGGACTGGGGCCTCCGGCTCCGGGGCGTTTCATGACGTGGAGGCAAATCATTGTCGTGGATACGTCCGTATGGCCGAGCAGATCCTGGACAGTTCGGATGTCGATGCCGCTTTCCAAGAGATGAGTGGCAAAGCTATGGCGAAGGGTATGGCAGGTTGCAGGCTTGGAGAGTCGGGCCTTGCGCACGGCCTCTTTGAACTGGCGTTGCATGGAGACTTCGTGGACGTGGTATCTGGCAATTCTGCCGGTCCGCGGATGGGGGCAAAGTGTTGCGGAGGGAAAGAGAAACTGCCAGGGCCATTCGCGGGAGGCGTTGGGGTATTGTGAGAGTACGATGGGCGGTCTGCGCTGGGTGTGGCCGGGGATCGGTTTTTCCAAGGTGAATTCGGTTTGACCGAAGACCTTGCGGGTGAGGAAGACCATCGCGTTGAGCGCCTGTTTCTGGGTGTGGAGAATGTCGCGGGCGAGCCATGCCACGGCGCGGACAGCCTGTTGAAATTGCCATGCCGGGAGGTTGGCGCGACGGCCAAGGCAATGAAAGAATTCCAGTGTGGCCGGCAGGTTGTCCAAGGCGACGGTGGTGATCCAAGCTTGTGCCCAGCGCAGATAATAGGGCCGTGCCTTGGGCGGGATATTGCGCGCGTCCAGCAAGTGCTCATAGGCCGGAAATATTTCCGGGGCATCCAGCAGCGTGTCCATATGGACACTATCGCGCGATCATGAGGGAACGTGCAAGGGGAAATTGGTTGCCCGTCCATGCGGCCCTCCTTCTGGTGGTAGTTCTGGCGCAGTCCCAGCGAGCCTTTGAGCATGCAAAACCCTTCCTCGGCATCCTGTCGTATGGAGTCTTTGTCTTCTCCGGCAATGGGAAATTTCCTGCGGCTCGGTCTGCGAGATCCCGGTTCGAGTCAAAAAGATCGGTTTGTTCGGCTGTCATATTTTCAATCCGCGGCGACGATAGCAGAAATTTCCGGACAAAGAGTGTCCTACCCCCAAATTATTTTTGAAATCTGCGGAGATCCTGATCATCTGCGGATATACCTTTTCCGGAATTGCCCGGCTGGAAGCCTGGCAGGACACGCAGGATGCGTATGCTCCCCGGAAGGAAATCTCCCCGGAAGGAAATCAGGCGGCGGCAAGCTGCCGTGCAATCTTGGCGTCGGTGCGGGCGATCGCCTCGCGGGCGGTGCGGATTTCTTCCGGGGTTGCCGGTCGGAATCCGTGTTTCTTCAAAATGCGATCCCCCTCGGCAACAGTCATCGGCGGGCCGGTCAACCTGCCGGTGCGCTCAGTGCGCGAAAAAATCGGCGAGGTAGATTTCAGCATTTTGCTCAATGTCGCGGATGGCATAATCGAAGGCTTGGTTGTATGTCATGGTAGGGCAGGCCAACTTGCCACGCAAGCCCTCTGTTATTCCGAGGATGTCCCGGTGGGCGAATCCGTGCGCGGTGTCGAAGCGGGTCACGCATTCCAGTTTGCCGCCAGTATCGGCAAGGAAAATGACGCGGAATGCGGTTGTTTCCCCGGCGCGGATATTCCTCCATGCATAGACAAATCCCGCATCGAGCCATTGAATGAAGTCCTTTTCCGGCACCCAAGAAGGATGTCACGCGGGCTTCCTGTTGGAAACCATGTTCTTTGGAGCGGTGCCGAAAGGGGTGTGACCATTGCTCAATGGCCGGCGGATTCGCAGGCCGGATTCGGGGGTAAAGATTTCTGACAATTCTTGCGCGTTTTGAAACCGGCGGGATATTTCCAACTGCCAAACTCCGCGGCCCCTGCGGGTTTCACCGCGAACACGCTTTTTTTAAATCTGCGGAAATCCTGATCATCTGCGGCAAAACCTTTCCAGAAGAATTGCCCGGCTGGAAGCCTGGCAGGACACGCAGGATGCGTATGCTCCCCGGAAGGAAATCTCCCCGGAAGGAAATCAGGCGGCGGCAAGCTGCCGGGCTACAGAAAGGGATTCCGGATGGTGAGGGAGTCAATGGACTGCCCATGCTGGAGATCTTCGGAGAATAGCGTTTTGGCACAGCCGGCTATTGCGGATGCCACAACCAAACTATCGTAATACCGGAAGCCGTAGCGGGCGTGGATGGCGATGGCTTTTGTCAGAATGACTTCGCTGGGAAGTATTCTGCAATGGGGCCAAAGCTTGAGGGAGATATAATCCGACAGATCCCGGGGTTTCAACGGGACTTTGAACCGATGCAATGCCACGGAGGAGAATTCCTGGATGACCTGCCAGCTCACAAACCATCCGGAACCGGCAAGAAGTTCCTTCGCTTTCTCTTGCTTCTCAGGAGAGGCGGAATCGAAACGATAGACCAAAATATTGGTGTCTAAAAAAACTTCAGCGGGCATTCATTTCCTCCCGTGAAAACTTTCCTCCGGAACGCGCGTAGCCGACGCGCAGTTCCAGACCTTTCAATCGGCTCTCGGATTCTTTCTGCTTCACGAGTTCGGACAACCATTGGCGAAAAAGAGAATTGAGAGTGGATTTTTGCAGGCGAGCCCACTCCCTCGCCTGCTCGATCAGATTTTCATCCGCGCTGAGCGTTACATTCTTCATGCGCACTACTGTAGCGCGCACTGGAATAGTGTCAATTGCAAAAACTCACCGGTCGGCGGATTCGCAGGCCGGATTCGGGGCCAAAGGTTTCTGCAATTCATGCGCGTTCGGAAACCGGCGGATGGGGCAAATAAAAAACTCCGCGCCTCCCTGCGGGATTCCACCAGGAACACGATTTTTGAATCTGCGGGGAAACCTTTCCGGAAGAATTGCCCCGCTGGAAGCCTGGCAGGACACGCAGGATGCGTATGCTCCCCGGAAGGAAATCAGGCGGTGGCAAGCTGCCGTGCGATCTTGGCGTCGTGCCGACTCAGATCAATTGTTGGCATCCTGGTCGAAGCTGGCGATGAGTTCGTGGGCTTCGAGCGTGGCGGTGCCGAGTTTGGCGACCACGACTCCGCTGGCGTGGTTCGAGATTTCGGCCGCCTCGTGGGGCGTTGCTCCCGCGCAGACCGCGAGCGTGTAGAGGGCGATCGCCGTGTCCCCGGCCCCCGACACGTCGAAGACCTCGCGGGCGCGGGTCGGCGTGTGATACGGAGGCTCGCCGGCTGCAAAGAGGATCATCCCGTGTTCGCCGAGCGTGATGAGCAGGCCATTGAGCCGCCATTTTTCGAGAAGAAGTCCGCCCACCTCGAGCAGAGGCTGATCCGCGAGCGGATCGTCCGCGGCGCCCGCGTCTTTGCGTCCGGCCATGACAAAGGCCTCCGAGCGGTTCGGCTTCAGCAGATCCACGCCGCTCCAGTCGAGGGGATTGTCGGGATTCGGATCCGCTGCGAGAAATTTCCCGTGGGCGCGGGCCAGCCGGCACACCTCGTCCTTCAGCTCCTGACAGAGAAGACCCTTGCCGTAATCCTCGAGAATCACGCCATCCACGGAGGGCATCAGCCCGGCGGCGATTTCGATGGCGCGGGAAGTGACCTCCCGGACCGGACCGCAAATTTTTTCGCGATCCACACGCACGACCTGCTGCTGGCGTGCGATGACCCGGGTTTTTACGATTGTGGGAGCCCCGCCGAAGGGCACGAGAGCCTCCGTCTCGATCCGCTCGGCGGCAAGAAGGCCGCGCAGCTTGTCCGCGTAGGAATCCTCCCCCACGGTTCCGCAGAGAACGACCCCCTCGCAAAACGGGCGGAGATTTCTCGCCACGTTGGCCGCCCCCCCGGGATACGAGGACTCGGCCTGCACCTCCACCACCGGCACCGGAGCCTCGGGCGAGATGCGGGAGACCCGCCCCCAAATGAACTCGTCCAGCATGACATCGCCAACAACCAGAATCCGGAGAGGCCGGGCCGACACAAGAAGATGTTGTAATCGCAAAGAATTCATTGCATGCTGCCCCATCATTTAGACGCACGATGCCCGTGTCGAAAGCCAAAATTTTCACATGCCAAAGAATATCCTGCTGATTCCGGCCCTGCTCTGCCTCGTCCAGTTGGCGCTCTGCGCGGGGCAGACGGCCCCCGCGAGCATTGATCTCTCGAAGTTTCCCGCCGCCGAGGTGGAGGCTGTCGTGGTGCCCGTGCCGAGCGAGATCTTTTCCGTGCTCGACAAGCTGGGGAGCCCGAACTGGCGCGGCGAGCTTCGCGGGTCGCTGGGGAAAAATACCGGGACCCGCGCGCAGGTGGCGCTTCGTCTTGGCACGGTCATCGCGGAGGGGTTCATCGCCGTCGAGGCCGAGGATCCCGGCAAGGTTCAGGAAATCGGGCGCGAGGTTCTTGTGCTGGCCGAGGCGATCAATGTCCGCAAGGCCGTGATCGCGCGCAGCAAGAGCATCACCGAAAAGGCCGACGCCAAAGACTGGCGGGCCGTCCGCAAGGAGTTCGACGGCGCCCTCCATGACGTCCGGGGCGCGATGCAGGAACTCGGGGATGGCGATCTGGCCCAGCTCGTGAGCCTCGGCGGATGGCTTCGCGGAACCGAGGTCCTCACATCAATCGTCTCGAAAAACTACTCGCCCGACGGGGCCGGGCTCCTGTATCAGCCGCAACTTCTCGATTACTTCTCCGACAAGCTCGCTGGATTGAAAAACACCCGTCTCGGCAAGGAGGACCTTGTCGTCCGGATCCGCAAGACGATGGTCGCGATCCGCCCGCTCATCGGCAAAGACGAAGGCGCGAAAATTTCCGCGGACTCGGTCCAGCGCATCAACAAGATGACCGGTGAAATGGTCGCCGCCATCGCGTCCAAGGAACCTTGATTTCACCCGTGAAAAAGATTTTTCTCCTTCTGGTGCTGGCCGCCCTGCCGGTTTACGCGTATGTGAACGACGCGCTTTCGTTTGCCCACGAAGCGGCGATGCCCTACGTGAAGAAAGGATTTTCCATCCGCGAGGACGCCTGGGGTGGCGACCTCGGGGTCAAGGATCAGCAGGCGGTCACCGCGCAGCTCTTCAAGGGAAACGAATACTGGTTTTGCCTCGGCACCGAAGTCCGCAACGCGGTGGTGACCCTCCACATCTACGATTCCAAAGGCAAGCTCGCGGAAGCCGAGTCTTGGCAGAAGGGCCGTTTCGCCGGCGCGCGCGTCTCTCCCTCCACGACCGGGACCTACTACGCCATCATCACCGTGGAAAAGTCTCCGGAGGAACGCACGGGCTGGGCGGTCGTTTACGGCTACAAGTAGCCCCCCATGGAGACCTTCACGCTGGAATTCGAGAGCGCCCGGGCGCTCCAGGCGATCTACGGCGGCGATGAAAAACTTCTCCGCGAGCTCGAAGCGCGGCTCTCGGTTCGCGTGATCGCCCGCGACGGTTGGTTGCGCATCGAGGGCGATGCGGCGGATATCGCCCGTGCCCGCGCGGTTTTCGAGCAATTGCAGGACGCCGTGAAGCGCGGGGTCGCCGTGCGGCGCCACGAATTCCAGTATGCGCTGAAATCCGCCGAAGGCGAAACTTCCGACGGGCTGGGGAATTTGATCGACACCCGGATCGTCTGCTCTCCGCGCAAGCCGGCGATCGTCCCGAAGACCGCCGGCCAGAAGGCTTACCTCCAGATGATCCAGGGGCATGACATCACCTTCGGCATCGGGCCCGCCGGAACCGGAAAAACCTACCTTGCGGTCGCGGTGGCCGTCGCGGCGCTCAAGCAGGAAAAAGTGAGCCGGATCGTTCTGACCCGTCCGGCGGTCGAGGCCGGCGAGGCGCTCGGGTTTCTCCCCGGTGACCTCCAGGAAAAAATCCTTCCCTACCTGCGTCCGCTCTACGACGCGCTCTACGACATGCTCGAGCTGGAGGAGATCCAGAAATTCATGGACCGCGGGGTGATCGAGATCGCGCCGCTCGCCTACATGCGCGGACGCACGCTTGGCAATTCGTTTGTGATCCTCGACGAGGCGCAGAACACGACGGCCGAGCAGATGTTCATGTTTCTCACCCGCCTGGGCGAGGGTTCGCGCTGTGTCGTCACCGGCGACCGCACGCAGATTGACCTTCCACGGAACAAGCTCAGCGGGCTGATCGAGGCGTCGGACGCCCTTCGCGCGGTGCCCGGCATCGGGATGCACTTCTTCACCGAGCAGGATGTCGTCCGCCACCCGCTCGTGCAGGCGATCATCCTCGCCTACAAGGAACACCGCGGAGCGAAAGAGAGCCGGATCTAGCCATGTGGAATTTTTTCAAACGCCGCAGGCTGGTCGGCAAAGGGCTCGACTGCGGGAAACGCCGACGGACGATCGAGGAAAGCGAATTCGTCGAGTCCCTCGAATCCGGGTGGCCGGCGCGTTCGATCCTTCTCGGCGCGTTTGTCGCCGGGCTCGCGATCCTGATTTTCACCGGACAGCAGGACGAGCCGGCGAAGAAGTTTTTGCTCTGTCTGCTGATCTTTGTGACGGCGGTTGTGCAGCTCTGGATCAACCACCCGCAGACGCTTGCGGTCAACTCGCGCCTCTGCCTTCTTCTGGGGGTTCTGCTCGTCCAGCTTGCCGCCATCAAAATCACGCTCGTCCAGGCGGCGGCGGGACATATTGATCTGCAGCTCGCCCGGCTTCTTGTCCCTTACGCCTTCGCCCCGCTCGTGCTCTCCGTCCTCCTTGGCCGCAACCACGGGCTCTACGCGGCGGTTTTTGCCAGCCTTTGGGGATCGTTGCTCGTCGGGCAGATTGACCCCGTCTTTTTGGTCATCTCGCTCATCACGGGATTCATTGCCGTCTATGTGACGCTTCAGGTCCGGCGACGGAGCCGGCTGATCCGCGCGGGCATTTATGTCGGGATCGCCACCTGGATTCTTGCCGCCGCGTTCGGGCAGATCGGACCTGTCATCTGGGAATCTCCCGCCCTGACCGATTGGCGGATGATCGGCCTCCAGAGCCTCGCGGCGATTGCCACAGGCATCGGGACCGCCGTCATCGTCAGCGGGATCCTCCCGATCCTCGAACCTCTCTTCCAAATCACGACCGAGATCTCGTGGCTGGAAATGAGCGACCTGAACCACCCGCTTCTCAAGCGTCTGAGCATGGAGGCGCCGGGGACGTACCACCACAGCCTCGCGGTCGCGAACCTCGCCGAGGCCGCCGCCGAGGTCTCGGGCGCGAACCCGACGATCTGCCGGGTCTGCTCGTATTTCCACGACATCGGAAAGCTCGTGAAACCGGATTATTTCACGGAGAACATGACCCACGGGCACAACCCGCACGACGACCTGACCCCGACGATGAGCGCCCTCATCATCATCGCCCATGTCAAGGAAGGCGTGGACCTCGCGCTCAAGCACAAGCTGAACAGCGAGATCGTGGAGAGCATCCGGCAGCACCACGGCACGTCGCTCGTCTCCTACTTCTACAAACGGGCGCTCCAGCAGCAGGAGGATGCCCGCCTCGGTGGAAAAATCATGAACATGCGGGCGGACGACATCCCGGCGGTCCGCGAGGAAAGCTTCCGCTATCCGGGTCCGCGTCCCCGCACGAAGGAGGCGGCGCTCATCAACCTCGCCGACTCGGTCGAGAGCGCTTCGCGGAGCCTCGACCGGCCGACCCCCCAGAGGATCGAGGATCTCGTCCAGGACATCGTCGCGACCCGCGTCGCCGAACACCAGCTCGACGAATCCCCGCTCACGCTCGCGGAAATTTACCGCGCGGCGGAAAGCTTCCGCTTCACCCTCGTGAACATGCTCCATGCCCGGATCGCCTATCCGAAACACGAGGAGCCCACAGCCGACAAACGCGCGGAATAAGAATCTATTTTTCCAAAAACCTGTTGACCCCTTCCCGTCCCGGCTCGTGTGGGTTTGACAGTTCCTTCGCGATCCGGTCCCGCAGGAGACGGGAGGGTTTGTCCGAGACGGCGAGCGGATCGAGCAGGCGCGAGGCGCGCTCGAAATCCCGCCGCAGGAAGGCATCGAATGCCGCGGAGTAATCCTCCGCGAGGCGCAGGGCGGTGGCGGAGGCATCCGCCCGGAAGTCCAGGAGTTCGTGGATGTCGAGCGGCGCGGTGCGTCCGGCGACGGCGACGCGGTCGAGCCTGCGCCAGAGGAATTCGTCGGCGCCGGCGGCTTCCTGGAATGCGGCGCTCGCGAGGATCTGTGTGGAGTAGTGTTTGTTGACCCCCTCGAGCCGGCTGGCGAGGTTCACATGGTCGCCGATCGCGGTGTAGGTGAAACGCTTGGACGTCCCGACATTTCCGACCAGGCATTCGCCGCAATGCAGACCGACGCGGGCGGTGAACCGGCTGTTTCTCACGCGCATGGCGGCGATCCCCTGCAGCGCGGCGCGGCAGGCGGCGGCGGCCGGGTTAGCGATCCGCTCCGGAGCATTGAAAATCCCCATCATCCCGTCGCCCAGAAACTTGTCGATCACCCCGTCGTTGGCATCCATCGCGCTGCCGAAATCCTCGAAGTAGGCGGTGAGGGTTTCGACGGCATCTTCCGGCGCGGTATTTTCCGCGAAGGAGGTGAAGCCGGAGAGGTCGCAGAACATGATCGCGATATCCCGCCTCTCGCCGCCAAGTTCCGCGACTCCCCCGCTGTGCACGAGATCGCGGACGAGATCCACCGGCACGTAGTGCGAGAACGACTGGAGGCCGGCGCGCATGAGTTCGAGCGACTCCGAAAGGGTGCGGATTTCCCGGATGTCCGAGCGGGGCATGGGGTGCGGGCTGAGGTCGAAGCGGGCGATCCGCGCCACGTTCCCGGCCAGGCTTCTGAGCGGGTTCGCGATCCGTCCGGCAAGAAAAATTCCTGCGGCCAGGGATACCCCGAGCGCCACGAGCGCGGTCATGATGCCGTTGAAAACGATTGTTTCCAGCGCCCCGAACGCCTGCTTGCGGCTGAAGATGATCGCGCTGACGCATTCGAGGTCGCCGGGCACCGCCGCGCTGCGGATGCCCGCGATGCAGGTGTCTCCCTGCGCGGGAATTTCCATGAGCAGATGCCCGCCTTCGCGTTGGAATGTTTCGTAGGCTTTCTGTCCTTCGAGTTTCTTGCGGATCTGTTCAATGACCGGGCCGGAGTTCAAATCTTTGGGCGAGGCGAGAAGGTGCCCGTGGAGCGAGAAGACCAGGGTGTCGCCCTGAAATTCTTTTTTCAGATGATCCAGATAGCTGGTGATGTCTTTCAGCAGGAAGTCCACAAAGACCACCCCGATCAACGAGCCGTCTTTCGCCCGCACGGCCTGAACCACGCTGAGTCCGCGCCCCCCGTCAACAAAGTCGTAGGGGGGAGTCCATGCCATGCCTTCGTGATCTTTTGCCAGTTGAAACCAGATCCTCTCCCGCGGGTCGAACGGCGGCGCCGCGGGGTCGCGTTGGAATGGCTCAAGCTTCCCTTCCGCGTCCGGCTTCCATTCCTGCGGAAGTCCGCCGCCGGGAGAGGAAACATTCAGGACGAGCTGCCCGTGATCCGTCCACGCGCCCGCAAAACGTCCGTCGGCATAACCGAAGCCGATCCACTTGATCCCCTCCTCGAATGGCAATGCCTCGGAGAGGGCCCGGGCGACCCCGACCGGGTCGGAGATCGGGAGCGATCCGGTCCGGATCCTCTTGGCAAACGTGAGCAGCAGGCGGTCCGACGGCTCAAAGAGGTTCTCCACCCGGGCCGTCGTGGCGTCGAGCGCGGTCTCGATCTGGCGGTTCAGGAGCGTGCGGATGACGGTTGCCAGTCCGCGCGCGCCGAACCATGTGGTGCTGAGGCTCGACGCGAGGATGAGCCCGAGGATGACGGCCAGGAGGATGCCGCGAAAAGAAACCGCGCGGCCCCTGCGGACCGGGCGGCCGGCGGAATCGGGGGGGGCCGCTTGGCTCATGGCGGGGATGTCGTTTGCTGCGGTTTCGAGGCTGTCGGCTTTTTGAGTCTGGGGATGATTCTCGGCTGCCAGGCCGGTTTGGCGACCGTGCCCGTCGAGATGTATTCGAAGAGTTTGCTGACCGGGTAGAAGACGATGCCGGGGATCCCCCGGGCATTGATGCGCATGCTCATGTCGAGTTGGCTGCTCATGAAATAGATGTCTCCCGCACCGTGCATGCTGAACCCCGCGCCTTCGATGACGAGGTTTTTTGTGTTGATGATTTCGTTCGCGGCCGTGAAATCCGCCGTGGCGACGCGCGCGGTCTGGTAGCCGACGCCCGGCAGGATCCCGCGGAGGATTTCGGAAAACGGACCGAGGACGGGAATCGCGAAGACATTGCCGTCCTCGACCCGGATACTGCCGGACCCGTGCATCAGGTTTTCCTGTCCCATGCGGGCGCTGAATTTATAGCTGCCGCTCATGACGCCCTTCGAATCGTCGTAGCTGAAATACAGATTGGTGAGCTTCGCGAAATTCACGCGGCTGAGCTTCACGTCGGCGCTGAACGTCGGGTCTTTGTCATCAATCGAAACAATCGCCCGAAGCGCCACGTCCCCGCCCATGAGCGTGGAGCGGCGGATGTCCGCATAGACTTTGGTCCCGACGACATCCACTTTCGCGGAGGTTTTTCCGAACTTCAGCGTGCGTTTGAGCAGGTCGTAATCGAGGCCGTCCGCCGACTCGATGCCAATCTTGAGACCGTTCTTTGTGGCGTCTTTGAGATGGACCTTCCCCTGAACGACGGCCGATGGCGGCGTGTGGAACCGGTAGGGTTTGACCGCCTCGGCGATCTTCGGATCAATCCACATGAGCACATCGTAGGGGACGAGGGTCGAGCGGATGTCCTGAAGCCTGGCCTCCTGGAGGCCGACATCGTAGGCGAACGAGCCGGTCCCGCGCCCGCTGCCGGTCGCGACCAGGAAATTCCTGTAGGTCACGCACCGGTCGCCGATCTCGAAGTCGGCCTCCGCGCTGTCGAGCCAGGATCCGCGCATGGCCGTGCGCCCGAGCTTGAGGTGGCCGCGGCCGCGCAGGCTCGCAAAATCGAGTTTCGCACCGCGCAGAGAAACCGACACCTCCGGGCGCTCGGCGAATTCCATCTTCGAGAGGAACTCGCGGGTATTAGGATCAAAAAGCCCGAGGAGGGCGGTGGGCGGGATCGTCGTGCGGGCGTTGATGCGGAAATCATCGGGCGCGACCCAGAGCTCCCCGCTCAACTCGCCTTTGCCCGCAGAGACCCGGATGTCCCGCGCATAGAGCACGCCATCCTTCCACGCGAACTGGCACCCGGCGTCGCGGAATGCGATCCCCTGGAACGAGACCGACGGCGCGGCGAGCGCGCCCGTCACGCTGATCGAAGGGTTTGCCGAAGAGGTTCCGATCGTGAACCGCACGTCAAACTGGGGCGGACGCTTGAAATCGAGCGCGCGGAGCGCATCCGATTTTTTCATCGCCATCGCGAGAAATGGGGCGGGGCTCAGGGTGGAGAGGACGGCGCCTTCCAGCACGCCGCTCCCGCGCGACCATTCGGCCGAAACCTCGATCGAGCCGGTTTTGTCGGTGGCCGCAAGCCGCTGGATCCGCAGGATGCCGCCCTGGAACCCGCCTTGCAACTCGAAGCTCTTCAGGGACCATCCCCCGGAGCGGACCTCTCCGGACTTCAGATGCAACCCGTCAACGCGGAAAGAATCAAGGTCGGCCAGATCCACCTGGATGACGGCGCCAAGCACCGGAGGACCACCCGGAAAACGCAGCTTCGCAAGCTCGCCAAGAAGTTTTTTCGCGAGATCCGGATCGCCGGCCGCGGCGGGCTTCGAAGCGGGTTGAAACGATGACGGATTGAGAAATTCTCCGGTGAGGTCCACGCGGATCCCCTCGACAATGCCTTCGAACCGGCTGAGGCGGAGCCGGTCGCCCAGAAGGATGACCTCCGCGTTCACCTGCATGAGATCCAGGCGCGGGGCGCCCCGCGTATTGTCCACCGGAATCGAAACTTCCGCATCCGCAAGCGAGAGCTTGTCCACCGCAACCTTTCCGTGCGAAAGCCCGCTCAGGTTCAGTGAGAGGGAAACGTCGCTGATCTTCGCAATCAGCCGTCCGCCAACCGCGCGGTCGCGAATGGAAATGTCCCGCGCCAAAAGCCCGGAGAACGGGTCCAATGCGAGCCGTCCGATCGAAACCTCCAGCGCATTGGTGCTGAGCGCCGCGGAAAGAACCTCCTTCGCCCCGAATCCGATCCCCACCTCCCGCAGGTAGAGCGCGGCGGAGGGGATGCCCAGAAAGATCAGTGTGAGCACGAGGCGGATGGCATTCTTCCCCAAAAAATGGATCGCCGGATGGACTCTCATGAAGGAAGTCTTTTTGCCATGCTGCCGTTCTACTTCCGGAGGAGAAACCCGTCAACTTGGGGAAAGGCCTCCGGTTGACAAATCTCGCGGCACCCATACTCACGAAGCTTTATCCGGCCAACCGGCCGAGGGCAAGGAGGCCGTAGAAGGTGTATTCGACATCCAGGACGTCGTCGTGCCAGTGGCCGTGGAAGCCGCCTTCGTTGCTCCAGAGGGAATCCATGAAATCCAGGCACGGCTCGCGCACCTGCGCGACGGAGAGGCCCAGGGCGGCCATCGCGTGAAGCGCCGTGGCGGTGGAGAGAAGGTCGGGGAGGGGGGCGAGCGGAGAGGCGCGGAAGCCGCCGAGGGGATGGGCTTGCGCGAGAAGCCACCGGCCCGGCTGGCGAGGAATCATGAGGGGCTGGATGCTGCCCAATACCGCGAGGGCGGCCACGGTCGAGTTGGTGGAGGCGATCTTTGCCGGAGGCTCGTTGGCCCATCCGCCGTCGGGCGTGGCGAGATGCCGCAGCGAATCCACCAAACGGAGCGGGTCCGGCAAACGGGCGTGCAAATCCTGATGCGCTCCCAGCGCGAGAAACGCGGCGTAGGCGGTTCCGTTGCGCGAGCCGGGCACGGGATGGTACCCGCCATCGGCCGAGCGGTGGGCTTCGATGCGGCGCGCCAGCGATTCCTCAAAGCCGGGTTTTTCGCGGCGGCCAAGGATCGCCCGGCAACGCGCCAGGCAGCAGAGATGCGGAAAATCGAGGCCGTCTCCGTTGCCGAAAGCGTCGAGATAGAAACGGACCGGCGCGCTCGAGAGCGGGGTTCCCAAGGCAAGCAGGGATTCGAGTCCGAACACGGTGTAGTAAAGGTCGCTGCGTCCTGTGCGATCCGGGAAGCCCCCGTCGGCATTTTGCTTTTGCAGGAGGAAATTCCGGACGAGCCCCGTGGATTCCCCCAGGAGTTGCGGGGCCCGCCGGGCGGCCCGGACCATGTCCTGGCGCAGAGGCGGGGCTCCGGCCAGCAATCGGCGCAGAACGGCCGGCACGCTCATTCCGACAGGTTTCTCCGAACCTCCGGGCACCAGTCATGAAATTCCGTTTCATGAAAAATCTTGCCGAGGATTCGCCGCAGAAGCCCCTTGAGAGAAGGGTTGTCGAGAGCGGCCAGGGAACGGACGGCTTCGTTCTTGTAGGTTTCCAGCAGGAGAGCGGCCTGGGCGCGGGAGACGGACGGCAGGAGGCTGAGACGCCGGGCGGAGGTGTCTCCGGGCGCGTCGTCCAGGTCATCGCGAATCTGGTAGGAGATCCCAAGCGCTTCGCTGTATGCGGTGAGCGCGGAAGCGACGGAGGCGTGCTGTTCGCTGCCGGCGGCGAGCGCGCCGAGGTGCAGGGCGACTTCAAAAGCGGGAGCGGTCTTGTTCCGGAAAATATCCAGAACCTGCGGGTTGCTCAGCGGTTCGGGTGCGCGCATCCAGCAGAGCTCGGCTCCCTGGCCCCGGCAAAGCTGGCGCTGGCCTTCGGCGGCGAAGCGCGCCATTTCCGATTTCTGCTCCGGGGAGAAGCGGGAGGCGGCGAGAAGACGGTAGCCCTCACCGATCAGGAGATCCCCGACGTTCAACGCCACCGCGACACCGTATTCCGCGTGAAGCGTTTTTCCGCCGTATCGCTCGGTGTCGCTGTCTTCGATATCGTCGTGGATGAGCGAGGCTTTGTGAAAGCACTCCACGGCGACGGCCAGGGGCTTCAAAGTCTCGGGGAGCGGGTCGCCGGGGTCGCCGCGCAGGGCCTGGAACGCGCTGACAGCGAGGAAAGGACGCCAGCGTTTTCCCGCCCCGCCCAACCATTCGTGGGCGATCTCCTCGGTCCTGCCGTCGCTTGGTCCCATGATGGCATCGAGCGATTGCCGCCCGAACCAGGAGGCGACATCCGAACGCAGGGCGTCGAGATCCAGACGGCGCGTGCGGTCTTCGGTGGAGAGGTGGAGATAGTCGCGGACCCAGTCGAGATCAACCGAGGTCGCCCGGCAATCGTCCTGGAGGAGGGGGATCGCCACGCCGGGAATCGCGGCGGCCTCCATGTTCGGAAACGCGCGCTTCAGCACATTCAGGCAGCTGATGCCCGCGATGGCTTCGACCTTGTTCGCCCGGATGAGCGCCATCACAACGGCCGAACCTTCGGCAACGAGAACCGCATAGCCGAGGCGTTCGGCCTCCGCCTGCAAGTCCTGGATCGAGCATTGCCCGCAGTGTTTGCAGAGCAGGCCGAACTCGTCGAACGGCGCGCGGCATTTGTCTTCCGAGCGCAGGCACTTGGGCAGCAGCAAAAGGCGGCGGGCGAACGGAACCGACGCGAATTCCTCGCGCCACAGCTCGTTGTTGATAAGGACGGCGATGTAGTCGAGGTAAGCCGGATCGCATCGGAGCGCTTCCACCACGCGGGCCGCGTGGCTCCGCACCTGGGCCAGCGGGAGCGGCGGCACGGCGGCCTGCTTCTCCATGTAGCTCCGGACACATTCCAGCACGCACCGCCGTTCCGCGAGGGTTTGCGGAATATTCGGCTTCGGCGCGCGCAGGCGCGGTGCCGCGACAGGCCGGGGAATCGAGACGGGAGCGGATGACATGCTTGGGCGCGTGTGTGTCGGCAAGTATTCAACAGATTGCGGCGGCTGTCGCTCCCTTTTTGAATCCGTCACGATCACGCGATTTCGCGGGCGCCGGAAATTCCGGTCGGGGCCAGGATCGCATCGCGCATCCCGTGCAGAAGTTTTTTGTCGTCCGGGCAGATCGTTGCGAGCGCTCCTCCGCACGCGACGGATTTTTCGCCGACGAAGTAATACGGGCAGAGCCGGACGCGGCCGCGCATCGGCTGGAGTCCGTCCGGTGTCCAGAACGACTCTTCGACGAGTCGGCCGGGGTGGAATTCCTGGAGGATGTGCGGGCGGCGGGGGAAATCGGCGAGCGCGTTTTCGAGTTCGGTCTTCCATTTGTTCTGCGGGAGGTCGGAGGCGACGACGACGCCGCGCGATCCCCAGGCGTGCTCGGAAAACCCGCTGATTTTCATGATGAAGCGGCGTTGTTTCTGGCTGAAGGCCGCGACTTCCTCCCACGAATGGGCATCGAGGCGGGGGAGCACCGCGTGGCGAGGGAGCGGTTCCGGATCGAGAAGCCATGTGTAGGGGATCACCTGCCGGAGCGCGAGGAACGCGCGCTTGCCGAGCTCCATCCGCCAGAAAGCCTCCAGCGGCTTGAGCCAGAAGAGCGCGAACCAGAGCTTCTCCTCGAGGGCGGGCTTGATCGGCGGGGTGACGGACAGCCTGCCTGCGGCGGCGGCTTCCAGCAGCGGCGCGGCGGCGGGAATGTTCGCCAGGTCGAAGAGCTCGAAGAACCGGTAGATGCGCGGCCGCCAGTCGGCGCGCGGCTCCGCATCGAGAACCCGCCAGGCGCATTCGCCGGCGAACCGGGCATTGAGCTCGCTCGCGAGCCATTCCATTTCCGGACGATAGGTTGCCGCCTCCTCCGAAACGATAATGTCGCCGCCGGGGAGGATTTCCTTGAACCCGCGGAGCATCCCGTCGGCTCCGCCGAGGACGTCGTGCCCGAGCGCGGCATACGTCTTGTTGAGCCATGCGGTGAGTCCGATGCCGCCCGGCACGCTGTCCACCTCCGCGATAGTGAACCCGTCGCCGGTCAGAATGAGATCCGGGCGGAGGACTTTCGGGATGTCACCTGCGGCGCCGTGTTCGCGCTGCCAGGCGATGAGTTCCGGCGGCTTTCCCCGGTCGAGAATTTCGGCGACCCAGCCGGGCTGGCGGCCTTTCGCGCTGAGCCGGTAGAGCTGGTCGCAGGCCCGGACGAAGAGCAGGAGCCGGTAGCCGAGCTTGGCGATCTCTTCGGCAAGCTGCGGCGTGATCCCAAACGGACGCGGGCTGATCCGCCAGTCCTTCTCGTGAAAAAGCCCGCCGTCGGGAAGCGCGCCGTGAATCGCACGCACGGATTCCTCCGGGCTCATGAGAGGATCTTCAGAGCATGGCGGATCAGCTCCTCCGCGGTGAGCGCCGATCCGGAAAGATTCCGGGCCCGGAGGATCGCCTTGTGCGCCTCGACCTGTTTGTAGCCGAGCGAAATGAGCGCGAGCGTCGCGTCGTGCAGGCGGACATCCGTCTCGCTCGGGGCGTTCTTTGCGCTCGACGCCTCCCACTCGGCCGCGACGCCGACCTTGTCCTTGAGCTCGAGAACGATCCGCTCGGCGGTTTTTTTTCCCACGCCGCTGACCTTGGAGATGGCGGCGATGTCGCCCGCGACGACCGCCGCCTGGAACATCTCGACCGGGAGCCCGCTGAGCACCGCCAGCGCGATCTTCGGCCCCACGCCGGTCACATGGTGGAGCAGCAGGCGGAACAGATCCCGTTCGGCCGCGGAGAAAAACCCGTAGAGCACATGCGCGTCCTCGCGCACCGCGAGGTGGGTCA
Organism: Verrucomicrobiia bacterium; assembly: GCA_037129975.1. Taxonomy (GTDB): domain Bacteria; phylum Verrucomicrobiota; class Verrucomicrobiia; order Chthoniobacterales; family Terrimicrobiaceae; genus QYQL01. The sequence continues at coordinate 8,123 of JBAXTX010000011.1, read as the reverse complement.
GGATCTTCACCGGCGCGCCCGGCTGGGGGAGGCGTTCGTAGCTGGAAACCGGGATCATCACCTGATACCCAACCCCGTGGACGTTGACGACGATTTGCGTCGGCAGAGCCTCGGCCAAAATCCCTTCAAGAAATGAAATCACCCCGCACACATACCAAAGCCTGTGGAAAACACAAACTGCGGCTGCGGATTTTTTGCCTTTCCCCCCTGAACCAGAACAACAAAAGTCCGAACGCCCGCCGGCAAAATTTATCGGCAACTATAAAATCTCGCATATAACGTCAATCCGAACCCCTGCGGACTCGGAAACAATACCCATTCACCCATTCAATGAAGTCGCAATCCAGCGATATAGAAGACTGGCAAAGGGAAAGAAGCCGTTTGGCTTTTAAGACGAAGAGTTTTTCTTTATCTCCATCTCCAAGGTGCATTTTGGGGGGCGATCTCCCCGTGCTGCCACCATTTCCGCTCTCCGCTTGTCGGTAATCTCCCTGACCCTGTCCGCCTGCGCGTTCGCTTCTGCCGAAGTCTGTCGCGGCATCGACAAGCGTATCTGCCGCCCGATCTCCCCGAGTGCCACCGGGATATAGGGCGCGTTCTTCGGATGTGAGGTTTCCTTTTTCATGGGTTTTATCGGTTGTAAGAATACTCCGCACGGGCGGTCTGCACCAATGGAAAATTCTCACCAACACTCAGAAAGAAAATGCCCCGAGAAAAACTGCGATTGCTTGCTGCGTCAGTCGGCATAAAATCTCACCATTCCCCGTATGGCAACCCACCTCATCTCACGCAATCAGACCGCGCCAGACGCTCCTTTCAGCGTGTTTCTGCCCGCAGGCATTCCGAGCACAAACCCGGCAGATCCATGAACACCCCCGGCTTTGGTTTCAAGGATGGGAAACTGTATGTGTTTGTGGAGGATCGCATCATGCTTCTGGAGTCGTGGCCTTCGCTGAAAGCGGTTCAAAAGTACGGCCAGTCACCTTGGATGGAATTTGTGCCACGGTTCCGACTGCTCTTTGACGAGACGCAAGGCCCCGGGGAATTCTCGGACGATCCTCTACCGACAGGCGAGGAATTCCTTCGGCAGCGCCGGAGGGCGTTCGGCTCATTCCGGGCAAATATACCGGTGCCGGTGGCGAGCGCCGTGGAAAAATACCAGACACGCCAGTGGAAGCTCCTACAGTTGATGCAAAAGAGTCCAGCAGCCATTGAGTTGGCCGGGATCAACCCCGCCCTTTGCTTTGCCCTCGCTAGCTACAAGATTTTCCGCGAACGGTTTTGCACTCTGGAGGGGGCGACGATTGTCTCGAAGCGTAGGCAGCGGGACATCGCCGAATGGGTCGGGTTTCCCGGCACCGATGCGGTCGCCAAGATTCTCGCAAAAGTCTGCACGGAGTCGGTGAGCGTGGATCTCCTGAAATCCCTCTCCAGAATGATGGGCCATCCGAAAAAGCTGAAAATGCTCTCCCATATCTCCAGACTCAATGCCGGGGTTCTTGGCATTCTGTCCAAGGACAGGCTCCTTGCCGTAATCAGGCCGGTCCTCCTTTCAGAAATCGCTTCCGCCCCCGAGGAGGATCTTCATCCCCATGCTGCGGACATGATCGCACACCTGTTGGAGATGAAGAGGACTGTCGCCCCGGATGCCCCACCTCCAAAAATTCACTCCCTCGCCTGCCTTCGGACCCTGCACGACATGGTTTTAGCGGAGTATCTCCGTATCGATCAGCAGCAGGGTGGATTGCTCCCCAAACCGCCGATTCCGGGAACAGAGAAGATTGTCCCGATACTCACCGGCGCTGATCTGCGCGAAGAGGGGAAAATGCAGAACAATTGCGTCGGGGGATACGCCTATAAAATCCGCGAAGGAAAAACCTTCATCTACCGCGTCCTTGAACCCGAACGGGCCACCCTTGAGATTATCATGACCTCCGAGGGCGACTGGAACATCGGCCAATTGAAATGCCACTCAAATACCAATGCGTCTGCCGCCACACGCCAGGCCGTCCAATCCTGGCTCGACCAATATGCGATTTCACGGTGAGTCCTTTAAACCCCGATCCGGCGATTCCTCACACGGAGATGCGGAGCACACGGAGAAAACCGTTTTCGGATTAAATCTGTTGAAGCCGTGATTCCCGAAACGGCCCCGGTGCAAAATCAAAAGGCGATAATACGCGGGGTTGACGCCTTTTTCAAAGTTTATGATGACGGTGGAAGGTCGCCGATTTCTCTGGATAAAAACCTCGTTAGATGCCACCATGTGCCTTGGTTTTTATCCAAGGCAGCCATGAGCACACCAATTCAGCGGGCAAAGGCCGTATTCGAATCGAGCCGCGGACTCGTTCGGACGCGTGAGGCAATTCAGGCAGGGATTCACCCGCGCACGCTCTATGAGATGCGAGATGCGGGGCTCATTGAGCAAACCAGCCGCGGGCTTTTTCGCCTCGTTGGGCTTCCTCCGCTGGCCAATCCCGACCTGGCACTGGTGGCCAAGCGAGTTCCATCGGCAGTGGTCTGTCTGATTAGCGCCCTTGCATTCCATGAGCTGACGACCCAAATCCCCCACACGGTGCAGATCGCGCTGCGCCCTGGAAGCTGGCCCCCAAAGATCGAGCATCCGCCGATCGAGGTATTCAGCTTTTCTCTGCAATCCCTATCCTGTGGCGTCGAAGAGCATGCCATCGACGGAGTCAATGTCCGCATCTTCAGCCGGGAGAAAACGCTGGCCGACATTTTCAAATTCCGGAATCGGATCGGAATCGAGACAGCGACGGAGGCACTCCGCAACTATGCCCGCAGCAAGCGGCGGCGATTCGACAAGGTTTTGGATTTCGCCCGCACGTGCCGGGTTGAAAAGGTGATGCGGCCTTATTTGGAGGCGGTCGCGTGAGCGAGCTCAAGAATATCGGGGCCTCGGTCCACCAGCGACTCAAGAATGTGTCAAAAGAGTCGGGGCGTTCCTTCAATGACCTCGTTCAGTATTACGCGCTGGAAAGGTGGCTCTACCGATTGTCGCAATCCGGGCACGAGAATCTTTTCATCCTGAAAGGGGCGTTGATGCTCGTAGCCTGGCGCGCGCCAATCCTGCGGGCGACCCGTGACATCGACCTGCTGGCCAGAACCAGCAACGATCTCGATGGGATCAAGCGCATCATTGCGGAGATTTGCCGGACAGATGTGCCGGAAGATGGGGTTTTGTTCGACCCCGAAAGCGTGACCACGACGAGGATCGCCGAGGACGCCGACTACGAGGGGGTGCGGGCAACCTTTACCGGAATTCTCGCCACCACACGGCTATCCATGCAGATCGATATGGGGTTCAGCGATGTGATCACGCCTGGGCCGGTCGAAATCAACTATCCGACCATTCTCGACTATCCCGCTCCCGTCTTGCGTGCCTACAACCGGGAAACAGCCATTGCCGAAAAGTTCGAGGCGATGGTCTCTCTGGGACGACTCAACAGCAGAATGAAGGATTTCTTCGACGTGTGGTTGCTGGCGAGCACATCGGATTTCTCCGGTGCCGACTTGAGTGCCGCCATCCTTGCCACTTTTCGCAAACGGGGGACGGAACTTACCGCCGCACCTCAGGCATTCGAGGACGACTTCTTACTCGACCCTTCCAAGCAGGCACAATGGGCGGGGTTCTTGAAACGGATGCGACCTTCCGAAGCGCCGTCTACATTCTCCGATGCGGTCACTGCGATCCGGGTATTCTTGCAGCCTGTTCACGAGGCGTTGTGCTCGGGAGATTCCTTCACAATGACCTGGAAGCCCCCGGGGCCTTGGCGGTAGTAGGCGTCGAGAGTGTTCAGACGAGCTTGGCATCCCCCGGGGCACTGACGAATCAATCTTCTGCTGATCCGCTTCTCCCCATCTTCGTCTTCACGCTCGCAGCTACCGGCACCACGGGAAGAAAATGCTGAAACTGGAAAGCTGAAACCCGATGGCGATTTTGGACTTCGCTGCAATTCCGAATTCAACATTCCCAATTCAAAATTGTTTCAGTGGCGGGCAGTGTGAAATTCCTTGGTCGGCTTGAAAACCGCCTTCGCACTGAGGGCGGCCCCGGCGTTGTGTCGGTGTCCCGCCGGCATTGCGCAATCCGCCTGCCCGCTTCCGCTGCGCCGTGAAGCAGGAATGCAATAAAAAATGACCGACACCTTTTTCCCTGCAATAAAGTATGACCCCAATTCCCGCTCCTTGTGCTCCTTGTGAATGTCTGCTTTTGTCAGAAGCATTGATTCGCGCGATCAAAGCAAGCGATTCAACGGACTACCAGTTCACTCTTGACCTTGACACAAATATTTATTCCTTACATACATTAAGACATTGAAAACAGTATCCATTTCTCATTCCGAGTTTGTTGAGAGATTCAAAAACAATCAAATAATCCCGCTGATCAATAAGGGAACTGTCACCTCGTTTGTTGCTCAGCACCCAGAGACGCAAGAATATCGGGCTGCAATTGGATGCTTCAGCGCATTGGTCTGGATTGGTTCGATCGCCGCAATTATCTTACTTTTCGTCTTCTGGCCGATTGCGCTGATTCTTCTGTTCGTTTGCTGGTTTCCACTCCGAGCAGGCATTAGGACGACGGCACAGCAACAGGTCGTAAAAACAGCCTTGCAAAGCCCATCATTCTATAGAGATGCTTTGAGTTCTGGCGTTCTATCAACTGCTGAATTACGATCCGCTGGCACCCGCGAAAATCATGGGCAACGTGACGACCACCGGGAACGCGACCATTGCGGGTGCCACGGAGGGAAAGTGACGGTGGCCTCGGACATGACCGGCGGGACTAACACGGCAAGCATCTCTGGCACGGGATTTGTTGGGCCAACGGGCATGGCGCTGATCCCTGCGAGGAGTTTTTCGATGGGGGATGCTCTGGATGGGCTATCGGATGCTGCGGTGCATACGGTGAGTGTGAGCGCATTTTACATGGATAAGTTTGAGGTGACGAAGGCACTATGGGACGATGTGCGAGACTGGGGGCTCACGAACGGCTACACGGATTTGGATGCCGGCGGCGGCAAGGCGACAATCCACCCGGCCCAAACGATCACTTGGTACGCGGCGGTGAAGTGGTGTAACGCGAGAAGTGAGATGGATGGACTGACACCATGCTACACGGTAAGCGGGACGACCTACAAGACAGGGCAAAGCGACAACGTAGTGTGCAATTGGAGCGAGAGTGGGTATCGGTTGCCGACCGAGGCAGAATGGGAGAAGGCGGCGAGGGGAGGGCTGAGCGGAAAGCGCTTTCCGTGGGGAGATACGATTTCGCATACGCAGGCGAACTACTTTGGAAACAATGGTAGTCCCAGCTATGACCTTGCCCCGTATAGCTACAATCTGACATATAAGGTAGGGGTTGAACCATACACGTCGCCGGTGGGGAGTTTTGCAGCGAATGGGTATGGGCTCAACGACATGGCAGGGAACGTATTTGAGTGGTGCTGGGATTGGTATGGAACGTATGGGAGTGGGACTGTGACTGACCCGACAGGGCCTTCATCGGGCTCGTACCGCGTGCTGCGCGCGGGCGGTTGGGGCAACTACGCGTTCAGCTGGCGTGTCGCGGACCGCAACGGCGTCAACCCGGCCGTCAGCAGCAACAGCATCGGGTTCCGCTGTGCCTGCAGTTCAGTCCCATGAGAGCAAGCGGAGCGAACGGAATAGCCAAGCGAGGGACGAGCGCAGGCAATGAAGCGGATCGAAAACCGCATTGATCACCTGTGACCTCTCGCAAGCAGGCGCGGGGGATGCCAGGTATTCCGCTCAATCCACATCCCCGCCGAGGATTTCTCGCACCAGCCCCGTGCATCCTCCATCGCGGTGTTCACTCCCCCGCTGATCTTCCGCAGCCGGAACGCCCGGCGCGGTCCTTTGGTGCAGAACCCGGCCGAGCGGATCCGCTTCCGCAGCTCGGGCGTGTCCTAGCAAACCGTATTTTTCTTGATAAACTGTGCTGTAGTGCGCAAAATCACAGCATGAAACAACTTGGTCGAAGTCTGCCCTTCGATGCGCATTTGCAGGACATATACCGCACGCGGCATTGACAGGTAAATTGCGGTGCGGCTCAATAATACTACTTTCGCCATTAAAATCCCACAATGCCTGGCATTACCCCATTATTCGACCGCCTCAAGAGTTACGTTGCCCAGATTTCGTGGATCTTCGTGATATTCGAAACTGCTATAGGAGTCACATTTGGTGGACTGCTAGGCGCTCATTTCAGCGGCAAAACCTACACTGGACCGCTTTGGGCATTGGGAGTTGCCTATCTCATATTGCTTTTTGTTAAGTTGTCGACTCAGCGCCTCTTTCCAGCAGCAGTCGTCGAAGAACTGAAAGCAAAGCAACTCCTTGAAGATTCTAAAAAGCAGGTTGCTCGTAGAGATATTATCTCCGAGTTTATTACGCAATCAATTACTGCCCTCAATGCTCAGACATGCGCAATAACTTCCGAAGCAGAGCAAGCGCTGTGCTCCCAGGCCGCGTCCAGCGGGTTGGCGAACGTTATTGAGCCCCTGATATCGCGCCCCCAATACGTCTTCGATTGCAATGAATCTCAGTTTTCTGTGGCCTGCTTGGCTTCATACAGATCTCCGGCACCAACAGGCTTGATCGATGAATTCATGGTTTTCAGAGACGATCATAATATTCGAGGCATGCTGAGTTCCGGTCTCTTGTGCGACCATACTGCAAAGGGACCTCTCCTTGATATCCAGAAGGTGGTTCAACGCTGCTACAATGACAATGTGTTTGTTTGCGAGTCCTTTTCGCCCCATGGCGCACAACTTGCGATAGTCGCCTCACCCATTCCTTTGGTTTGCGAGACTGCCCTTTCGAACGGGGTTCTGCTTTTTGTAACGCGATGTGGCCACACTTGCCCAACAGACGTGGAGAACACCTTCCGTATTTTTGGCCGAATCATTGCGAATTGGCTCGCCAAGTATTCTGAATGCGTGGCTTCGAAGGAAGACTCATCTGAGGTTGGCAATCCAGTTGATGCCGCCTAGGAAAATGAAGGGCGAATCGCACGGAATTGGGGTCAGTCATTTTTTTTACGACAGTGCGCCCGGAAAATTATAGGCAACGATAAAAAATACGGACATAACTCTACTCCCGGTATCGAATGACCCTTTCAATCTGACCTGTTCAACAGAGCGAATATCGGCGCTTGGAAGGCGGGAAAAGGAAAAGAACCCGGTTGCCATTTCAGACGTGGGTATGATTTGGGTTAGAAATGCGGGGGATATGGAGTCACGGGCGAAGGGCAGCACGCTTCCGCTTCCAGCACAGCAAAATCCCTATCGTCAGAACCAGCAAGCACACGATGGCCGATTCGATCTTGCGCTGTTGCTCCCGTTTCCGCCGTGCCGCCTGCTCCTCCAACTCCTGCTTGATTCGTTTCAAGTTCGCTTCCAGCAAGGCTCTTGCCTTGGGGTGCAAGTCCTGCTTGTGTTCCTGCATTAAGATTATCTCCGCTGGCGATAGTATTGCGAAGTTCATTGGTGAACCCTTTGTATGCAATGGTTCCGGATTCTTTTGCCCTCTCTTCAATTCGGCCTGTTCCTTCCTGAACTGCGCTACCCGTCGCGCCCCGTCCAGCATCTCTTGCTGCGTCTGTCGCGGCATTTGCGAGCGTATCGTGCGCCCCATCTCCCCGAGTGCCACCGGGATATAGGGTCTGCTCGATTGCTTCTGTGTTTTGCTCGGATTGGAAGGTTCCTGTTTCATGGGGTTTATCGGTTGTAAGAATACTCCGCACTGATTGTTTACACCAATAGAAAGATCTCCACCACGCTTTCTGGAAGAAAAATTCTCCTGAACAAAACCGCGATTCCACGCACCGCCGTTCAAGACTGGCTCGACCAGTATGCGTTAGGGTATTTCTCTAATTTATAGATCCCATGCGACGGAGATGCTCTTCCGCATGTGCGAGTCCTTGGTTAGCGGCTTTACGAAACCATTTGATGGCCTCGGCAGTGTCGATCTCCACCCCTTCACCGAAGGCATACATCTCGCCAAGGTTGCATTGTGCTGCCGCGTGTCTGGGGTGGACCCCGTTTTCGAACCAGCAGGAGCTTAAAATAAGCTATGGAATG
>JBAXTX010000109.1:0-9083 GCA_037129975.1 Verrucomicrobiia bacterium | reverse complement strand
GAGGCGGTCGTTCACGCCCTGCATTTTGCGCTCCGCCTTTTCGAGGGAATTTTCCGAGATCCGGAAATCCGCGTCGAGGTTCGCGAAGACTTCCTTGCTGATCAGCTTTTCTTTGAAAAGGGCGTTCGCGCGATCGTAGTTGCCGCGGGTTTTTTCGACGGCAATGCGGGCTCCCTCGATCTCCGTCTCGGCGCTCGCTTTTTCGTTGAGCAAATCCGTGTCATCAATCGTCACCAGCAGATCGCCCTTGGAAACCTGCTGCCCGGCCACAACGTGGATTTTTTTCACCTTGCCGCCGACCTCGGGCCTGACCTCCACCTGGAATGCGGGGGTCACCTCGCCCGAAAGCATGAGCTTCGACTCGATGACGTCCCTCGTCGCCGTGGCGGTCAACGGCGCGTCGCCCGTCTGCCCCGGCTCGGGGAGGCGCGGCCACCCGGCCCACCACGCAAGGATGAGCGCCGCTGCCAGGCCGGTTGCAGCAACAAGGATTTTCTTTTTCACGGGAAATGAATGTTCACCGTTCAGGAGTTTTTTTCAACCCATATCGCGGCGGCGGCGGTGTGGCCGTGCACGGCATTGCGTCCGGCAACCGGCCCGATCTCTCCGTTGCAAAAGAACCCGGCGAGCGGTTTGCCTCCGATGCAACGATGAAACCTCGAGGCGTCATAGTGCGGCTCGCCGAAAAATCCCGCGCCCCGGCCGAGGCACGAAAAGAGGAGGGCCGCGAAGGGCCGCCGGCCGGCGAGCTCGGCGGCGGCCAGGACGCGGGCAAGATCGGCCCGGGCGATCGCGCGATCGCGGAACTGGTATTGGAGAGTCTGCCCGGTGCGCGGAATCCCGCCGATCACGACCGCCCCGGATCCGGGGTCGGCGCCGATAATATTTCGGATCAGAAAATCTCCCGGCTTGAAGTCTTCGACATATTCGGTTCCCGCGATCCCGGCAAAAAGGTTGCCCTTGGCAAACGACTTCTCGGAGTCGCTGAGCGCCTCGAACGCGGACTCAAGCGCCTGATAGGCGGGCTGTCCGCCGAGAGAATAGACGATGTTGTGCTCCGCGCGGGTGACCGTGAGCGGCTCGCCAATCGGCCGACAACCCTGGCTGACCAGCGGGAGGATTCCCGTCTTGCCGCAAAGGGGAAGGCAGACGGCATCCACGATCCGGTCGTTGTGGAATACGGCGACCTGACTTTCGTCGCCGCCGCTTGCGAGTCCTCCCACGCAGGGCGCTCCCGGATACGCCCGGTTCCACTCGCGGAGCCATTCATCGGTGGAGAATGTGAAGGGATTCCCCAAAAAGACGGCCCCATGCGGGTGACCGGCAACGGGGTTCTGAAAAAGGCCGGCCGCATCGGGAACCGCCGGATCCCCCGCATCGCAGGCGAAGGCCATGATCACGCACCCGGATCCCCGCTCTGCCTCGCACGCCCCTTCCATCCTCCCGCCCGCGGTGCATCCGATGATGTCGGAAATATGCCCGTCCACGCGGAGCGTCTCCACCATTTCCCCAAGGAAGGGGAGGTGATCCGGGCTGACGAACACCGCCGCGAAACGGGCGGGTCGTCCGAGGCCGTTCCGGATGGCCCGCGCGGCATCCGTAACGGCCTCCGGCCGATATGTCTCCGGAATGCTGACGCTGAAGGCTTGGTCCATACTTCCATCATCGCCCACGGCGGGCGCGAGTCAATCGCCCGACGGAGGAAACTTCTACTTGGCCCCTTTCCAGGAGAGGACGACGGGGATCGTGCAAAGGAGGATGTAGAGATCGAGCAGGACGGACCAGTTGTCGATATACTCGAGATCCATGCGAACCCATTCCTGAAAATCGGTGATTTTGTTTCTTCCCTGGACCTGCCAGATGCACGTCAGCCCGGGCTTCATGCTCAGCCTCCTCCGGTGTGCCGCGCGCTCAAATTTCTCGACCTCGTAGAGCGGGAGCGGACGCGGTCCCACAAGGCTCATTTCGCCTTTGAGGACGTTGTAGAGCTGGGGCAGCTCGTCAAGGCTCGTCCTGCGAAGCCATTTCCCAAACGGCGTGATCCGCGGGTCGTCTTCCACCTTGAAGACCGGGCCGCGCATCAGATTGCGCTCGGCGAGCGCCTCGCGCTTCTCCTCGGCGTCCGTCCCCATGGTGCGAAATTTCCACATCTCAAACGGCCGCCCGTGCAAGCCCGCCCGCTGCTGGCGGAAAAAGACGGATCCCGGAGAAGTCAGGCGCACGATGATCGCCACGACCACAAAGACCGGGAAGCCCAGCACCAGCCCGACGGCCGCGCCAACCCGGTCCATGGTCGCCTTCATCAAAAGCGACCAGGACAAATCGGGCGTGGTGCGGAAAACCAGCATCGACCGCCGGGCCATCGTTTCATAGGACGGGCGGGCGGTGGAGGTGTGGATGAAGTCCGCATTCAGCCAGGCCTCGACGCCTTCGGTTTCACACGCCGCGATCGCCCGTTGCACTTTTTCGAGATTCATCCGCTTGAAAGCCAGGACGACGCGCCCGATCGCATGCCGGTGCAATGCCTCCACGAGCGTCTCGATCCCGCCGGATTCGAGGTCAATCTGCTCGACCACCCGGATCTCGAGATTCTGCGAGGGCGTAAAGGCATTCAGGATTTCCTGCATGCCCTGCCGTTCTCCCGCCAGAACGATCTGCTCGCCGACGCGCCCGTGCCGCAGCGCCCGGAGGGTCGCCCAGACAAAGATCCGCTCGCGGACCAGCAGCACCACCGGGGCAAACAGCCCGAAAAGAATCAGAACCGACCGGCTGGGCACGTCCAGCCGGAGAAAAATGACCGCGCAGCTCAGGAGGACAAAAAGCCAGAACCCTGCGGCCACGATCTGCCTCAGGGATTTCCAGACGGTCTTTTCCGTCGGGTATTTGTAGAACCCCTGCATCTCGAGCATGAACGGACCGAACGGCATGATCACCGCCAGCATCCACACAAATTTCGAAAAGTCGTCAATCGACCAAAGGGTGTCGAGGATGACAATCCCGGTATATCGCACGAAATGCGAGATCCACAGGACGGCCCCGAGAAGGAGCGCGTCAATGAACTGGTTGAACTGGAGATGGATTTCTTGTCTGCGTGCGCTCATGATCGTGCCCCCGCATCCGGATTGTAAATGGGGTGGAAACCATATCATACTGGCTTCATGGGTCAAAAAAATAAACTGCCGAAATCCGCCGTCGTCGGGATCGTGGACTCCGCGGAGGCATGGCGGCTGGCCGCGCGGTTGCGGCCGGGCACGCTCGACGCCCTCGAGTGGCGGGCGGACTGCCTGCCGGACGCCGCCGCGATCCCGGCCTCGAAATTTCCATGGATCCTCACGGTCCGGGATCCTCGCGAAGGCGGCAGGGGAGCGCTCTCCACCGGGGAAAGACAAAAACTTTTCCTGCGGTTGCTGCCGGGTGCGGCGTTCGTGGACGTCGAGCTCCGCTCGCTCCGCGCGATGCGCCGGGTTCGCGAGGAAGCGGCGGCCCACAGGATCCGGTTGATCGCGTCGTTTCATGATTTTCATGGAACGTCGTTCACTCCCGCGAGAGGGCGCGAGATGTCGCTTCGCGCGGCGGACGCGGGGGCGGATATTTTCAAGATCGCGACACGGACCGCCACGCCGCGCGACATCGCGCGCCTGCTTGGGTTGTTTTCCTCACCCCCGCTCCCGCTTGCCGTCATGGGCATGGGGCCGCTGGGATTTTCCTCGCGCCTCCTCTTCGCCGCCTGCGGATCGGTCTTGAACTACGGGTGGCTCCACCGCGCGAATGCGCCGGGGCAGTGGGCCGCCCTGGAGTTGAAAAAAATGTTGGAGCGGCGATGAACCGCCTCACTGCCAGAGCCGCCTCCGGACCCGCGCTCTCTCCGGAGGAGATCGGGCGGGCGTGCGACGCCCTGCTCGACGGGTCGCGGCCGGTGGAGTCCCGCGCGGAATTTCTCGAACCCCTCCATAAACGGGGCGAGACAGCGGAGGAAATCGCGGGGTTTGTCTCGGTCCTTCTCGACCGCGCCGCCCCGTTCCCGGCCACCGGCGAGGGGGCGTTGGATGTCTGCGGGACCGGCGGCGACCGGGCCGGAATCTTCAATGTTTCGACAGCCGTGATGTTCGTGGCGGCGGCCTGCGGAGCCCGCGTGGTCAAGCACGGGAACCGCGGGGTCACGTCAAAATCGGGCGGCGCCGATGTGCTGGAGGCGCTCGGCGTGCGGGTGGATCTTGCGCCGGATCGCGCGGCGGCCGCCCTCGGTTCGGCAGGCTGCTGCTTCCTCTTCGCCCCGCATTACCATCCGGCCTTCCAAGCGGTCGCGCCCGTGCGCAAGCTCCTTGCCGAACGCGGCTCGACAAGCATTTTTAACATGCTCGGGCCTCTGTTGAACCCGGCCCGCCCGTCGTTTCAGCTCGCCGGCGTTTTTGATTCCTCCCTCCTCCCGGTCTATGCCCGGGTCTTCCGGCTGCTCGGACGCCGGCGAGCCTGGGCTGTCCACGGAACCCCGGCCCTCGATGAAATCTCGCCGCTGGGCGAAACGCAGGTCGTCGCCTGGCAGGACGGCGCGATCCGTGAGTTTGCCATCCGGCCCGCCGACCTCGGGATCGGCCCGGTCAACCCGCGGGATCTTTCCGGCGGAACGGCTGCCGCGAATGCCGGCGTGATCTCCGACATTCTCGCGGGCAACCTGCGGAATGGCGCGCGGACGATTGTCCAGCTCAACTCCGCCGCCGCCCTCGTCGTCGCGGGCCTCGCCGGCGATCTGCGGGCCGGCTGGCAACTCGCCGGCGAGGCCGTGGACACAGGAGCAGCCCGCAGCGTCCTCGACCGCCTCCGCGCCGCGCGGTGAAACCCCGATGCTTCGTCCGGCTTCAACCCCCAGACGATGTGAGCCTGGCTGCTGAGCGGCAATTTGTCCTTCGCCAGAATCGCGGAATTGCCGTCGAGCTTCTCGCTGTAAGTGTGGGGGGTGATCAAGACACTCTGGCCGTTCAGCCTCCAGCGGAGGCGCGTCGAGGCAGGTCCGATGAGCGCCTGCTTGAACATGCTGCGTCCGAAATTCAGCCCGAGCTGTTCGCATAATTCCGCATAAACAGGGTTGCTGTCCGGAGGAAAACTTGCTTATTAAGTTCTTCAACAACATGTCCAACCTCACCAAACGCGATCTTGTGATGCAGATCAGCAAGGAAACCGGCATCACCCAGCAGGAAGTCTTTGCGGTAATCCAGCAAACTCTTGACCTGATCACCGATGCGCTCGCCTCGGGGCAGGATGTCGAACTCCGCAACTTCGGCGTCTTCGAAGTCCGCCTCACAAAATCCCGTGTCGGACGCAACCCGCACAAACCCGAGATGGACGTCGTCATCCCGGCGCGTGCGACCGTGAAGTTCAAGTCCGGAAAAATCATGCGCCAGCGCGTGCTGCTCCGCACGGACGAGCTCAGCGCGTCCGCGAAAAAGAAAACGACCTCCTGAAACCGCCCGACTCCCCGCGGATGGAAGTCATCCGGATTCGCGGCGCGAGGCAGAACAACCTGCGCGGCATGGATCTCGACCTGCCACTCGGCCGGTTGATCGTCGTGACCGGACCGAGCGGGAGCGGAAAGTCGAGCCTGGCTTTCGATACCGTCTATGCCGAGGGACAGCGGCGGTATGTCGAGACGTTCAGCCCGTACACCCGCCAGTTCCTCGACCGGATGGACAAGCCGCTGGCGGATTCGATCGAGGGGATCCCGCCCGCCATCGCGATCGAGCAGGCGAACCATGTGCGCACGACCCGCTCGACGGTCGGAACGATCACCGAGACCAACGACTACCTGAAACTTTTCTTCCCCCGCGTGGCGAACGGGTTTTGCCCGCAGTGCGATCGCGAGGTGCGCCCGGAATCCACGGCATCCATCGGGAAGGCGGTCGCCGCGCAGTTCCGCGGCCGGACGTTGCTCGTCACGTTCGGGGTGGCGGCTCCTCCCGGAACGAAACCGGCGGATTTTTTTGCCTTCCTCCAGCAGCAGGGCTACTTGCGGGTCTGGCTGGGAGGAAAGATCCTGCGGACCGACGAGGCGGCCCCGCCCGGGCGGCTGCCCGCGCGGGTTCCGGTCGTTCAGGATCGCATCAAGATCGCCCCGGCGCAGCGCACGCGGCTTGCGGAAGCGGTGGAAAATGCGCTGCGCCTCGGCGGGGACAAGCTGACCGTGATTGATACGGAGTCGGGCGAAGCGAGTCCGTTTTCTTCCGGCTGGCACTGCGCGCATTGCGACGCGGACATCCGGCCGCCCTCGCCCGGGCTCTTCAGTTTCAACAATCCGCTCGGTGCCTGCCCGGACTGCCGCGGGTTCGGGAGGATCATCGGGATCGATTACCAGCGGGTCATGCCCGACCTCTCGCTCTCGATCTCGCAGGGCGTCGTCAAACCCTTTCAGAGTGGACAGTCGCAGGAATGCCAGGACGAGTTGATGCGCCACGCTCTGCGTCGCGACGTGGACGTTCGCCGCCCGTTTGAAGAGTTGCCGAAGGCCGATCAGGACTGGGTGATCCACGGCGAAGGCAACTGCCAGAATGCCTGGGAAAACGGCCTGTGGTACGGGGTCAGGGGCTACTTCGACTGGCTCGAATCCAAGACTTACAAAATGCACGTCCGGGTTCTGCTCAGCCGCTACAGGAGCTACCAGCCCTGCCCGGCTTGCAACGGGGGGAGGTTCCAGCCGGAGACGCTGAACTTCCGGGTCGCCGGCCTCACGATTGCCGACCTCGCCCGCCGCCCGATCTCCGGCCTCCTGGAAATTCTGGACGCCGTCAAAATTCCGAAAGGCGACTCGAGCGCGCGGCTGGTGCATGAGCAGATCACCTCCCGCCTCCACTACCTGCTGGAAGTCGGCCTGGGATATCTCACGCTCGACCGCCCGACGCGCTCGCTTTCGGGCGGAGAGCTCCAGCGGGTGAACCTCACCACCTGCCTCGGCGCCTCGCTCGTCAACACGCTCTTCGTCCTCGACGAGCCGAGCGTCGGCCTCCACCCGCGGGATATCGGCCGCCTGCTCCGGATCCTCCGCGGGCTTCGCGACAAGGGGAACACCCTGCTCGTGGTCGAACACGAGGAGGCGGTCATCCGCACGGCGGATCATATCGTGGATATCGGGCCGGGACGCGGCGCGGCCGGCGGCAGCCTCCTCTACTCGGGACCCGCGGAAAATTTTGGGGCGACCGATTCGCTGACGGCCGATTACCTGGAGGGAAGGCGGGCGATTCCGATTCCCAAAAAACGCCGGAAGCCGAATGGGTTCATCGAGCTCCGTGGGATCCGGCATCACAACCTCCGGAACCTCGATGTGAAAATCCCAACGGGCGTCTTCTGCGCGGTCACCGGAGTTTCCGGCTCCGGAAAAACGTCGCTCGTGCGCGATGTCCTCCACCGCCACCTGGCGGGCGACGAGCCGGGCGAGCACGAGGCGGCCGGATTCGTCAAATCCATCCGGGGAGACGAGGAGATCGGCGAGGTGGTCATGGTGGACCAATCGCCGCTCGCACGCAGCCCGCGTTCGACCCCGGCGGTTTACCTCGGCGCCTACGACGGGATCCGGGAATTTTTTGGAACGACGAAAGAGGCGCTTGCGGCCGGTTTTTCTCCGGGCACATTTTCCTTCAACTCCGGGCATGGCCGCTGCGAGCGGTGCGGCGGTCTGGGATTTGAAAAGGTCGAGATGCAGTTCCTCAGCGACCTCTACCTCCGCTGCCCCGAGTGCGAGGGCAAACGGTTCCGTGCCCCGGTCCTCGCCATCCAGGTGAAGGGAAAATCCATCCACGACGTGCTCGAGATGACCGCAGGCGCGGCGGTGGAATTTTTTGCGCCACTCGACCCGCGCGGCGGGATCACGCGCCCGCTCCGGCTGCTGGCCGAGGTCGGGCTCGATTACCTGCGGCTCGGCCAGCCGGTCAACGCGCTGAGCGGCGGAGAATCCCAGCGGCTCAAGCTCGTCCGCCACCTCGCGCAAAAGCGCGAGGACGGGGCGCTCCTGATTTTCGACGAGCCCACGACCGGTCTTCACTTCGACGACGTGGCGCTCCTTCTCCAGGTCTTCGGCCGCCTGGTCGCGGAGGGGAACAGCGTCGTCGTCATCGAGCACAATCTCGAGGTCGTCAAGTGCGCGGATTGGATCGTGGACCTCGGCCCCGAGGGAGGAGATGCCGGCGGGAAAGTCGTGGCCGTCGGCACGCCGGAAAAGGTCGCCGCCTGCGCGGCGTCGCACACCGGACGTTTCCTCGCCCCGATTCTCGAAGGCCGCGGGATCCGGCTCGCCGACGCTCCCGACCGCCCGTCCCACGCACTCAAGGACACCGGGAATATCGCGATCCGGGGCGCGCGCGAGCACAACCTGAAAAACCTCTCGGTGGATATCCCGCGCGACGGAATGGTTGTCATTACCGGCCTGAGCGGGTCGGGGAAGTCCACGCTCGCGTTCGACATCCTATTCGCCGAAGGCCAGAGGAGGTTCCTCGACAGCATGTCCCCGTATGCCAGGCAGTTCGTCGAGCAGATGGAAAAGCCGGACGTGGATTCGATCGAGGGCCTGCCGCCGAGCGTCGCGATCGAGCAGCGGGTCACGCGCGGCGGAGGGAAATCCACCGTCGCGACGGTCACGGAAATCTACCATTTCCTGCGCCTCCTCTTCGCCAAGCTCGGCGTACAGCATTGCCCGGACTGCCATGTGCCGGTCGAGAGCCGCACCCCGACCGCCATCGCCGAGGAAGTTTGCAAGACCGCCTCGCGCGGACCGGCCACCATTTTCGCCAACCTCGTCAAGGGCCGCAAAGGCTTCCACACCGAGGTCGCCCGCGCCGCCGCCCGACAGGGAGTCGAGACTCTCGTCGTGGATGGCAAACTCACCGCTGTCGAAGGCTTCGAGAAGCTCGAGCGGTTCAAGGAACATACCATTGACGCGCTCGTCGGCGTGCTGGACAGGCCGGATGCGAAGGCCGCCGATGATCTCGTGCGCCGGGCGCTCGCGCTCGGCCGCGGCACCGCGCGGGTCGTGGACGCGAAGGGAAAGTCGGCCGTCCTGAGCACCGAGATGAACTGCCCGTCGTGCAGCCGCGCGTTCGAAC
>JBAXTX010000108.1:0-9242 GCA_037129975.1 Verrucomicrobiia bacterium | reverse complement strand
GCGCTGGCGGTGGTCGTGGTCGCGTGTCCGTGTTCTATGGGGCTGGCCACGCCGGTCGGGATCTGGTCCGCGCTGGCGGCCCTCGCCACGCGGGGAGTGATCCCCCACGACAGCAACCTTGTCGAGCGCCTTGCGCGGACGGATACGGTCGTTTTCGACAAGACCGGAACGCTCGGCGAGGAGGAACTCGAACGCGTGGACTTCGTTCATTCCGCGGGCGAGGACCGACAGGCGCTCCTGCGCGCAGTCGCCTCATTGGAGTCCTCAAGCAGCCATCCGGTCGCCCGCGCCTTCCGCATGGCCGGTGCCCAGCCCGTGCGGACTTCAGCCATCCCAGGGGCAGGGATCGGGGGCGAGGTGGAGGGGTCGGTCCTCCAAGTGGGGAATTTTGAAATTGTACCGGTCGGCCAGCGGACTGCGGCGCGGGATCTTGCGGCGAGGCTGAAAGGAACCTCCTCCCACCTGGTCTATGTGGTCAGGAATTCCCGGATCGCCGGGGTTGCGCTCCTGCGCGAGAAGCTGCGCGATTCCGCGCGGGACGCGATCCGTGACATTGAATCGCTTGGCCTCCGGTGCGAGGTCATGACCGGCGACCGGACCGAGGCGGCCGCGATTCATGGCCTTCCCAACGTCAGCGCCTGTCTCACGCCGGACGACAAAGCCCGGCTCGTTGCCTCCCTGAAGGCGCGGGGCCACCGGGTTCTCTTCGTCGGCGACGGAATCAATGACGCACCGGCCATGGCGGAATCCGACGCGTCGTTCTCGATCGGCACCGGAAGCGCCCTCGCACGGGAAACCGCATCCGCAGAAATCACCGATCTCCGGGCGGTTCCGTTTGCCATCGCGCGGTGTCGGCAGGCCGTCCATGCCATCCGCGGCAATCTGATTTTTGCCTCGGCCTATAACGTCATCGGCATCCTGCTCGCGGCAACCGGCATCCTGCATCCGATCGCCGCATCCCTCCTGATGCTGACCTCCAGCTTTTTTGTGACATGGCGGGCACTGCGCGGATCCGGCGGTCCAACCCAAACCAAGGACTTCATAACAAAATAGGAATCCCCGACTTTTTTATTGCCTCCCTGCTAACTCCAAGGCTAATGATACATCCAACATGGACATATCACTCATCAACAGCCAATCCCTTCTCCATTTGCTCGGTCTGACGGAGAAGAAGGAAGAAATCCTCGGAATTCTCGAACAAATTGATGCCGAAATCGTCAGAACTCTCAGAGGCGGGATGGTCTCGGTCGGTGTTTTCGAGGTCGCGCAAGCCCCCGCAATCGTCCCGCCGGTTCCCGCCGCGTCGCTTCAAGCGAAAGCTCCCGGGAAGCCAGCCAAAAGGGCTAAGAAATCCAAGTCTGGAAAGAAGAGCGGAATGAGCCCGGAAGGACGGGCGAAAATGGCGGCCATGATGAAGGCTCGCTGGGCAGCACGCCGTGCAGGCAAGCCTGCGGTTGTCGCCGCCAAGCCGGCCAAGGCAAAGAAGAAGAAAGGCGGCATCACCCCCGAAGGACGGGCGAAACTCGCCGCCAACATGAAGGCTCGCTGGGCAGCACGCAAGGCAGACAAAGCCGGCGTCCCGGCGAAGACTCCCCGAACCGCCAGGAAGCAAGCCTGATCGCCCAGAGGAAATATAACCGGACTTCTGAAACGCGCGACTCGCGTGGGGCCGACATCTTGTCGGCCTGAAGCACCGGGAGCCAACGAGACGTTGGCCCGACTCACATGATACGAGTCCGGATCATACCGAGAGCTGGGCAGAGGCTCACCACGCTCCCTGCCAACACGCCCGACACGGGCGTGGCTACAACTTTGGTGAAACCGCTCCAGCGCAAGCGATGCCCCCGAACACAATTTCCATGAAATCTCATGCCGTCCTCCTGTTGTCCGCCGTCGTCCTGATGCCATTTGTGGTGCGGGCAACCGACGGGAAGATTCCGAACGACAAGTGCATGGAGTGTCACGGAGACAAGGACCTCACGAAAGACTTGCCGGACGGCAAACAGGTTTCGATATTTGTCGATGAAGCGAAGCTCAAGTCATCGGTGCACGGCAAGACCCGGTGTGTCGAGTGCCACAAGGATATCACGGGGGCGCACCCGGATGACAAAAAATCGGCCGCGCCGGTGGAATGCGCTTCCTGCCACGGCAGGCAATCAAAAACTTTCGGGGCCAGCGTGCATGGTCTCGCATTGCATAACGGCAACGAGATGGCGGCAAATTGCAAGGACTGTCATGGTGCCCACGAGGTGTTCCTGCGGCAGTCCACGCGATCAAGGATTCATGTGACGAACTTGGTGGAGACTTGTGGCGGGTGTCACCGCAAGGAGGCGGACGACGTGATCGCGAGTGTCCACGGACAGGCGATGCTGAAGGGAGAAATTGAAGCGGCGACCTGCATTGATTGCCACTCAGAACACCAGATCGTGGGGCTCACGGGTCCCGCCGCGTCGTTCCGGACGGCGGAGGCGTGCGGCAAGTGCCATGCGAGCGAGCGGATCAACAGCCGTTTCGGGATGCCGAAAGATCGCGTGAAGACGTTTTTTGAAAGTTACCATGGTTTGGCGGCAACGGGTGGCTCCACCACGGCGGCGAACTGCGCAAGTTGTCACGGGTATCACAAGATCCTGCGATCGAACGATCCCGGCTCGATGATTCATCCCTCTCATTTGATGACAACCTGTGGCAAGTGCCATCCGGGAGCAACCCGGCAATTCGTGGGCGGAACAATCCACGGAAATGAAGACCAAAGCGACGATATCGGCATGGTGGTGAACCGCTGGGTGAAGAAGATTTATATCGTTCTGATCGTGCTGACGGTTTCCGTGTTGGGACTGCACAACGGCGTGTGGTGGTGGCGCAAAGTGGCCGCGCGGCGGCTGGCACAGGGCGAGACGGTGATGCGGATGGACCGCGGGCAGCGGATCCAGCACTTCGTGTTGATGACGAGTTTCATTGTGCTGGCTGTCACGGGTTTCGCGCTCAAATTTCCGACCACTTGGTTCGCTCATCTCATGGGCAGCGAGGAGATCCGGCGTTGGATCCACCGCATCGCGGGGTTGGTGCTGATCGCAGGCGGAGTCTATCATATCTGTTATGCCCTGTTCACGGCCAAGGGACGCAAGCTGCTGGGAGATTTGTGGCCGTGCTGGCAAGACGCCCGCGACGTGGCGACGAATGTACGACATCTGGCGTTGGGCGGTCCGAAGGCGAAGTTCGGGCGCTTTGGATATCCGGAAAAAATCGAATACTGGGCCGTGGTGTGGGGCAGTGTGGTGATGGGGGTCAGCGGCCTGGCGATCTGGTTCAAGCTGGACGTGACCCGCTGGTTCCCGCGCTGGCTGATCGAGGTGGCGATCACGATTCATTACTACGAGGCGATTCTCGCCTGTCTCGCGATCCTAGTCTGGCATTTCTATTTCGTCCTGTTCGACCCGGATGTCTATCCCATGAACGGAGCGTGGCTTGATGGCAAGGTTCCTAAGAAATGGCATGAGGAAGAGCACCCGTTGGACAAGGAAGAAACGGATAAGGGAAAAGAGGGAGAGACTTAAAAAGCCCGATCTAAAACGCCAGCCCGGCCATGAACCCGAGCACGGTGGCATTTGCGACGGCGCTCGTTCCGTTCGGACGGATCAGATACTGCGCGTAGGGCTGGATGTAGGCCCATTGGTTGATCTGGACCCGGTAGTCGGCTTCCAGCACCGTCGTGAAGCTGGGCTGGTCCGCGATCCCGCTGTTTTGCAGGACATGGATCTGGTCCGGGCTGTAGCTACCGTAGGCGATCGCGCACATCATCTGGTCGTTGTCGCGCCCGGCGATCAGGCCTTTGTAAACGAGACCAGACTGAAAATAGAAATTCACCAGGTTGATGTATCCCGGCGCGAAGGTCAGCAGGTTGAACATCGAGAGCCCCTGGTCGCCCGGAGGATTCGCGCCAACCGGTGCCGCGAAGGTTTTTCCATTGGCGGAATTCTCCGCCGGCGCAGGCGCAGCGGCGGGTTTGCGGAAAAGCATTTGATCCGCCTGAAAATAAAATCCGCAAACCCCGTCGGATCGCGTTTTTCCGTCGAACGATTTGGCATCCACTCCGAAATAATATCCGCCCGCGGCATATTTTCCGGGCAGCCCTCCTAGCTTCGGGGTCCATCCGGCCTCGACCATCGTCATCAGGCCGTTGCACGAGGGATCCTGCGCGAACCCCTGGAATGCCAGCCCGTGATTTCCGCTTGCGGTCAACTGCGGAGCCGCCATGTAGAGCCCGCCGCGAAAGTAAGCGGAATCCGTCGGCCTGATTTGAATCATTCCTCCCCAGGTCGAGAGGCTGGACGACCACGGCATGTTGCAGGTCAGCCCCTTCGAACTCCCGATCGCGTTGTTCACGAAAAGCAGAGAAAGCGGCTGGACGATGAAATCCTTCTGCGGCTGCAACCAGCCGCCTTTGATGGTCAGAAAATCTTTGACCCCGAAGAACTCGCCCGAGACATAACCAAGACCGAAATGGGTCAGGCGCCACTGCGTTCCAGACTGGTAGCGACCGGGATTGAACATCGGATTTCCTTCCACAAAAGTGTTCGGGTTCGAAGCCGGGCGCGGATCGCGCCAGCGCACCCCGCCGAACGCGCTCAGCCCGTGCAGCGCGTCGGAACCGGTGAGCTTCGCGATATCCACATCCGCGTCAAATGCGATTTCCTGGTCGAAAAATCCCCGCGATCCACGCTGGCTGTCCACCACCCCGTAATACACGCCGACCCACTTGCCCTTGAATGCGATCCCGCGGTCCGCCAGCACGTCCCGGGCGCCGAACCAGTCCCCGGTGAAATGCTTCCCGCTCCACCATTCGCCCAGCGGGCTTTCCTTTTCAGAACCGGCCTCCCGCGTCCCGCAGAATGCCGTGCCACCGAGCAGGGCAGAGAAAATAAGCGGAACTAATGTCTTGAGAATACTTTGCTTTCTATAAGTTATTTTCATGCAGCGCACGAAATAACAGCAAAACACGGGAGTCTGTCAACCCGCGAAAATCGAGAGGTTTCCGTGTTGTGATCGCGACACGGAAACTCTTCACCCTGCCGCGAGCCTGCGGCCGGTCAACTTCTCGAATGCCTCGATATATTTCCGCGAGGTTTTTTCGACGACCGCTGGGGGCAGAGCGGGAGCGGGCGGGGATTTGTCCCAATCGAGGGTTTCGA
The DNA here is from genome assembly GCA_037129975.1 of Verrucomicrobiia bacterium. GTDB lineage: Bacteria > Verrucomicrobiota > Verrucomicrobiia > Chthoniobacterales > Terrimicrobiaceae > QYQL01. Next base: position 4,053 of record JBAXTX010000108.1, on the reverse strand, counting down.
GATAATCGCGGACGAACTGCTTGTCGTAGCTCGGGGGGCTTCCGCCGGGCGTGCAGGATTCCTCCGGCCAGAAGCGCGAGGAGTCGGGGGTGAGGCATTCGTCTATGAGGAGAATCTCGTCGCCCGCCATGCCGAACTCGAATTTGGTATCGGCCACGATGATCCCGCACGCGGCGGCTTTCGCGCGTCCGTGTTCATAGAGGTCAATGGTCTGCGAGCGGACTTCGTGGGCGAGTTCATCGCCGAGGATCGCACGGCATTCGTTCCAGGTGATGTTTTCGTCGTGGCCGGTTTCGGCTTTTGTGGACGGGGTGAAAATTGTTTTCGGGAGGCGCGACGCCTGGAGCAGTCCCCCGGGAAGCTGATGCCCGCAGACGGAGCCGGCGAGCTGGTAGTCCTTCCAGCCGGAGCCGGCGAGATATCCCCTGGCGACGCACTCGACGGGGAGCGGGCGCGCTTTGCGCACGAGCATCGAGCGTCCGGCAAGCTGGTCTTGGAACGGCTGGAGAGATTCCGGAAACAGGGAGAAATTGGCGGTCAGGAAATGGTTGGGAAAGAAATCCAGCGTCTCGAACCAGAATGCCGACATCTGGGTCAGGACCTCGCCTTTGTGCGGGATCGCGGTCGGAAGAATGCAGTCGAACGCGGAAATCCTGTCGGTGGCCACGATCAGGAGAGATTCCCCCAGGTCGAAGACCTCGCGGACTTTCCCGCTTCGCAGCTTGGTGATTCCCGGCAGGTCGCATTGAAGAAGCTCCATCTTTTCCGCATACCAGACGCAAGGCGGCCCGGCGAGAACGAAAGGTCTGAAAAATTTCCTCGCCACAGACTGGGGCGGATTTTACGTTGAAAATTCACGTTTATTTCCAACCAATGAAAATCCCGCGATCCACAAAACCTTCCGCAAAACCTGTGTCGGAGCGCGGGAAAGTCCTGAACGGGGCTGAGATTCTGGTCGAATGCCTGGAACGCGAGGGCGTGGAAGTTATTTTCGCGTATCCGGGCGGGTGCTCGATGCCGTTGCACCAGGCGCTGACGAAGACGAAAAAGATCCGCACGATCCTGCCCCGACATGAGCAGGGGGGGGTGTTTGCGGCCGAGGGATATGCCCGCGTGACAGGGAAAGCCGGCGTCTGCATGGCAACCTCGGGCCCCGGTGCGACAAACCTCGTGACCGGGATCGCCGACGCGTTCATGGATTCCATTCCGCTCGTCGCAATCACCGGCCAGGTGGCGCAGGCAATGATCGGGCGCGGCGCGTTTCAGGAGACCGACGTGTTCGGCATGACACTGCCGATGGTGAAGCACAGCTATCTTGTGTGGGATATCAACGAGATCCCCCGGATCGTGAAAGAAGCGTTCCACATCGCCCAGTCCGGGCGTCCCGGCCCCGTGCTGATTGACGTCCCGAAGAACATCCAGATCCAGACGGCGCAGCCGGTTTTTCCGAAGAGCGTGAGCCTTCGCGGGTATCAGCCCGAAAAAAAGGCCGACGACGCGGTTCTCCAAGAAATCCTCGGCATGATCGGACACGCCAGAAAGCCGATGATCTATTGTGGCGGCGGAGTGATCTCCGGCGGTGCTTCCGCCGAGTTGATGGAGTTCGCCGAACGCACACAGATCCCGGTGGCGACAACGCTCATGGGCATCGGCGGCTTCCCGGAGACGCATCCTTTCTCGCTCAAGTGGCTGGGCATGCACGGGACCGTCTATGCCAACAACGCCGTGAACGAGGCGGACCTTCTGCTGGCCATCGGCGTGCGATTCGATGACCGCGTGACCGGGAAAGTCGAGAGCTTCTGCGAGCATGGGACGATCGTCCACATCGACATCGACAACTCCGAGATCAACAAGAACAAGCTCGTGCGCCTGCCGGTGCTCAGCGATCTGAAATACGCGCTCGGACGCCTGAACAAGATGCTCGACCAGGCCGGCTTCAAACGGCAGGGCAAAGCCCACGGACGCTTCGCGGGCTGGCACAACCAGATCGCCCAATGGAAGGCGGCCCATCCGCTCCACTACAAAGACACGTCGGACGCCATCCAGCCGCAACACGTCATCAGGGAGCTCTACGAACTCACCAAGGGCGATGCGATCATCACCACCGGCGTCGGACAGCATCAGATGTGGGCCGGCCAGTTCTACGACTTCATCAAGCCGCGCACGTTCGTGACCTCGGCCGGTCTCGGCTCGATGGGCTTCGGATACCCGGCCGCGCTGGGGGCGAAGGTCGCCCGGCCGGACAAGGAAGTCATTGATATTGACGGCGACGGATCGTTTCTCATGAACGTGCAGGAGCTTGCCACAGCCCATATCGAGGGGATCGCCGCGAAGGCCATCATTCTCAACAACCAGCACCTCGGCATGGTCGTGCAGTGGGAAGACCGGTTCCACGGCGGCAACCGCGGGCATACGTTCCTCGGCGATCCCAAAGACCGCAAGAGGATCTACCCGGATTACGTCCAGATTTGCAAGGGCTTCGGCGTTCCCTGCGAACGCGTTCTCCACAAGAAAGATCTCCGCCCGGCTATTCAGCGACTGCTCGCCTCGAAAGAAGCCTATGTCCTCGACGTGATGACCCCCTACACCGAGCATGTGCTCCCGATGATCCCGGCCGGCAAGAGCTACAAGGACATCATCACCGAGTAGTCTTAAAGAGCGGTTGGGGATGTAGAAGCGGCATCTTGCCGCGTGGATCTCTCTGGGGAAAGCGGCAGGATGCCGCTTCTAGTGTGGCTTAAGGACAGCGAGGCGGAACGGTTCCTTCCCGAGCCTGCGAAACGTATTCTCAAACGTGGTTGCGGGCCGCTCGATGCCGTCAGTCCATGCGACTTCCTGCCAGGCGTCGGCGGCGAGGTTTTTTATCTCGAAGAAATAGCCGGCGTCGTCGGTCATCAGGCGGAGGGTTCCGTCCGGGCGCAGCACGCGGGCGGCTTCGGCGAGGAACGCGCTGTTCACGAGCCGGCGCCGGGCATGGCGGCGTTTGGGCCAGGGATCGGGGAACGAGACGTGCAGGATGGCGACGCTGGCGTCGGGGAGCGCGGCACACAAGGCATCGCTCCCTTCTCCACGGAGCGCGATGGCGTTCGCGAGGCCGCGCCGCTGAATCCGTGCGTTGCATCTTTCCACCCGGTTGCTTTGCCGTTCGATTCCAAGGAAATTTCTCGAAGAAAAGCTCTCCGCCATTCCGATCAGGAACGCCCCGCGGTGGCACCCGAAGTCCACTTCCAGCGGAAGCGCGCCCGGCGCCAGCCAGGTTTCCGGGATAGTCAGATCATCGGACATTTGAAAAAAACAAAACGGGCGGGACACGCATGTCCCGCCCGGTTCCGTTGGGGGATTTCTCGGGAGAAATCAACCAATCAGGCATCCGATCCGGACGCCGTTCAAGTTTTCACCGTTTCCGCGGGGATCCGGCGGGGCCACGCGATTATTTCTCCTTCTTTCCGGACTTGGTGGGTTTCTCCGGGGGTTCCGAAGCGGCTATTTTAGGAGCCTTCTTGGCGGGCTTTTTCACCTCGGGCGCTGGAGCCGCCTCGACGACGATGTTATCCACCCACTCGATGTAGGCCATCGGGGCCGAGTCGCTTTGACGCGGCCCGAGTTTGATGATTCGCGTGTAGCCGCCCTTGCGGTCGGCCGCGCGCGGCGCGATCTCGGCAAAGAGCTTTTTGACGGCATCTTTCTGTCCGAGTTTGCCTGCGGCCAGCCGGCGGGCGTGAAGGTCTCCGCGTTTGCCGAGGGTCACCAGTTTTTCGGCGACCGGGCGCACGGCCTTGGCCTTGGCGAGGGTGGTTTTGATGCGGCTGTGTTCGATGAGACTGCACACCTGGTTCGCGAGCATGGCATCGCGGTGGGCGGACGTGCGTCCGAGTTTGACGGTTTTTTTACGGTGTCGCATGGCAGGTTACTCTTTTTCGGCGGGCTCCGGCGAGAGTTCGACCAGGCCCGGCTCGAATTTCATTCCGAGTCCGAGGCCGAGTTGCTGGAGTTTGTCCTTGATTTCGTTGAGCGACTTCTTGCCGAAGTTGCGGTATTTGAGCATCTCGGATT
>JBAXTX010000107.1:0-9338 GCA_037129975.1 Verrucomicrobiia bacterium | reverse complement strand
CCGGAGTCTACGGGGCTCGAACCCGCAACCTCCGCCGTGACAGGGCGGCGCTCTAACCAATTGAGCTAAGACTCCTGGAAAAGTGATTCTTCCGTCCGCTCGGGGCGGAGACGGGTTACCAGCTCGACTTCGTCACGCCCGGAATCAGGCCGGCCGAGGCGAGCTCGCGAAACGTGATGCGCGAAACTTTGAACCGGCGGATGAACGCGTGGCGGCGGCCGGTGATCTGGCAGCGGTTGACGAGCCGGGTCGGGCTGGCATCGCGGGGAAGCTGGCAGAGCGAAGCGTAGTCTTTTTTCGCTTTGAGTTCCGCGCGGAGCGCGGCGTATTTCGCCACGGTCTTTGCTTTGCGCTTATTGCGCTCGAGCCATGCTGTTTTTGCCATAGAAGGAAAAACCCTATCCCTCCGACCGGATCAGGCAAGCTCTTTTTGAAAAAAATTGCGGGGTCGGGAAATCCCGCGTAGGATCGCCGGCCTGCGCTTATGAAGACTCCCTTTGACCCGATTGCTTCCGTGATTGCCGACATCCGCCGGGGCCGCATGGTGATCGTGACCGACGATGCGGACCGGGAAAACGAGGGGGATCTCCTGATGGCGGCGGCGAAAGTGACCCCGCAGGCGGTCAATTTCATGACCCACCACGGCCGCGGGCTGATCTGTTCGCCGATCACCGAGGAGCGCGCCCAGCAGCTCGGGCTCCAGCGGATGGTTGCGCACAACCGCGAACTTTTTCAAACCGACTTCACTGTCTCGGTGGATGCGACGTCCGGGATCACGACCGGGATCAGCGCGAAGGACCGCGCGGCGACGATCCGGATCCTCGCCCGGCCGACATCCCATGCGACGGATCTCCTCCAGCCCGGGCATGTCTTTCCGCTGCAGGCGAAGCGGGGGGGGGTGCTCCGGCGCGCCGGACACACCGAGGCGGCGGTCGATCTCGCGCGGCTCGCGGGGCTTGACCCTTCGGGGGTCATTTGCGAAATCCTCAAGGCGGACGGTTCGATGGCGCGGCTTCCGGACCTCGTGAGATTCAAGCGCAAGCACGGCCTGAAGCTTTGTTCGATCCAGGATCTGATCGGCTACCGCAGGAAAAGCGAAAAGCTGATCGCGCGCGAGCAGACGATCCAGATGCCGACCGATTACGGGGCTTTCGACCTCCACCTTTACCGCTCGCTTGTGGACGACGCGCACCACCTCGCGCTCGTGATGGGAGACATCTCCGGGAAGAAGCCGGCGCTGGTTCGCGTGCACAGCGAGTGCCTGACCGGCGATGTGTTCGGCTCCCGGCGCTGCGACTGCGGATCGCAGCTTCACCAGGCCATGAAGCGGATTCAGGAGGCGGGTTCCGGGGTGCTGGTTTACATGCGCCAGGAGGGGCGAGGCATCGGGCTGGGGCAGAAAATCCACGCCTACAAGCTTCAGGAGGAAGGGCTCGACACGGTCGAGGCCAACGAGCGCCTCGGCTTCCCGATGGACCTGCGCGATTACGGGCTCGGAGCCCAGATTCTCTCGGATCTCGGGGTCCACCGGATCCGGCTGCTCACGAACAACCCGCGCAAGGTGGTCGGGCTCGAGGCCTACGACATTGAGATCGTCGAACAGGTGCCGATCCTCTCTGCCGCGAATCCTCACAACGAAAAATATCTCGCGACGAAAAAAAAGAAAATGGGGCACAAGCTGTGATCCCGTCTCTTGAAAACAAACATCCGGGCGTTTTGAAGGAAGAGCGCCGCGTCCGTGTCGGACGCGCTTCGTAACCCACACTCTCTGCCAACACGCGCGGCACGGGCGCGGCTGCGGTTTTGCGCAGCCCGCGCGGTCAGTGGGTGAGCCGGGTGACCATGGCGTAGATGATGAGGACCAGCAGGACCAGCCCGATGCCGAAGAAGGCGAAGCCGATCGGGCGGGCGATGGTTTTCCAGCGCTCCCATTCATCGCGGACGCGGTGCTCGTCGAGGCGGCCTTCGGCGACAAGCCGGTCATACCAGCGCTTGCGCTCGTGAAGCATTTCGGTCTTCGAGATGCGGCCCGAGAAAATGACGTTGTCCATCGGAAATTTCTCCAGGCGGAAGTGGGTGTTGAAGAAATGCACGGTGAAGATGAAGCCGGCCGCCAGGAGCGCCTCGTCGGAATGCACGATGAGGGCGATATTGATCACCCAGCCGGGCAGGAAGGCGGTGAAGAATTGCGGGAACCACATGACCAAGCCGGACACGCCGATCGCAAAGACCCCCCAGAACACGGCGAAGTAGTCGAATTTTTCCCAATACGTCCAGCGGTCGAACTGCGGCTTGGGCCCCCTGCCGAAGAACCACTTTTGGTGGGCGACAAATTCGTGCCAGTCCTGGAACGACGGGACCATGGAGTCCGCGCCGAAGACGGCTCCCCAGAACCGCTTGATCTGCCATTTGCCGGTTTCGGGATTGCGCAGGGCCGCGCGGTTGAGCCAGGACGACTTCGCAAGGGCGATCAGGTGCAGGGCGAAGTAGAGGAAGGTGATCAATGCTCCGAAACGGTGGAGCGAGCGGGCGGTCTGTGCCCCGCCGATGATGTCAAACAGGGCTCTCGCCCAATCGGTGTAATAGAATTTGAGCGGCATCCCCGTGATCACCAGGAGCAGGAAGCTCGTGACCACAAGGAAGTGAAGGAAGCGGTCAAAGGGAGTGAATCGGGTGAACCATTCGTCATCGCGCTGGATTTCAATTTTCGTCTCGCGATAGGTCTTCGAGTCATGCCGGTAGATCCACACCGAGCGGGCGAGCCACAGCAGCGTGTGCGCTCCAAAGAACGCGAACACTCCCAGCAAAAGACCGGTCATCAGCACGAAAGTGAGATGAAGGGCGGGGTATTTTTTTCCATCGAGCGGATTGGCGTGCGGGACGTATTCCGTGAATCCGACGGTGGCTCCGGGATGGCATTTGGCGCAGGTGGCCCGGATGTTTTGTTTGGAAAGATGGGACTCCGGATTGGAGACCGGCAGGATGTCGTGATCGCCGTGGCAGTCGTAGCAGGCGGCCACATCGTTGGCGATGTTCGGCTGGCCGAGGGACATCGCCTTGCCGTGATACGTGTCGCGGTAGTGCTTGAGGCTTTCCTCGTGGCATCTGCCGCAACGATTGTCGCTGACCTGTTTGAAATGCGCGTTGCTGGGGAGCTCGATTTCGTGGGCCGTGTGGCAGTCGGTGCATGTCGGGCCGCGCGCGTCGCCCTTTGCCAGCAACTGTCCATGCACGCTCCTGTTGTATTTTTCCTCGATCCCGAGGTGGCACTTGCCGCAGGTGGCGGCGAGGTTCGCCTTGTTGATCGGTGAACTGCGGTCCACGCTGCGCTTGATGTCGTGGACGCCGTGGCAGTCATTGCAGGAGGGGGCCACCACCAGTCCCATGTTCAGGACGCCGCGTCCATGAATGCTGTCCCGGTATTGCGCGGCGACATTCGGGAAGCGCATGCGGTATTCGTCGGTGATGCCCTTGTTGTCATGGCATTTCGCGCAGGTGCGGGCCAGGTTCAGCTTGAACACCGGAGAGTTCTGGTTTTTGGGTGAAAGCATGTCGTGCGTGCCGTGGCAGCTCGTGCATGAGGCGGCGCCGGAAGATCCCATCGAGCGGCTGACCCCGTGGATGCTGGCGGCGTAAATGTCCGCTTCCTCCTTGTGACAGGAAGCGCAGGCCACGGGCTGGGCCGCCTTCATGTCGTCCGGATGTTCCGCCGTGAGATCGGCGTGGCATTCCGCGCAGTTCGTCTTGGCGTGGACCGACGACTGCCGGAGCTTTTCGTCCACGAACAGCGACACCTGTTTGCCGTTTGGCAGGTCTTTTGTCAGGTCCTTGTCGCTGTGGCACTCCAGGCATTTGTCGTTGGGGATCGCCTCCTTGGGGGCCGCGTCCGCGGCGAGCACGGCCGCCGGGCAGGACAGGAGAAAAAAAAGGGCTAGTGCCCGGGTCATGATGCCGAAAGAAGTGAGCATGGGAGGAAGGTTGAGGAACGAACTCAAGCCGTTTTCGGGAGCGGAGGCGAGCCGTTTTTTTGAGAGCCCCTGCGTCCGCCGTTTCCGACGGACGGGCTAAACGTCTTCTTCGTCTCCGGCTCCCTTTTTATAGGTGAGACCGCGGAGTTTGCCCTCGATGAAGGCGTCTATGTCGCCGTCCATGACCCCTTGGATGTCGCTGGATTGGACTCCGGTGCGGAGGTCTTTGACCATTTGGTACGGCTGGAAAACGTAGGATCGGATCTGGTTGCCCCAGGCCACATCGCCTTTTTCTCCGTATTGGCGGTCGGATTCGGCGCGTTTTTTGTCGGCCTCCAGTTGGTAGAGTTTGGCCTTGAGCATTTGCATGGCCATTTCGGAATTCCGGCCCTGGTTGCGCTGGGCCTGGCAGGCGACGACGATGCCGGTCGGGATGTGGCGGAGGCGCACGGCGGTCTCGACTTTGTTGACGTTCTGCCCGCCCTTGCCGCCCGAACGGAACGTGTCGCGCTCGATGTCGGCGGGGTTGATTTCGATCGGAACGTCCTCGATTTCCGGGACGGCATCCACGCTGGCGAACGACGTGTGGCGTCGCTTGTTCGAATCGAAGGGAGAAATCCGGACGAGCCGGTGGACTCCGCGCTCGGTCTGGAGATACCCGTAGGCATTTTCGCCGCTGACCCGGAGGGTGGCGGATTTGACGCCGGCCTCGTCGCCGAGCTGGATGTCTGTGATTTCAAAGGTGAGCCCGTGGCGTTCCATCCAGCGCTGATACATGCGGAGGAGCATGTCCGCCCAGTCGCAGGATTCCGTGCCTCCGGCTCCGGCGTGGATGATCAGGAAGGCGGGGTTCGCGTCGAACTCGCCGGAGAGAAGGGAGGTGAGCTCGAATTTCTTCAGGTCGCCCCGGATGGCCTCGAACTCGGCGCGAACCTCCGCCGCAGCGGCCGCCTGGTTTTCCGGGGATTCTTCCCCGGCGAGTTCGCGAAGAACCTCGAGGTCGGCGGCGCGCGCATCAAGGCTCTGCAGCGGAAGGATTTTCCCTTTGAGCGCCGAAACCTGCGCGACGTCACGCTGGGCGTTCTCCCGGTTGTCCCAGAATCCGGGAGCGGTCATCCGGGCCTCGATCTCGGCGAGCTTGCGGGTTAGTTCGGGCAGGTCAAAGAAACCTCCGCAGCGCGGCCAAACGGGCCGAGATGGCGGAGGTGTCCAGCAATTGAAGGTCGTCGTTCATGAGTTGGCGATACCATGTGCGGCAGGGAGTGGAAACAGAAAAGCGGAGGGATCGTTTTTTATTGCGGTATAAAGCGTCACGACTCCGAGGCACATCGGGCGCGGACGCCGGGCCTCCGCCCCGCAGGCGTTGATCAAAGCGACCATGCCTCCGCCTCGGGGAAATTTTTCGATCGACTCGCCCAGGTATTCGTAGGCGTCGGCGCGTCCGGTCGTCCATCCGGCGATCTTGGGCAGCAGGTGGTGGAGGTAGAGCCGGTAGGCCGTGCGAAGCGGTCCGGAGGGAGGCAGGGAAAAATCGAGAACGGCCAGCAGGCCGCCGGGACGAAGGACGCGTGTCATTTCGCGAAGCGCCTTCTCCCACGACGCCATGTTCCTCAGCCCGAACGCCACGGTCACGGCATCGAACGATCCGTCCGCGAACGGCAGCTCGAGCGCGTCGGCCTGAACGAGAAGCGGAACCCGCTTGCGCCGCGCCTCCTCAAGCATCGGCAGGCAGAAGTCCGCCCCAACAACAAGCGCCGACGGACAAGCCTTCCGCATCTCGATTGCCAGATCCCCGCTGCCGGTTGCCAGATCAAGAATCCGCGCCGGCCGCGTGGCCGCGACCAGGCGGGCCACATGGGCGCGCCAAAAGAAATCGAGGCCTCCGCTCAGCAGGTGGTTCGCCAGGTCGTAGCGCCCCGCGATCGCGGAAAACGTCCCGCGCACAAACTCCGGATCTTGTTGGCGCATCGGATGGGACACAAAAAAAAGTGGTGCTCACGAGAGGAATCGAACCTCCAAGGGTTGCCCCATACGGTCCTGAGCCGTACGCGTCTGCCAGTTCCGCCACGTGAGCGACAGAAACCCGAGTATCCCCCGATCCCGCCTCCAAGTAAACCCGAAAAATTTCTCCGGCGGCGACCGCGGTTCCGTTCTCTCCTTTTTCGCGCGTCGCTTCCTGCTACTCGCCCTGCTCCGGATAGAGCCTGCGGTATTCGATGGACTGGAGCCCGGCAAGCGCGGCCATGCACACAATCTCCTCGACGTCCGCCCCGCGCGAGATGTCGGCCGCGGGCCGCGTGAGTCCGAGAATGAGCTGGCCGAACGTCCGTGCGGCCGCGCAGTAGTGGATCAGCTTCACCGCGATGTTTCCGCTGTTGAGGTCTGGAAAAATCAGCACGTTCGCGCGGCCGCCCACAAGGCTCGGCCCCATCTTTTTTTCGGCGATGAGGGGGTCCAGCGCGGCGTCGGCCTGCATTTCACCGTCCACCGCGATCTCGGCGCCGATCTTGCTCGCCATCTCGCGGGCCAGCACGGCCGCTCCGGCTACCTTTTCGGCGGAGGCGGTTCTGGCGCTGCCTTTGGTTGAGAAGCTGAGCAGGGCGACACGCGGCCGCTTGCCGAAAACCTGGCGCGCGAGGAGTCCGGTCTGCACGGCGATCGAGGCGAGCTGCCGCATGGTTGGGTCCGGGACAATGCCGGTGTCGGCAAAAAACATCACCCCATCGTCGCCGAACGTCTTTTTTTCCAGTTCCACGATGGTGCAGCCCGAGACGACTTCCGCATGGGGCAGCGGCTTGATGAGGCTGAGGAGCGGGCGGAGAAGCGCTCCGCCATACGCGCTCCCCCCGCCGACCAGCGCGTCTGCCAGCCCGTATTGAACCATCATCGCCGCGAAGTAGTTGTGGTTTGTCATGATCGCCCGGCTGTCTTTGAGCCCCATGCTCCGGTAGCGCTCGAGCCGCTCGAGCCGCTGGCAAAAAACCGGCAGGTCCGAAGAGGTTTCCGGGTTGATGATCGCGACGTGGTCGAGTTTTATTTTTTCCAGGATCGCCACGCGCTCGATTTCCTCCCGCTTGCCGAGAAGGACAGGCACCCCCAGATCCCTCTCGTAAAACGATTGCGCGGCGCGCAGGACTCGCGCATCGTCTCCGTCTGGAAACACGATGCGCTTGGGATGGCGCTTCAGCTTCTCAAAAACCGAATGGATAAATCTCATGATGTGAGCTGCACGTTGGAGAAGATTGCTCCCCGAGACAAGGAGAACCTCCTGGTTGTGCGCGGGCGGCGTATCGTCTTCCCGCGTCGCCCGCTCCTCATGGGAATTCTGAATATCAACGACGATTCGTTTTCCGGGGACGGGCGGCTTGATGCCGGCTGGGCTCTGGACCGGGCGAAGGAGATGATCGCCGAAGGGGCCGATATTGTGGATGTCGGCGGGGAGAGCGCCCGCACGAACCGCGCCGCGGTGAGCCAGGAAGAGGAGTGGGCGCGCATCGACCCGTTCGTGCTGGGGTTTCGGGGCATCGAGGCATCGCCACGCGATGCGGAACAGCTTTTTCCTCCGCTCCTCTCGGTCAATACCTGGCGAACCACGGTCGCCGCGCGGGCGCTCGAGGCCGGCTGCGACCTGCTCAACGACATGAGCGCGCTGCCCGAAGCCACCCATGCCAGCCTGTGCGCGGAGCGCGGAGCGGCGCTCCTGATCATGCACTCCCGCGGCGAGCCGAAAATCCCGCACGACCATGTGGAATACCCGGATATCCTGTCCGAGCTGGAATCGTTTTTCGAATCCCGGATCGCGCTCGCGGTCGCGGCGGGACTCCCCCGCAACGCGATCATCCTCGATCCCGGGATTGATTTCGCCAAGCAGACCGCCGACAGCCTTCGCATCTACCGCGAGCTGCCGCGCCTCCGTCGTTTCGGCCGTCCCATTCTCCTTCCCGTCTCGCGCAAGAGCACGATCGGCCGCGTCCTTGGCATCGAAAATCCGGCGTCCCGCGACGCCGGAACGGTCGCGTGCATCGTCGCGGGCGCGTTGCGAGGCGCCTCGCTTTTTCGCGTCCACAATGTCGGAGCCGCGTGGCAGACGCTGCGAACGCTGGAGGCCGTGGGATGACTGTCGCACAACCTCTCGTCCGGTTGACGACTTTGCTCCAGAGTCGTATTCATCTGCCATGCAGAACGCCATTGCGGTCATCAGTGACATCCACTCGAATTTCGAGGCGCTGACGGCTGTTCTTGACGATGTGCGGTCGCAGGAGGTTCAGCAGGTCGTCTGCCTGGGCGATATCGTGGGCTACGCTTCCAGCGTGCAGTCATGTATGCGGGCGGTTCGTGAAATTGGATGCCCGGTACTTCTGGGGAATCACGATGAGGCGGCTTGCATGCCTGCACCGCCACCGGATTTTAACGATACGGCCACCGCCGGTGTCGTGTTCGCCGCTGCTCGGCTCAGCGAGTCCGACCGGGCGTGGATCACGTCTTTGCCCCGGAATCTGGAAATCGAGGAAGCCGTTTTTACCCATGCCACACTGGCGACTTCATTCGGTTGGCCATACATCATCTCCCCTGAAAATGCAGGCAGGCACTTCGCCAACCAGACCACCCATCTCGCCTTCTGTGGGCACACCCACAAGCCGATGATCTGGTGGCAGGAAGCCCCCGGCGGACAAGTCACCCAGCGGACAGGGAAAGAAATCATGCCACTGCCGCCAGGTGGGAAGGTTCTCGTGAATGTGGGCGCGGTCGGTCAGCCTCGCGACGGGGATATCCGTGCGTGCTACGTCATCTACCGGCCGGAGCAGAACACCGTCGAGTTCCGCCGCGTCGAATACGACATCAAGCGGACCAAGAGGAAGATTATCCGTGCCGGACTTCCCTGCTTCACCGCCCAGCGGCTTTCGCTTGGCAGATGAGCCCGGCAAGCTGGGAGTTTTCAGCCCGGATCCGGCGATTGGTTGACAGTAGAGTAGGGGGAAAGGCAGTCCGAGAAAGGGAAAAGGTGTCAGTCATTTTTTATTGCACTTCTGCTTCACGGCGCGCCGAAGTGAGCAGGCGGATTGCACAAAGTCCGGCGGGTCGCCGGACGCCACACGAGCGTATGTTGACTATCACGCTCCCGCGTGTCACGCCCTGTGGGCTGCCTGCGGCAGTGTTGATGAGGTTTCTCCCGAAACCTTCACCCCGATCCTGAGCATGTCCTGCGGACAAGTCTTTCTCAAGCCGACCCAAGGCTTTCGATTCCGAGCGGCACCCGGTGCCGCCTGGTTCCCCGGAGAAATCCGCATCTTCGCGTGAGACTGTTTTCAACCACGAGATATTTTCCTTGCCAATCGTATCAGAAAAGATACACTGCTTCTGATGTCTGAC
>JBAXTX010000106.1:0-9723 GCA_037129975.1 Verrucomicrobiia bacterium | reverse complement strand
GCCGCAGCCCGATCTCCGTCTGGAACTCCGCGCACGCATCGAAAAGCGGGACGACATACTCCTCTTCGCACGCCATGTCCATGAGCAGCTTCTCCATCCCGACGAGAAGTTGCGCGAGCGAAAAGATCGTGACCTCGATGTCGCCGATCACCAGATAGTCATCGTGATATTTCGACACGAGCGCGGAGGCGTCGTCATACCGGCCCGGTGCGGCGGGATCCGGCCATGTGTAGGTGGAAATATCCGCCGCCGTCATGGCCTCCTTGAGCGGGGCCTCGGTGATCTCGACGTAGATGTCGCCCTGCTTCATGCGCATCCGGTATTCATTCAGCCAGGTGCCGTCATCGAATCGCACGGGGTTAAAACCGGCGTGTTCCGACGCGCCGGTCACGACGACGTCGCAGCCCATCGCCGTGCGGATTTCGTTTCCGCTGATCCGGTAGGTGACATCCTCGAAAAGGTTTCTCGTGTAACGCATCGGGATGCCGAGCTTCTCCGAAAAATGCTTGTAAAGTTGGGCGCACAATTCGAACTGGACGGGAACCCGGTCGGGCAACCCCGGCTGGCGCTTGAATGCCCGCAAAACTCGTTCTCTGGGTGTCATGGTATTGGGTGTTTTCTGGGTTTAGTCGGCGTGAAAGACCTCCGGCATCGGAACACACACCGGGGAATGGTCCGGATGGGTTTCCATGATATCCGCCATAAATGCCCACCACTTTTGCACGACCGGATTTTGCGGCAGGTCGGCGGCGGAGTTCACGGGCGCAAGCTTGTGAACCGCAAAAAGGGTGAGAGATTCCGGATCGAGAAAGATCGAATAGTCGGAGATCCCAGCCTCGCGGAGAACCTGGGCGAGCTCGGGCCAGATTTCGTCGTGGCGCTTCTTGTATTCGGCCTCGAAGCCGGGTTTGAGTTTCATTTTGAATGCTGTTCTTTTCATGATGTCTGCTTTCGGTGATCGGATGGATGGGTGTATGACACAAAGATTTTCAGCATACAGTTTCGATGCGGATGTCGAGGAGAGAAGCGAGCTTTGCGAGTTTGTCCGTGATGTGTCCAACCCCGACCGCGCAGTGGTGCGCCGGGCCGTGGGAGTTCCATGAGTTGACAAAAGCGCGCGCCCCGATCGGAAAGCGGTAGCGGCTGTTCGTATTTCCGATCTCCAGGATGGGGCCGGGAACCGATTCGCCTTCGGCTGCCAGGAAGAAAATCGAACCGTCGCGATCCTCGACAACAGAGAGCAACGTCACCGGCCCGTGCTTCACGCACATTTCGACTGAGAGTCCGTTTCCCACTTTCCCGTGATAAACCCCGAGCGGTCTGACCTTGGTCTTGCTGCTCGCGATGGCAATGTGTCCCGGGCCATCATGCCCCATCAGGACAACGTCGTCGGCGAAATCCATCGCGTAGTATTCCGTGAACGACCCGCCGACGCCGAATGTGTCGAGGATCTTCATCGCCTGCACATTTTTCACCTCATATTCCCCCGCAACCGGGATCCCCCGGGCCGTCAGGAGGGAGTTCCCGAGAATCACCGAGCTGATGACATCCTCCAGCTCCGGACATCCCGAACCCATGTGGTAGTAGGCCAGCGAGCCAAGGTTTTTCCTTGCGACCAGGGCATCGAGCGCGAGCGAGGTGCGTGCCGCGCGGATCAGTTCCTGTTCCGCGCAATCCGCCTGGACGTCGAAAGTCTCACGGAATTCCGCCACCCGGGCCTTCGCATCCGCATCGGAAACCTCTCGCCGCAGGGCGGCCAGCTCCTCGACCTCGACGATCTCGATATGTCCGCCAAAAGTGGCAATCTGTCGTGTCGTGTCGGTCACGATGTCGAGCATGCCGCTGTAGTAGTGCCCCATGAGTCCAAGCCGGTTGTGAGACATCACGTTGGCCACGCGGGCCGCGTCGAGCCATCCGTTGATCTCGTTCCAGCAAACCGGATCATCCTCGAGAATGCCGGTGACCTGATGGAATGGAATGCCCGTCCGCTTGAAAACATTGGCGATTTCAGGAACCGGGCAGGCGGAGCAATGGGCCAGCCAGTCGCCGGTCATGCGCGTGCGGTCGCCCATCGCATGGAACGCCGCATAGTTGATTGCGGCGGTCGGCTGGAGGTTCAGAACGATGACCGGAACCCTGGCCCGACGGACGACCGGGAGGACGGTGGACGAAAGGGCATAGGTGGTGACATATAGAAATATCACATCCACATCTTCCCTCCGAAACTGGTGTCCGGCCTCCATGGCCCGTTCCGGGGAATCGATCAGACCAAGGTTGACGATCTCGACATCCGGGCGTTCGAGCTTTTTTGAAACCACCTGAACGCAGCCCTCCAATCGTTCCTTTAATCCGTGAAATTGCGGCCAGTAGGCTTCCAGGCCGATTCCAAACAAACCAACGCGAAGAGGAGGAACCGGGAGCTTCATCTCTGGCAGGATTCTTTATCGCGTGAAAAATGTCACGTTGCCTTGCATGCAAGGAAATTTCCGATTCATATAAGAATCTATCAGAAACTACTTCGAATATTTTCCTGCGGGTCCGCAGGAATCCGTCTGGACATTTCATGTCTCCGCGATTGGGCATGCCCGCATCCTTCCCGGAAAGCCCTACCCTCCGCCACGACATCCGGAAGGACGCGCTTTCACCTGGGAGCACGGCAGGGTTCTCTCCGCCTTCCAGCTGGTCGCCATCTCGCAAGGGCGTGGGAGGCTGGAATCGCGGAGCGAAGAAACATGCCTCTCGGCAGGTTCCGTATTTCTACTTCCTCCAGGCCACTGGCATCGTTATCAGCCAGATACAGAAACGGGCTGGACCGAGGACTGGTTTGAGTTGCGCGGCCCCACGCTCGACGCCTGGCTGGAGAACGGGGTTCTTGACGTGGCCACCGTGCGGGTGAATCGGCGCGTTGCCTTTTGGAGGCGTTTCACGGAACTACACAATGTGTGCCTCGCTCACCCGCTTGGATACCGGGCCATTGCCTCCGGCTTGGCGATGACCCTGCTTGCATCGGTCGTCTCGCAAAGCCTCGCGTCCGCACGCACAAAGCCGGACCTGCCGGATCTGCCGCGACAGGCCCGGAAATTTCTTATGCAGGGACGCGCTGTCAAAAACGTCGCGCAGACGCTCGGGGTGAGCTACCTGACACTCTACCGTAAATTCAAACATGCTACCGGACTCGCTCCGAAAGACTACGCGAGGGAGATACGGCTGGCCCACGCTGAGGATTTGTTGGCGGGCACCGATCTCAGCGTGAAGGAAATTGCCGGAAGGCTCGGCTACTATTCGGCAAGCCACCTTTCGCTTGAATTCAAGAATGCCCGGGGCAAGTCTCCCTCGCAATGGTCTGACAGGACGCGCACCTTGCCCCGATGACTCCAGTTTCAGTTTTTCTTCCCCCCGTCCCGTCCGCAGCTTTGCCCCAACGCCGCACAAGGAATGCCACCGGCAGGAACGTGTCGGCACCGAAATTCCCGGTGACAAACGCCGGTCCGTTGAACGCGATCGTGTGGAGTTGCGCATTGTCGGAGGCCGCCGGCACCGTGCGCCGCGTGCCGCAGGAGTTCAGAAAAGAGCACTGCGATCCGCCGGATCCGACCGATCTTGAAATTGCACACCTCATGAGAATCCTGCTCATCGAAGACGAAGCCGATCTCCTGACAAGCCTGGCCAAGGCGTTGCGCGAGGAGGGCCATGCGGTCGATACCGCGGCTGACGGCGAAGAAGGTCTCTACAAAGCAAGGGAGGTCGCGTATCACCAGCAAACCGGGGGAGGGGAGCACCTTCCTTTTGCGCCTGCGGCCGGTATGAAATTCCATTCGACCCCGCCCCGCTTCTCGGGCAGAATATACCGATATGACATTCCAAGCCCGCATTGACCAGGATCTCAAGGCCGCCATGCTCGCCCGCGAGACGTTGAAACTCGGCGTGCTCCGCATGCTGAAGGCGGCGCTCATGAACTCCGCGATCGAGAAGCACGGCGCGGGCGGCGCGCTCGACGACGCCGACGCCCTAGCCATCGTCCGCAAGGAAGTCAAAAAACGCCATGATTCCATCGAAGGGTTCGAGAAGGGCGGGCGCATGGAAATGGCCGACAACGAGCGCGCGGAGATCGTGATCCTTTCGGCTTACCTTCCGCAGGCGCTCCCGGCCGACGAGGTGGCCGCTCTCGTTCGCGAGGCGATCGCCGAGGCCGGAGCAACCTCCCGCCAACAGATGGGCGCGGTCATGAAAATCTTGAACGCCAAGGTCGCGGGCCGCGCGGACGGGCGCACCCTCAGCGCCGAGGTGCAAAAACAGCTCGGCGCCTGATTCCCGCCGACATCGGAAATGCTGGAGTCTCCCATTGCCTGGGCACTCGCTTATGTCGCCGCGTTTTGCATCGGCCTGAGCAAAACCGGTTTCGGAGGAGTCGGCATGGTGGCCGTGCTTTTAATGGCGCAGGTGATGCCCGCCCGCGAGTCCACCGGAGCCGTGCTCCCGCTTCTCATTGTTGCCGACATCTTCGCCATCAATGCTTTCCGTCAGTTCACCGTCTGGCGGCATCTGGCAAAAATCCTCCCTGCGGCGGTGCTGGGAATTGTGAGCGGATGGATTCTCATGCCTCATCTGACCCCGAAGGTTTTCGGCCCGCTGATCGGTTGGATGGTGATCCTCCTGATCGTGCTCACCATTTTTCAGAAACTGTCCAACCGCCTCCCGGCGACGGCCGCCGGACATCCGTCCATCGCCTGGCCGCTTGGTTGGACGGCCGGGGTCACGACCATGCTGGCAAACGCGGCGGGCGCGGTCATGACCATTTACCTGCTGGCCTGCCGGTTGCCAAAATATGAATTTGTCGGAACCGCCGCGTGGTTCTTTTTTATCGTGAATGTCATCAAGGTTCCCTTCAGCGCCTCGCTCGGCCTGATCAACGCCCACTCGCTCCTGCTCAATCTGCTCCTCGTTCCGGGCATCGTGGCCGGCGTTGCCGCGGGGCGGTTTTTCCTCGGCAAGATCAACCAGCAGGCGTTCGAATGGCTGATGATCGCGCTCTCGCTGGCCGGGGGGGTCAAACTCGTGCTGGCCAGCTGAGCGCCGCCTCTTCCTTGAAAAGAGAAAAGGGGGTCAGTTCCTCCCCAAGGGGGGTCAGTTCTTCCATATGTCAGTTCTTCCATATTGACATAAAGGCTTAATCTCGGCACCTTGCATCCATGCCAAGGAAAGCGCGCGTTGAATACGGCGGTGCCATCTATCATGTCATGGACAGAGGGAATCGCTTGGAGACTATTTTCCTGGACGACCGGGATCGGGAGATGTTTTTGAAGACGCTTGGGGAGGCATGCGGGCGATGCGGCTGGGTTGTGCATTGCTACGTTTTGATGGAAAACCACTATCACCTGCTTTTGGAAACACCCGAAGCGAACCTCTCGCGGGGGATGCGCCTGCTCCAGGGCATCTACACGATCCGGCACAATGCGCGCCATCATCTGCGGGGGCACCTTTTCCAAGGCCGCTACAAGGCCGTTGTGGTGGACGGTGAGGAGGCCGCATATTTCCGCACTCTCTGCGACTACATCCACCTGAACCCGGTGCGCGCGGGACTGCTGGCCGAAACGGAAAATCTGGAAAGTTATCGCTGGAGCAGTTTTCCCGCGCATATCGGCTCACCAAAAAAGCGCCCGGTCTGGCTGAAAAGCGATTGGGTGATCGGGGAGTGCGGGGAGGCGGACAGCCCGTCGGGGCGGAGATCTTTCCGGAAGGTGTTGGAGGCTCGAGCCGCAGAAGAAAGAGGCGGCGGAGCGATCGAGGAAGGAATGTTGAAAGCACTGAGGCGGGGTTGGTGCTTTGGGTCGGAGGAGTTTCGCGAAGCACTGTTGGAGAAATTGAAAAGCCCGGAATCGTCGGCGCGCTCCAACCATGCGAGAGCGATCACAAAAAGCCATGATGAGCGGGAAGCGGGGAGGCTGCTCGCCATCGGGTTCGCGCAGATCGGCATCAAGGCGGAGGATTTGCGGAATTCACCCAAGGGAAGCGCGGAGAAAATCGCTCTGGCTACAGTGATTAAACAACGCACAAACGTGACGAACGCATGGCTGACCGAACGACTGAACATGGGAGCCGCTACCCGTGTGAGCTGGAATTGCGGGCACACCTTAGGACGGCGAGATGTAAAAAAGTTCATCAGACAGATTGAAATATCAATAGGGAAGAACTGACCCCTTAGGCCTTAGGTCAATAGGGAAGAACTGACCCCTTAGGTAGGGACCCCTTAGGCCCCTTAGGCTTAGGTGACTCGGGCGGGTGAAGTTCGTAGTGGTCTGTAACCCTGCCGTTGTCGCTTTGCCCGGTTGCGTCCTTGGGCAAAACGGAACGGATGTAGTCCACGTTGGCCCGGCCGGGAGAAACCGACACCCGGATGTGGCCGGAGCTTCCGAGAATTGTCCCGTTCATATAGCCATATTCGGAAGCTGATCGGGGGATCCGGCCATCGCCGGGATAGCCGGGCTGCGGGACTTCCTGATAGGTGATCCCGTCGAGTTCCTGTTTCGCGTAGAGGTGGTCGTGGCCGTGAAACACGACACTCACTTGGTTTTTTTTCAGCAGTTCGTGGATCGGCGCGGGCCAGCCGGGCCGGTTCTGCGCAAAGCCGTCTGTGCCATCGAGGTTCCTGCCGCCCCACTCGTAGAGCGGCGCGGCTTCCGCGCCGCCACGGCATTGGTCGTCCGCGCCCCCAACCAGATGGTGGATGAAGACGAATTTGAATTTGGAGCGACTATTTTCGAGCGTGCGCTTGAGCCACTGGTATTGTTCAGGGCCGAGCGAGCGCCTCCAGTTGTCGCCGCGCCCGCGCCCTTTTTGAGTGAACCAATACGGATCGAGCGCCACGAAGAGCGCGTCGCCCCATTCCCACGCATAGTAGTCCTGCAGCAGCCCCGCCTCGGGTTGTTGGAAGCTGTCGCCCGAGAAAAATTTGTCGGGGACGGGATTCGGGAAATAGCGCTTGCGCATGAGGTTCGACCAGGAGGCAAGGCCGGCGTCACCTCGCCCGCGCGGGCTTTCCCCGTCGTGGTTTCCAAGCACGAAGAACAGTGGGGCCGACTGGCAGAGCTGGCCGAGGTAGTATCGCTGGGCGAGGTATTGTTTGGCGGCGGCTTCGCGGCTCTCGTGCTTCTCGGTCATGAACGTGTCTCCGAGATCGATGTGAAAATCCGGTTTGTCCGCGAGGGCATTCGCGAGGGTTTGTTGGTAGGTGGCGGGGTCGGTGTTGGCGTCGAGGTGCGAATCCGCCGTGATCGTGAACGTGAACGTGCTGCCCGGCGGCCTCGCGGTCTGGAAGGATGATTCTTCACCGCGGGATTTCCCGAGGATGAGCTGATAGAAATACCGTGTGTTGGGCCGCAGCGACGCGAGCACGATTTCCGCGGGCTCGCCTTTCTGGAACTGTCTCGGCGGCGACTTTGCCGTGAGTTTTCCCGCCTCGGTTCCGTAGGCGATAAACCCCTCGGCGTCGGTGTAAGCCAGCACGCTGGCCGTGATGGAGTCAGCCTCGGGCCGGGCGAGGATGATATCGAACGGATGCTCCGGCACGTCGTTGCATTTCGAAGCCTGGGACGGCATGCGCGGGGCACCCGCGCGCCCGGGAAGCGCGTCCTCGGCTCGCGCCACAAGCCCGGCCATGAAGAGGGCATACAAAAGTAGAAACATCGGACTCCTACGCATGTTTGACCGTGTATGTGTGGGCGAGCTGTCCGGTCTTTTGTTGGTCGTTTTCATCTTTGGGCAAATAGCACCGCACGTAATCGACTTTCACCTCGCCGGGCGACACTGTGACCCGCAGATGCCCGGAGTTGGGAAGTTTGATGCCGGACTGATAGCGGTTGTCATTACGAGCCTCGTAGAACGGGTCGGCAGGCATGGGCACTTCCTGATAGACGATCCCGTCACGCTCCTGCCGCGCGAAGAGATGATCGTGTCCCTGGAAAAAAATCGTCACCCCGTTTTTGACCATCAGTTGATGGATCGGAAGTTCCCAGCCCGGCCGCTTCTGCCCGAACTCCCAGTCTCCCCGTTTGTTTTTGCCACCCCATTCATAAAGGTCGCACTCGTCAATGCCGCCGCGACCACTGCCGAGCACATGATGCGCAAAGACAAATTTGTATCTGGCTTTGCTCTGTTCGAGCGTTTGTTTGAACCACTGGTATTGCGTGTTCCCAAGCGTGATTCCCCACCAATCGCGATCCTTGTGTCCGGCACGGCCTGGATCAAGCCGCCCCTGTTCCGAGCCCTGCGCGGATTTCTCCACTGGAGCAGCACGATCCTTGGCCCCGTCATTTTCGCTTCTTCCCTCCTCCTCGTGGAACCCGCTGTCCACCATGACGGGCGACTGCCAGTAGTTGTCGAGGATGACGAAGAGCGCGTCGCCCCAAGTCCACGCATAATAGTCCTTGAGGAGCCCAATGTCTTTCAACGATCCGGTGTCGCCGGAGTAAAACCCGTCTGGTCCCGGGGTGGGATAATAGTGGTTGCGCGCGTTTTGCACGCCGACCGCAACTTCGTGCCGGATGTCGGGTTGGTTGTAATTGAACAGTGAGGCTTGTTCGTGGTTTCCGTTGATCAAGAAGAGAGGAGCGGATTGCGCAACCAGCCCGAGGAACGGACGCTGGAGCGTGTAGGGTTGGGCGAGCGTCTCCGCAGTGACCGTCCGAACCCTGGCCACGCTGAAATCGTCGCCCATGCAAATATAGAAATCCGGGTTGCCGGAAGCCGCGTCGAGCAACGTGCGGGCATACAATTCCGGATCGCTCATCTGTGGGCGCTCCGGATGCGAATCCCCTTGGACGCCAAACGTAAAAGTCCCGTCCGCAGACCGCTGTGTGTGAAACCGGCACTCCTGCCTCGCGGTGAATGCCGGGTCACCCGGTTTGCGAAACTGCATCCGGTAAAAATATTGGGTGTCGGGCTGCAGCTTGTCAAAAACCACCTCGCCTGCCCGGCCGGCCGCGAACGCGAGCGCGTCGGTCTTGCGGTCATATTTCCCCGGGGCAGTGCCATATTCAAACCACCCTTCCATCGCCTCCGCAGCAAGGGCGCTCACCGTCACCGACCGGTCGGTGACACGGCCGAGCACAAGCGACAAGAGCCCGAACGCCGCCAGATCCGAAGGCAGCACATAATCTTCGCTGCCCCGCTTGTTTCTGCCGCCCCGACCGCCCCGTCTCTTCTCATCCGGAGGATTGTCTTCCTGCGTCCGCGCCGGAAGGAGAAACCATGCGAGCGCGGAAGCGAGGATCCCGAGAAACTTTCTTCTGCTTTTCATGTGCTGGTTCCTAATCGGTCGGACATTTGTTTAAACCCCGCGGCATGGAATTCGGCGCAGGATTTTTCTGGGTGCTTTCATGGCGGCGCAGGCGCGGCTATTGTAGCCAGGCCCGCAGGCGGAAAAAGCATTTGGTTCCGGTGACCGGCAGCTTCAGGGATATGGTTTTGTCCTCGCCCGCGACGTCCGAGAAGCCGGTGACGGGCGTCCACGATATCGTGCTGGTCAGGTTGCTGGTGGTTTCCACGCAGTAGTGACGCGTGAGCCCCACGTAGCCGGCCCCGGCGGACTGCCGTCCGAAAAATGTGAGGGCGAGCCTGTTGCCGTCGGGAGCCAGATCAAGAAGCCCGCCCGTGTCGGCGGTCATGGGGTTGGTGCCGAACGCGTATTCCTTGGCGTTCGTGAGGCCGTCGCCGTCGGGATCCGAC
>JBAXTX010000105.1:0-9847 GCA_037129975.1 Verrucomicrobiia bacterium | reverse complement strand
AAGCGGTTTTCGGATTCAGGCATTCAGCGGCGAGGCGAACCCCTCGGCGGACGCGGGAAAGGGGTCCGGTTCTTGCTCTTTGACATTTGCGCGGCCCGCCTTGGTGCCACTTTATCATTGAAGGCAAAAAGTCTGACGGAGCCGCCAAAGCCGCCGAATTTCCGGACCTGTCCCCAAGCACGTTGCGGGACTATTCCGACAGGGGAATCATCCCTTGCTATCGGATCGGCAAGCACAGGAAATACAGTTTGGAGAAGATCCGGGAAAAGCTGGAGAACAACCGCAAGGGACAGCGGCCTTTTTATTCGATCTGCTGGAAGATCAGACTCCAGCCAACTGACGGGCAATCTTGGCGTCGGTGCGGGCGACGACCTCGCGGATCGTGCGGGATTCTTCCGGAGTCGCTGGTCGGAAGCCTCGCGAATCGAAGGGGTCTGTTCTTGCTCTTTGACATTTTGCGCGTCTTGCCTGGGGCCACAAGGTCTGCGGAAGCAAGAGTTCGTCTCCCGACATAGGGGCGTCATCCGGCCCACCGGCCAGTAGCAGAACGTGATTCCCATCCACTGGGCCGCGTGACCTCCTCTCCGGATGCCCGCAAAAGATTGGCAGAAATGGCTGTCCGAATCCTGTTTCGTGTTCGTGGAACGAATCACCGTCGGCGGGAAGTTGACCGACTTCCGGGTGGTCTTGTTGGCCGTCATCGGAGACCGCCTGCAATGCGTGACCCGCTACGACACCGCGCACGGGTTCGCGCACCGCGATATTCTCCGCTTCGACGGCTCCCTAATCAGGAAAGAGCCCGTGAGGAAAAAGACTTCGATCTTGCATTGGATGCCGCCACGACGATGATGTATTTTGAATCATGAACGCCACCTTGCCGCATTCCTCGCGACCTGCCCGGAATAATTCCGCCCCGGTTATGCTCGATGCGCACCGCCCGTGCGTTCGTGACTTCGACGCCAAGCTGGTCAAGCTCGGCTTTCGACCCGCGACCCCGGAAGAGTCGCGCACCGCCCGCGAGGCCATCGCCCGCACCGACGCCAAGATTGCACGGCAGCTTGCCGTTGCCTGATTCCTTCTGGGGAGCATACGCATCCTGCGTGTTCTGTCAGGCTTCCAGCCGGGCAACCCCGGGAAAGGGTCAGCCGCAGATGATCAGGCAGTTTTTTCCCTCCCGAACCGGAAGAGCGTGCGGATGGCCTTGCGGTGGTTGTTTTTTGTCCGGCTCGTAGAAAAGTAACCGGCGGGACGCCCCCTGTGCTCGGCAACTTTCGGGCATGCGCCCATTCATTTATCAGCCGGACGCCTTGGTGAAGAACGCGCGTTGTTTGGCGGTGATCTTCTTTTCGAGTTTTTCGAGGACGAGGAGCATGTCCTCCCAGACCTTGCGTTTTTCGGAGAGGGACTGGTTGCGGAGGAGGTAGGCGGGGTGGTAGGTGACCATGACGGGAGTTCCCTGGAACTCGAGCCAGCGTCCGCGCAGGTCGCGCAGCGGGGAGGTTTCTCCGAGGAGCCCCTCGACGGCCGTGGCGCCGAGGGCGACGATGACGCGCGGCTTGATGAGCGCGATCTGCTCGACGAGCCAGGGCAGGCAGGTGGCCATCTCCGCAGGCTTCGGTTTCCGGTTGCCGGATTCTCCGGGCGGCATGTCCGGGCGGCATTTGAGGACGTTGGCTATGAAAATATCGGAGCGTTCGAATCCCATGGCCTGGATGATTTTCGTGAGAAGCTGTCCGGCCTTGCCGACAAACGGTTCGCCCTGCGCGTCCTCGTCCGCCCCCGGCGCCTCGCCGACGAAGAGGAGTTCCGCCCCGGGATTGCCCACGCCGAAGACAACCTGTGTGCGCGAGCGGACGAGGTGCGGGCATTTTTCGCAGGCGAGCACGGCTTTTCGGAGAGACTCCATCGTCCATCCTCCCGCAGGCACAGCGGGGGCGATCGGGGGATTTGCGGGTTGGGCAGCCGGTCGCTTGGCCGCGCCCGTGCCGGGCGTGCTCTGTGGCGGCGCGGCGGCTTGGCCGGGCGGGCAGCCCGCCAGTGCGGCATCGCGGAGTTTTTTCAGCGCGGACGTCGAGCCTTTCGGCGCGGGCTTGATGCCATGCTGGATTTTCTTCAACATCGGGAGTGTGGCGTGGAGGGCCTGCTGGAACGGATCGCTCATGGTGGTGTCACCGTATCCTCTCCGGCCCGTACAAGGAATGGCAAAAAGGAATGGCAGCCTCGTTTTTCTGTCGGGCCAAGGAGTCGGGGCCGGGAGAGAATGTCCGATGAGATTGCTTTTCCCGAAAATCCCCGTCGCCTCGGACTTCTTCGACGCGCAGGAAGAAATGCACGATCTGCAAAGGGCCGTCAAAAAAGCCGTGGCCAAGACGATCGAACTCGGCCGCCTCCCCACCGCGGATGAACTCGCCGGCGACGGTTGCGGCGAGGGCTGCGGCTGCCACTGATTTTCCTTCGCTCCAGCGTGGCGCAGGCGGTGATTTCGTTGGCATGGAAATCGGCGGATCCGATCCGGTGATGCAGGCGGGCTTCCCTGCGGAGATCAACAAAAGTTTCTCCTCATCCGGCACGAGAAGTCCTTCCAAGAAGGGACCATTCCAGAAGTCCATGCGGACCTGCCGCCCAATCGTGGGGTCATCAAGAGGGCGCTCAGTCCTTTGGATTATAGGGTTTGAGAACTTTCCAACAAAGTTTTCTACCGCGCCCGCATCTGCGGGAAGAAGATCACGTCGCGGATGCTCTCGGCTCCGGTGAGCATCATGACGAGGCGGTCGATTCCGATCCCGATCCCGCCGGCCGGCGGCATCCCGTATTCGAGGGCCAGCAAAAATTCCTCGTCGAGCTTCTGGGTTTCCCCGCCGCTCTGGTGCTCGAGGCGCGCGCGCTGGATGTCCGGGTCGTTGAGTTCGGAGTAGCCCGGGGAAATTTCCTGTCCGTTGATGATGAGTTCGTAAACGTCCACGACCGAGCCATCCGCGGCATTCTGCTTGGCGAGGGGGACGAGTTCCTTCGGGCAGTGGGTGACGAAGAGCGGGTTCATCGTCTTTTCTTCGATCAGCTTCTCGAAGACATGTTGGGTGACCTCGAATTCCTCCGCGCAGTGCGTGATATCGAGGCCGTTCGCGGCGCACCATTCGCGGCGGGCCGGCGGGCTCAGCTCATACCAGTCGCTCTTCACGCCGCGGATGAGGTCGGCATAACGCTCGCGGCGCCAGGGCGGCGTCAGGTCGATCGCCTTCGTGACCGCGCCATCCTCGCCCCGGTGCTCGATGACATGGCCGCCGCAGACCGTCTTCGCGAGGTGGCAGACCATTTCCTCGACGAGCGAGGCCATCTGCTCGAAATCCGCGAACGCCCAGTAGGCCTCGAGCATCGTGAACTCCGGGTTGTGGCGGCGCGAGATCCCCTCGTTCCGGAAATTCCGGTTCAGCTCGAAGATTTTCGTGAACCCGCCGACGAGGAGCCGCTTGAGGAAGAGTTCGGGGGCGATCCGGAGGAAGAGGTCCGCGCCGAGCGCGTTGTGGTGGGTCTGGAACGGCTGGGCCGCCGCGCCGCCGGGGATCCGCTGCATCATCGGCGTCTCGACTTCGATGAACCCGCGGTCTTCGAGAAACCGGCGGATCTCGCGGACGATCGCGATGCGCTTGTGGAAAATGTCGCGCGATTCGGGATTTGAGATCAGGTCGAGATACCGCTGGCGGTATTTGATCTCCGTATCCTGGACCCCGTGCCACTTGTCGGGAAGCGGACGCAGGGATTTCGAGAGAACCGTGAACGCGGCCGCCCGGATGCTCGGCTCGCCGGCTTTTGTCGTGAACGTCTCCCCCTCGACGCCGATCCAGTCCCCGATGTCGAGCTGCTCGAAAATCGCCGCCGCCTCCGCGCCGACTTCCTTGGCCTGAAGATAAATCTGGATCCTCCCCGTGCTGTCCGAGAGATCCAGGAAATGGCTTTTCCCCATGTTCCGGTGGGCGGTGATGCGTCCGGCCGTCCGAACGCGAGTGCCCTCGACAAACGAGGAGCGAACCTCGCCCGGAGGCGCCGTGATATCAAACCGTCCTCCGAAGGGCGCGACTCCCGCCGCTTGCAGGGCCTCCAGTTTTTGCCGGCGCACAGCCAGCAGTTCCGTATGTTCTTCCATGAGTAAAGTCGCCCGGCGGCGGGCGGGATGTTTCAGAAGCCGGGGGCCGCCATCTTCATGATGATCACCGTGGCGGCCACAAAGCCCAGGACGCCCGCCGCCGCCGCCGCATAAAGCGCCATGGCCACGGGATCTTTCTTCCGGACGATCTTCGGGATCGGGGACGAGCTGACAAATTTCGGAGGACGAACGCTCAGATGGGCAACCGCCGCGGTCACGACAGTGGACTCCGGCAGCGGCTGGTCCGGAACCTCTTCCTTGCCGTGAAAAACGCTCTCCACCACGCCAAAGCGGATCTCGTCCGCATGGCGGAGAACCGCGTCGGTCACCTGCTCGCCATTCAGAAACGTCCCGTTCGTTGACCCCAGATCGTGCAGGTGGAACGCATCCGCCTCGTGAAGGATTTCGGCATGTCGGCCCGACACGGAGGCGTCGTCAATTTGCAGGATATTGTCCGCCACACGTCCGACGGTGGTTTTTTCATCGGTCAGATCGTGGGAAATCTGGGTGCCGTCGGGAAGGAAGATCTGCAGCTTGGCCATAGGATTTCGTTATACTCCCGATGCCTTGGCGGCGGCAACCTCTTTGGCGAATTCCCGGAAAAAGTCCTCGGCATCGTGGGGTCCCGGGCTGGCCTCCGGATGGTACTGCACGCTGAACGCGCAGAAGTTTTTGTGCCGCAGCCCGGCCACCGTGCCGTCGTTCAGGTTGATGTGGGTGACCTCGACCTCCTCCGGGAGCGAGGCCGGATCCACCGCGTAACCGTGATTCTGCGAGGTGATCGCGATTTTTCCGCTCCGCAGATCCTTCACCGGCTGATTCGCTCCACGGTGGCCGAATTTCAGCTTGAACGTCTTCCCGCCCAGCGCCAGCGCCAGAAGCTGATGCCCCAGGCAAATCCCGAAGATCGGCTTCTTCCCGATCAGCCGGCGCACGGTTTCATGCGCGTAGCCGAGCTCCTCGGGGTCGCCGGGGCCGTTGGATAAAAAAACCCCGTCGGCACCCGCCGCGAGAACCTCCTCCGCGGTCGCGGTCGCCGGCAGCACCGTCACATCAAACCCGTTTCTCCGCAGCGAACGAAGGATGTTTTTTTTCATCCCGAAATCCATCGCGACCAGCCTGTGGACGGCCGGGGGCAGCGGCTCGAAGACGTTGCCTTTCGCATCCGTGCCCCCGATCTCCCCGCCGCTCTTTTGAACGACCCATGCGCGGCTTGCCGTCTCCTCCGCATCCCAGCGGTAGGCCGCCGACGGGGTCACCTCTTTCACGAAATCCACGCCCCCATACCGAACCTCGCGCGCGCGGCGAACAACCTCCGCCCCGTCCGTCATCTCTGTCGAAATGCACGCCCGCATCGCCCCGCGCGTCCGCAGATGGCGTGTCAGCGCCCGCGTGTCAATCCCCTGGATCCCCGGAATCCCATGCAGGACCAGGTAGTCGTGCAGCGAACCTTCACTGCGCCAGTTGCTCGCCACCGGGCTCAGCTCCTCGATCACAAACCCGCGCACATGCGGACGGTCGCTCTCCACATCGAGGCCGTTCACCCCGTAATTTCCGATCTCCGGATACGTCATCGCCACGATCTGGCCGCGATACGACGGGTCGGTCAAAATTTCCTGATACCCGCTCATCGAGGTGTTGAAACAGATCTCGCCGGCCGCGGTGCCAACCGCGCCAAAACTTTCCCCCCGAAATACCCGCCCGTCTTCCAATGCCAGCAATGCAGTCATTGCCCCATTTATTATCACCCCCGCCCCCCGCGTAAAACAAAAAGCTTTTCCCTGTCGCGATCCCGCCGGGGAATGGCTGGCGGTCAGGCTTTCGGGCGCAGGCGGAGCGTGATGCGCTTCATGCGGGCGTCATCCTGCGGGCTCCATGTCGCGATTTGCGGGTCGTCCTTGAACGCGTGGTGGACGATCCGCCGGTCGTAGGAGTTGATCGGCTCGGTCTGGATCGGACGACCGGTGGAGCGGACGGCCTGTGCCAGATGGCGGACTTTTTCGACGAGGGTGTCATCGCGCATGGCGCGGTGGTGTTCGACATCGACAACGACGCGGGGACCCGGGGGATTCTGGGCGACCAGCACGCGGTTGACGAGGTATTGGAGGTCGTCAATGACGGCGTCGTTGCGTCCGATCAGGCGTTCGGGTTCGTGGGTGA
Organism: Verrucomicrobiia bacterium; assembly: GCA_037129975.1. GTDB lineage: Bacteria > Verrucomicrobiota > Verrucomicrobiia > Chthoniobacterales > Terrimicrobiaceae > QYQL01. The sequence goes on along the minus strand of JBAXTX010000105.1, from coordinate 3,546 downwards.
GGATCTGGAGAACCTGGTGTCCGTCGCGTTCCTGCCGCTGAATTTCGACGACAAAGCCGAGGTATCCGAGAATCGTATCGAGGACTTCAGTGGGCGTCTGGTTCATGGTCTCTTTTTCTTTTGCTTCTTTGCGCCGACGGCCTCACGCCGGGCGACCACGCTTTTTTTCTGGAGCGTGGGCAGCGGCCTGTTCCGCGTCAGGTAGAGCTGGACAATAGAAAAGATATTCTGCGTTGTCCAATAAAGTGCGAGCCCGCTGGCGTAATTGTAGCAGAAGACCAGGAAGATGACCGGCATGAAGTAGAGCATCCGCTGCTGCGTGGCATCCCCGGTTTTCGGCGTGATGACCATCTGCCAGATCATCGTGCAGGACATGATCAGCGGCAGGAGATTGATCGGGAAACCAAGGATGTGGGTGATGGTATCCGGCTGCGAGAGGTCGTGGATCCAGAAGAACGAGCTGTTCCGGAGCTCGATCGCCGTGCCGAGCATCGAGTAGAATCCGAAGAAAATCGGGATCTGGATGAGCATCGGGAAGCATCCGCTCAGCGGGTTGACCCCGTATTCGCGGTAGAGCTTCATCGTCTCCTCGTTCATCTTCTGGGGGTCGTCCTTGAATTTTTCCTTCAGCGAGGTCATCAGCGGGGAGAGCGAGGACATCTTGCGCATCTCGTTCGTCGCCTTGTTTTGGACCGGCCAGAGGGCGGACTTGATGCAGAGCGTGAGGACGATGATCGCGGCGGCATAGCTGCCGAGCCAGACCTGAAGATGATTCATCGCCCAGAGGAGGAACTCGCTCACAAACCCGAACATCCCGAAGTTCAGAACGGCGTCCTGGTTGCCGCCCAGCTTCCGCAGCAGTCCGAGATCTTTCGGCCCGGCGTAGATCTCGAAATTTTTTGTGGCCGTCGAGCCTGGGGCGACCGTGAAACCGGCGAGTCCGACAGCGCCCTGGATTCCAAACACGGGCGTGTTGTTTGTCTTTTTGGTGTCGAAACGTCTGGCCCAGACCGAGGCGGAAGGATCCTTGGAAGTGACAATCGTGCAGAAATACTGGCTGGCGACAGCCGCCCATTGGATGTCCGGCTTGCTTTCGAGGTAGAGCGGCCGCTCGCCGCGGATGGGGATGCCCACGAGGGGGACGCTGCTTGGAGAAAACCAATTGACGTCGATCGTCGTCATTTTCCCGGCATTCGACCAGTCGAAGCGGGTGTACATCGGAAGGTCGGTCGGGTGGATCGGCGCGGCCCCGCCGGTGCCGACAAAAAATGCCGGGACTTGAAGTTCGGACGTCCCGGGATTTCGGAAGGAAACCTCCAGGGACACGGTGTGGAGACGCTTCTTCTCCGAGGCGGGAGGCAGGACAAAGCGCTTGGTGATCTCCAAGCCATCCGGGGCGGTTTTTGAAAAAGTGACCTCGCCTTTGGATCGGTCGGCACGCATCTCGAATCCCCCCAGGACCTCGCCCGGATGGAATCCCAAAGCTCCGATGGGCATTCCGCGGTCGCGGTTCAGGGAGACGCTCTGCTGGTTTTCTCCCCGGTGCATCAACAGGATCACCTGCTCGATGCCGCCCGCGTCGTTGTTGAAAACAAATTCCGCGCTCGCGGCGGAGAGGCTTTCCGCGCGGGGCGCCATGACCTGCGGAGCGGCGGGGGCGGTCGCAACCGGTGTCGCCGTGGGTTGCGCCGGGACAGCGGTCGCCGCGGCCGGCGCGGGCGCGGGCGGCGCAACCTGCGGCGTTTGATATTTGCTGACATACCATTGCCAGCCAAAAAGTCCGGCGACGGAGAGTGTGATTGCGATCCAGGCTTTGCGGTCCATCAGTTCGAAGTCTTCAAGGCGGAAGGCACTGGGTCATACCCGCATCCGCCCCACGGGTGACAACGGGCAATACGGCCGATTCCGAGGCCGAGCCCTTTGAGAAATCCATGCCCGCGCAGGGCCTGGATGAAATACTCCGCGCAGGTCGGCTCGAACCGGCATCCGCAGCCCGGACCGCACACCGCAAGCAGGGCGGGAGACAGCACGCGCTGGTAAATGCGGATCAGAAAAATGAACGGGGAAATCATGAGAGAGGCGGCAAAATAGAAAGTCGGCGCGCAAGAAGCAACCATTCCGCACGCAATTCTTCGAATGCGGCCCCTGCGGCGGAGGGTCTGGCAATCACGACGATCAGGCGGCCGGGCGGAAAATCCGGGCGGTGGAATCGGACCAACTCGCGCAACCGGCGCCGGACTTTGTTCCTGACCACCGCCCCGCCGACCCGTTTGGAAGTGATGATCCCGGTCTTCGTCTCCCCGGCGCACGAGGGACAGAAAACGGCCAGCTTCAACAGGCGGCCCTGCGCGGATTTCCCACCTTCCCTGACGCTGGCAAAATCCCGTCCGTCACGCAGGCGCGCGGACCTCGGGAATCTTCCGCGCTCAGGCTTCGGTGTGGCGGGCGTAGTGGACTTCGACACCCTTGGGCAGGAGACGCTTGCGTCCCCGCTGGCGGCGGCGGCTCAGAATATCGCGGCCCGCCTTGGTTTTCATGCGCGCGCGGAAACCAAACTGATGCTTGCGCGTGCGTTTGGAAGGCTGGTATGTGCGTTTCATAAAATCGGATCAGTGGAGCCAGCCAACTTATAAAACTCTTCCGGCGCGTCAATCCTTTTTCATCCTTTTCTTTTCGGCCGGCGGGAAAATTCCCGGGGAAATCCCTCAATCCCCGCGCCGCTTGCGCGGGAACATCCGCCGCTCATGCAGAAAGTACAGGAACCCGAAGTAGAACCCGGCGAGCACGGTCTGTCCGCCGCCGATCAGGCCGATCTCGAGGAACGCCTGGATTTGTCCGGAGAACGCCCTGTCGCCCGGGCTCCCGTGCCAGATCCTCGCGGCGACGGCGATGCCCGCACAGGCAAACGCGATGAGGAATCCCGCGATCACGAATCGTTCCAGGGTGCCCCGATGCTGGAGCATCCGGAATGCCGTTGCGGGCGGGTGGAGGCCGCTCTCGATGGCGATGAATTTTGCGAAGACAGCAAGAAGGATCCCCTGGTAGCCCAGGACGGTGGCCGTTGTGGAAAAAACATGGGCGGCACCGAACCAGGCTGACGGGACATGCCCGAAGGCCGAGACGGCAAGCGCCGCAAGCCCCAGCGTGGCGAGGACAAGCCCGGGGATTCCGAATGTCCAACGCGGGCTCATCAGCAGGTAAAGCCGGAGGCTTCGCCAGCCGTCCCGGTAGGTGTTCAGGTGGGGCTTCCGGTCACGTCCATCCGGGGAAAGCGTCGTGGGAACCTCGGTGATCTTGAGCTCATTAAGCGCGGCCTTGATGATCATTTCGAGGGCGAACTCCATGCCCGTGCTTTGGATGTTCAGCTTCTGGATCGCGTCTTTGCGGAACCCGCGCAGTCCGCAATAAAAGTCGCCGCACACCGAGTGGTCGTAAATCCTGCGGCCCAGGGCGCTGAGCATCGGATTGCCCACGAAGCGGTGCATGAACGGCATCGCCCCCTTCGAAATTCCTCCGAGAAAACGGTTCCCCATCACCAGATCGAAC
>JBAXTX010000104.1:0-9886 GCA_037129975.1 Verrucomicrobiia bacterium | reverse complement strand
TGGCTGCCCCGCATGGACTCGAACCATGAATAACGGCTCCAAAGGCCGCTGTGTTACCATTACACCACAGGGCAGCATGTCTTTCTGTTCCCCACCCACAAAAGTTTGCAGATCGCTGCCAATAAAAACAGTTTGCAGCAAACCCAAGCGAAGGACAAACATTTTTGCGGAAGCAACGCGTTCCCCTCCTGCTGCTGGAGAGGGTTGATGACGGAAGGAAAACGCCCGAACATCAATCTTCGGCGTGGCGTGGCCAAACTCCTCCAGTTCCTTGACTGCGGTAAGCGGGTCCGTTTTCTTCATTGACCGGCACGGATCATCGCCGCCGCCCCGCTGGATTCTCCAGACGGTCGAGCAGGCGGAGAAGGCCGTCGAGGATTGTGAGCGGGTGGGGAGGACAGCCGGGGATGTAAAGGTCCACGGGCAGAAGCGGGTCCGCGCCGTTGTTCACTTCGGCATGGCCGACAAACGGACCGCCCGCAATCGCACAGGCGCCGACCGCTATCACGATCTTGGGCCCGGGCACCGCGTCGTAGGTTTTGCGGAGCGCCAACTCCATGTTTTTTGTGACCGGGCCGGTGATGAGCAGCCCGTCGGCATGTCGCGGGGAGGCGACGAACTGGATGCCGAAACGACCGAGATCCCACCCGATGGTGCCCAGAACATTCGTATCGGCCTCGCAGGCCGCACAGCCTCCGGCGCTCACCTGGCGGAGCCGCAGCGAACGCCCGAAGAGCTTGCGGAGCTTCGCCTCCAGCGCGTCGGCCAGCCGGAGTTCCTCCGCACCGGGCGCGCCGAGCACGAGGTCGTCGCGCCGACGGACAGCCATCCGGTGGTCTCCGGTTTGTGTGATGGCCCCGGGCGGGCACACTTCGACGCAGGCCGCGCAGAAGATGCAGCGACCAAGGTCGAGCGAGACGGGTTTCCCAAGCGGGCGTGTCACGGCCCCGGTCGGGCAAACGGCGACACAGGCCGTGCAGTCGGCGGCGCACAGGACCGCATCCACTCTCAGCGCGCCGCCATGGCGATCCGGCAATGCGGGAGCCGGACCGTTGGGATAGGCCATTGTCTCGCATCCGCGCTTGAGGCGGTGGGTGATGGTATCAAGGACAAACATGGCTAAAGATCGAATCCACAGTAGGACAGGTTGAAGCTTTTATTGCATATGGGGAAATCCGAAATTGCCGTTCCGCGAAGCGCCAGAGCCAGTCCGGTCCAGTTGTGGAACGACGGATCGGTGATCTTGTATCGGCGGAAACGGCCCGCATCGTCAGTGACGGCGACGTGGCAGACCTCGCCGCGCCATCCTTCCACCAACGTCACCGCCAGAGTGTCGGGAGCGAGCACGGGCAGTTCCTCGCGAATCGGGCCATCGGCGGCGGCGGCCAGTTGCTCCAGCAGAAACTCCCCGGACCGCTGGATTTCCAGCGAGCGCACACGGGCGCGCGCAAAAACATCCCCGCTCGGCCAGACAGCCACCGGCAACTGGGCGAACCGGAACCATCCGGCGGGATGATCGTAGCGGACATCCCGGACGAGACCGCAGGCGCGCGCGGCGGGGCCGACCAACCCGATCTCCTGGGCTTGTCCGGGGAAAACCGTTCCCGTGCCTTCGAAGCGGGCGCGCACGGAGGCGGCATCCCAGAACCATGCGACCGCCTGCGCGGCCTCTGCCAGAGCGGATCCCAGGCTGCCGCGCAATTTGTCGGCCCGTTCGGATTCCAGATCGTGTCCGCAGCCGCCCGGCACCACGAGCCCGCGTCCGAACCGGTTGCCGCAGATCATGGCGGTCAGGTTGAGAAAGTCGCCGCGGATTTTTCCACAGGCCGAGGCTGCGGGCAGGAACGCCACATCGCCGGCAAGGGCACCGATGTCTCCGGTGTGGTTGGCGAGGCGTTCGAGTTCGAGCGCGATCACCCGCAGCCATTGGGCGCGCAAAGGAGCCTCCGTCCCGGCCAAAGATTCGAGCGCGGTGGCGTGGGCCGTGGCATGGGCGACCGTGGCATCCCCGGAGACGGTTTCCATTTGGGAGCGGGCTGCGCGATGAGGTCCGCCGACAAGCGCCCGCTCCACTCCGCGATGCTGGTAGCCCAGCGCGATTTCCAGATGCAGAACTTCCTCGCCAGCGCATTGGAAACGGAAATGCCCGGGCTCGATGATCCCCGCGTGGACCGGCCCGACCGCGACCTCATGGACCTCGCCTCCGTCCACCCGGAAAAACTCGCCGTTCACAGGAGCCCCGCCGCCGCCCTTTCTGACAGGCTTGAGCCACGGATGGCCCACCGGAGTGAGTGCGTCTTGCTCCCAGATCTCCCGTTCGAAAAGATGTGCCTGAGGGTGGAGGACAGTGAGAGCGGGGAAATCGCCGGAAAATGCCCCGCTGCGGGCGACCGCGAGTGTGTTGTCGGCATCGAAAGCGAGAATGGCAACCAGACACGACCCGGCACCATCCGGCATGGAAAAAAACGAGCACAGGCGCGCTCCGCGGTTCATTTCTCCGGCCGTTGCCGCGACGAAATCCGCAACCGGTCCGCACGGAACCTCCGCCCATGGAAGGCTGGAAGCATTGGGAAGCAAGGCAAAGGAAACACTCATGGATTGGGAAAAAGTTGTGCGACGGCAGCCGTCCAGGTGTCCTGCAAAATCGCGGGAGTGAACAGTCCGAGCCACAGGGACAGAATGAGCAGCACGAGCGGGGGAGAAATAACACCGAAAGTCTCGCGGAACAGCTTCCCGCCGGCCTTCGCCGCCGGACGGGGCCTTCCGTCCACCACCGCGAAAACCACCCGCGTGAGCCCGAAAAAGGCGAACAGCAGGCAGGCGAGAAATCCCGCGGCGGCCAGGCCGTGTCCGGTTTTGATCGCGGCTCCAAGAACTTTCAATTCGCTGAAAAACGGTCCGAATGGCGGGCAGGCGGTGATGGCGAACATCCCCGCGACAAAGATGGCCGCCGATCGGGGCACGACATGGGCCATGCCGCGAACATCGTCCAAAGACGGGGACCCCGCGGCGCGTCGGATGTTGCCGGCGCTGAGGAAGAGCGTGCCCTTGGTCAGGCTGTTGCTCCAAACATGAAAGAGGGCGGCCCAGACGCCGAGGGGACCGAGGCTGGCCGCGATGCTCAGGATGCCCATGTGCTCGATGCTCGAATACGCGAGCATCCGTTTGAAGTCCCTCGTGCCGAGAAGGAACAGCGCCGCCGCCGCCATCGAAAACAGCCCGATGGCCAGCAGCGTGTGGTCGGCGACCTGGCTTTCCCCCGCCGCGTTGACCACCGAGCGGATGCGCAAAATCGCGGTGAACGCGACGCTGGTGACCCCGCCCGCAAGGATCGCGCCGACAATCCCGGCAGCCTCGCCGTAGGCATCGGGCTTCCATGTGTGCATCGGGGCCAGCCCCATTTTTGTCCCGTAGCCGACAAGTAAAAGCACCCATGCGGCAAGCACCCACGGGCGCGAGAGCCCCGCGCCCTGCGCCGTCAACGCCACGAAGGTCAGATCCCCTTCGCCTCCGCCGTGGAGGGAGGAATATCCGAGGCAGAACGAGCCGAGGAGAGAGAGCGCGATCCCGGTGCCGCCGACGAGGAGGTATTTCCACGTGGCCTCGAACGCGCGCGGCGTGTTGTTGAAGTGCAGAAGGGGCACGGCCGCCAGCGTCACCGCCTCGGTCGCGATCCACAAAATCCCGAGATGCCTCGCCTGGTGGCCGGCGCTCAGGAGCCCCAGAACCGCGAGCAGTGCCGCGACAAAAACCCGGTTCGGCCGCTCCTGCCGGATCCTCAAATACGGAACCGCATAGACTCCGCAGACAAAGAAAAGCAATGAGACGGCAGGCAGCACGGCAGCGGCCAGCGGGTCGAATCCAATCCACGCTTCCGGGCTCACCGGAGGAGGTGCGACGAGCAGGAGGAAACAGAGCGCCGTATGCAGGAACCCCACCACCGGAAGGAACCACGGCCGCGTCCGGTTGTCCGGCCAGAGAGCGGCGAGAACCGCTCCCGCCAGAGGAATCATGATGAGCGCGTTCATTCGTGGAGAGTTGTCAATTTGCGGGTGTCGAGCGAGTCGAACGCGCGCTGGATCCGGTCAATGATGATCCCGAGCACGAAGACGCCGACGGTGAGATCGAGAAGCACGCCCGCCTCGACCAGCAACGGCGTGGCTTTGATCAGCAGCAGACCGAAGAGGTAGATTCCATTTTCCAGGATCAGGTAGCCGCACACCTGCGAAATGGCTTTCGCGCGGCCGATCAGCAAAATGAACCCGGTGAGCACGGAGGCCAGCGCCCCGGGCACGAGGAGCGAGCCGGCGTGTTCCGGAAGCAGCGGCAGCGCGCTTGCCAGCGCGATCGCCGCAATCGTGCCGCCGGCACCCAGAAGCAGCGAAGGCATGAGGCCGATGAACGGCTGGATTTCCCGCTCGATGTTCGCGGAGCGCATGGCCCGTCTCAGCAGGCCGGGGATCACAAACCCCTTGCCCGCCACGGTGGCCCCCGCGATCAGGATGATCCTCCAATCCAAGTTGCTGCCTTCCAGAATCAGTGGCATGAGCCCCAGGGCGATGCCCTGCGTGGAAACCGTACGGATGAGCGACGGCAAGCGACTGCTGCCAAGGGCCACGAGATTCAAGCCCATCGCCAGGCCGATCAAAAGGTTCAACGTCGAGATCATGCCGCGCCTCCTTTCCAGGCCACCAGCAACGAAAACAGGCACAAAAGAAAAGCCATCGTCAGCAGAAGCGGCATGTGCCGGAACGCGAACCGCGCCAGAAAGGATTCCGACAGGCCCACGCCCAGCGTCACCACAAGCACCCCGCCTGCCAAGGCGGCTGCCGCGGCAAGCGGCGGAAGGCTCCCGAGCGGCAGCACGGCGGCCGTGAGCAGGACGGCGAAGAGCAGCAGCTTCATGGATGCGCCATGCAGGATCACCGCCAGGGGAGGGCCGCTGTGATCGAGCACCATGGCTTCATGGATCATCGTGAGTTCGAGGTGCGTGTTGGGATCGTCGAACGGCACGCGGCAGTTTTCCGCGAGCAACACAATGAACAAGCCTGCCGCGAGCAGCGCGGTGCCCGCGCCCGGTGCCGGAGACAACATGTCCACCAGCGAGACGCTGCCGGTCTGGACGGCGAGCGAAAGCATCGCGGCAAACATCGCGGCCTCGGCCAGAACAGCATAACTGACCTCGCGCGCCGCACCCATCCCCTCGAACGCGGAGCCGGTTTCCAAAGCGGCCCAGGCCGTGCAAAACCTCGCGAGGGCCAGCAGGTAAACCATCAGCAACACATCGCCGCGAAAGCTCAACCCCGCCCCGGCCGGTCCGAGCGGCACAAGGAATGCGGCGCACGCGATCGCGACCCAGGCCACGGCCGGTGCCACCACAAACGCCGGCGAAGCCAGCGTGCTCAGCACGACGCCTTTTTGCCAAAGGCGGATGAGGTCGTAGTAGAGTTGCAGCACGGGCGGTCCCCGGCGTCCGGCAACCCACGCTTTGACTTTGTTGATCAGGCCGGGCAGCAGCGGAGCCAATGCGACCCAGAGAAATATGCGGACGATCATCATGGTTTTCCTTCCAAAAAAACGAAGATACCCAAGGCCGCGAGGCCGGCCACGAGGTAGAGAATGTAAGCCTGCAAGCGGCCATGTTGCAGGCCGAGGGCGGCATGTGACAAGCGTGTGATGATCGCTCCCGCAGGCACGATCAGTCGCTCCAGAACAGTTTCCGAAACACGTTCCAAGCGGAGCGAGCCCGACGGAAAGGGGCCGCGGGGGCGACGGAATTTGCGCTCGGGCGCGAACGCCCAGAAGAACCACCCGGCGGAAATTCCCGCGAACGAGCCGCTGGTGTATTGCATTCTCGACGTGGGGTTCCGGTATCCACAATCCCATGTGAGATCCCGCCGCAGGCCGTTCGCCCGGGATTTCTTCCAAAGCCAGAACCCCGCCACAGCGGCAAGAATCGCGAGTGCGAATCCGGCCGGACCCAGCGTGGAAAACGGCGTTCTTGCGACCGCCCAGGCGGGATTCCACGATCCGGCCGCGCGTGCGATGGCAGGCCAGACCAATCCGGGCGCGACCCCGATGACGGCGCATGCCGCAGCCAGCAAGGCCATCGGCGCAAGCATCCCGGCACGGGATTCCTGGGCATGCGCCGCGGGTTTCGTGCGCGGCGTCCCAAGGAAAATCATCCCGCCCGCTTTGACAAATGCGGCCAGCGCCAGCGCCCCGGCCATCGCGAGCAGGATCGCGGAGGGTAGGGCGGCCCACGCGAAGCCGGACCGCGTCGTCGCCGCCTCGAAGAGGCCAAGGTAAATCAGCCATTCGCTGGCAAACCCGTTGAGCGGGGGAAGTCCGGAAACCGCGACAGCTCCCAGGGCAAAGAATCCGGCTGTCCAAGGCATCGAACGCCAGAGCCCGCCCAGCCGGCTCATCTCGCGCGTGCCGGTCGCATGCAGGACGGACCCGGCACCAAAAAAAAGCAGGGATTTGAAGAGCCCGTGGTTCCAGACGTGCAACAAAGCCCCGGCCAGTGCCAACTGCCCCCAGGCGGCATTCCCGTGCGTCCGGGCCACCAACGCCCCGCCGAGCCCGATCAGGATCACGCCGATGTTCTCGACCGAGCAGTAGGCCAGCAGGCGCTTGATGTCGTTCTGGGCCATGGCGAACGCGATCCCCAGGACCGCGCTCGCGGCGCCGAGCCCGATCACCACATGGCCGGCATTGGCCGGCACGGGCAGCCAGCCGCCAAAGCGCACGATCCCGTAAACACCCATCTTGATGGCGACCCCGGACATGATCGCCGAGACATGGCTCGGCGCGTTGGCGTGGGCGGACGGCAGCCAGATATGGAAGGGGAAGAATCCGGCTTTCATTCCAAACCCGAAAAGTGCCAGCCAGAAGAGCGGAGGCGGAACATCGCGCACCGGGCCGAGATTCCAGGTTCCCGTGTGCGTGGCCAGCATCACAAAGAAGGCGAAGAGCGCGAGCGTGCCCACATGGGACGACGCGAGATAGAGCCAGCCGGCTTTCCGCACTTCGGGCCGCCGATTGTCAAGCGTGATGAGAAAATACCCGCACAGCGCAAACGCCTCCCATGCCATCAGGAAATGCAGGCCGTTGGAAATCATCAGCACGAGGCCCATGGACAAAATGAGCGCATTCCACCAGACCCGGCCGCGGGCCGCAGTGGCGGGGTTCTCGCTGTCCGACCAGTATTCGCGGGCATACGCGGCCCCGGCTCCTCCGATAACGCACACGAGAACGAGGAAGATCGCGCTGACTCCATCGAGGCGCAAATGCACCCTCTCCCCGCCCAGAAAAAATGCGCCGGTCCACTCCCAGTCGTCCGGCCCGAGCAGAATGGTCAGCGACGCGACGAGTCCCGCGAGGGTCCCTGCCAAGGTGAGTGCGAACGAGGCTCGCGTAGAGCGCTGTGCCATTGCCATGGCGGCCAGCAGGCAGACTGCCGCAAAAACCAACCCTCCGCTCATGCCGCCCCTCCGATCTTGCCCATGGCATCGAACCCGGCGAACGCACGGTAAATTTCCTCGTCGTCGGCACCGCGGTTCACGAGCTCGCGCAGCGGTCCGCCGGACAGCAGGCGGCTGAGCCGTCCGAGCAGTTCCAGATGGGTGCGGGCGGAGGGCGCGATAAAAAAGAGAAGGATGGTGACCGGCACGTCATCCACCTGCGGCTCGGTCAGGACGAGCGGCTCGCGCAACAGGATCATTGCCACGGTGCCGGATTCGCGGCCGAGCGCGATGCGCTTCGAAGGATGCGGGAGCGCAAAGCCTCCGCCGACCGGAGCGATTGTCACGCCGCCTTGGGCACCAAGCCGCTGGGCCAGCATTTTTCCCACGGAACCCGTGACTCCCGGCAGTACGCCGACCACTTTCTCCACCACGGCGGAAACCTCGTCGGCAGGCACGTTGCGCCAGATCCCGCCCGCGCGAAGCAATGGCTCCAAGTGCAGTCCGCCGCCCGGTGCGCCCGCATCGGGAGCGAGGAAGCCGGCCTTCGTCGCCAGCCCGCGCGTGGCCGCCCATTGCGCGACCTGCGCCCGGTCGAAAAGCAGTCGCCCCCGGTCGGGCGTGTTGGGCAATCCCTCGTAGCGGACCCAGCCATCAATCACTTTTTCCGAAACGCCGAACGATTCGGCCAGTTGGACAAGATTCAAAAACATAAGGCGGTTTTTATCATTTCCCTCCGGCCAAGACCAGCGCGGTCAGTGCGGCCAGGCCGATGAGAAGGTAAAGGAGATAGGCCTGCACGGTTCCGTGTTGGACACGCCGTGCCGCCAGGGCCAGGCGCATGACGACGCCGCTGGCAGGCTGAACGACACGTTCGAGCACCGTCTCGGGCGTGTGCGCACACCATGCGGCTTCGGTGGGGAAAAGTTTTTCAGGCGGGTGCCCGTGCCGCATCGGGATCAGGATCCATGCGAACCATTCGGTAAGGATTCCGGCAAACGAACCCGCCGTGTATTGCATGCGGGCGGATGGCGTTGCGAACGCGCAATCCCATGTGAGCGAGCGGACGATCCCACGCCTTCGGGACAGCCGCCAAAGCCCCCACGCGGCCACCGCGCAGAGTGTCGCCAGCACGATGTGGAAATTTCCGATGGTGGCCAGCGGGGCCGGGGTCTGCGTGCCCGCCCATGCCGGTTGCCACGCGGCCACCGCCCGTGCGATGGGCATCCAAAAAAAGGCGGGAGCCAGACCGATGGCCACGCACGCGACGGCGAGAACTCCCATCGCTCCCCGCATTCCCGGCCCGCACTCGTGTGCCCGCGCCGCGGCTTCCGTACGCGGGGCCCCGAGGAAAACCACGCCGCAGACTTTGACAAAACAGGCCAGCGCCAGTGCGCCGGTCACCCCGAGAAAAATCGCCGCCGGAATCGCCGCCCAGGCAGAAGACCCCCGTGTGAGCGCCGCGTCAAAAAGACCGAGATAAACCAGCCACTCGCTCACAAATCCATTGAGCGGCGGCAGCCCGGAAATCGCCGCCGCACCGAGCGCGAAGAATCCCGCGGTCCAGGGCATAGCCCGCCAGAGCCCGCCCAACCGGCTCATCTCCCGCGTGCCGGTCGCGTGCAGAACCGACCCGGCTCCCAAAAAAAGCAGGGATTTGAAAAGCCCGTGGTTCCAGACATGCAGAAGGCCGCCCGCCATGAGCAGCCGCCCCCAGGCCGCATTCCCGTGCTCGACGGCGACCATCGCGAAGCCCACCCCGATCAAAATAATCCCGATGTTTTCCACGCTGTGGTAGGCCAGCAGGCGCTTGATATCATGCTGCCCAAGGGCAAAGGCCACACCGAGAACCGCGCTCAGAACGCCAAGCGTCGCCACCGTCCACCCCGCACCCGGGGGCACCGGCAACCATCCGCTGAACCGCACGATCCCGTAGATCCCCATCTTGATGGCCACCCCGGACATGATTGCCGAGACATGACTCGGCGCGTTGGCATGCGCCGAAGGCAGCCAGATGTGCAGCGGGAAAAGGCCGGCCTTCAAACCAAACGCGAGCAGCGCGAGCCAGAACAGCGGGGCCAGCCCGGGATGGTCGTGAAACGGACCCAGCTCCCAGCTTCCCGTGATGGTCGCCAAGATCACAAAGAGGGCAAAAAGACAAACCGTCGAAGCGTGCGAAGCCGCAAGATAAAGCCAGCCGGCCGCACGCACCTCCGGCTTCCGCCGGTCGAGCGTGATGAGAAAATACGCGCACAAGGTGAAGAGCTCCCAGCCGATGAGGAACTGCAGGCCGTTCGCCGAAACCAGGACCAGCCCCATGCAGAGCAGCATGGCGCTCCACCAGAAGCGGCCGGCGCGGACGGACCGCGGATGCCCGGCCCAGTATTCGCAGGAATACACCGCGCCCGCAGAACCCACGA
>JBAXTX010000103.1:0-9923 GCA_037129975.1 Verrucomicrobiia bacterium | reverse complement strand
GCTGGATGTCATCGCGACCCCCTCGCTTTCGAAACCCGCCAGCCGCAGGGAATTCCTGGAAAAAATTTCGCAGATCGGGGCGATCGTTTCCGAGCAAAACAAGCCGCTTCCGGTGCCGCCGTGTCGTCCGGAGGTCCTCTCGTGCAGCGCGCCGGGCTCGACGGACACACTTGTGGCCATCGGGTGTTCGGCCGGCGGGCCGTATGCCCTCTCGCAAATCCTCGCCGCCCTCGCCCCCATCGGCCGGGCGGCGGTCGTCATCGTCCAGCACATTGACGCGCGGTTCGTTGACGACCTCTCCAAGTGGCTGAAGGATTTCAGCAAGGATCCGCTCCAGCTCGCGGCCGAGGGGGACCTCATCGAGCCCGGCCGCATTTACCTTGCGGGGAAAGAGGGCCACATCGAGGCCCACACATGCTCGCGGCTCCGCTACGACAACAATATCCGCGGACTCGCCTACCAGCCGTCGGTGAATGTTTTTTTCTCGAGCATCGCGCGCAACTGGCGCGGCAGGGCGATGGGAATCGTTCTTACCGGCATGGGAAAGGACGGCGCCATCGGGCTCCACGCCATGCGCGAAGCCGGCTTCCTCACCGTCGCCCAGGACGAAAAATCGTCGGCCCTCTTCGGCATGCCCAAGGCTGCGGCGCCATTCGCCTCCGAGATCATTTCCCTTTCCTCGATGGCCCCGCGAATCAACAGATGGATACAAACCCACAAATGAACCAGAAAACTCAAACTCCGAACGCCAACAATTTGGAGGCGATGATTCTCCTTGTTGATGACCAGGCGATCATCGGAGAGGCCATCCGGCGGATCCTGCAATCCCAGGAAGGCCTCGATTTCCACTATTGCTCGGAGGCAAGTCTTGCCGTCTCGACCGCGAAAAGGCTTTGCCCCTCGGTCATCCTCCAGGATCTTGTGATGCCCGGCACCGACGGCCTGGAACTCGTCAAGACGTACCGCAAGTGCCCGGAGCTGCAGGAAACGCCGGTGATCGTCCTCTCGACCAAAGAAGAGCCGGTGGTGAAAAAAGCCGCCTTCGAGGCGGGGGCCAACGATTACATCGTCAAGCTTCCGGATCCCATCGAGCTGGTCGCGCGGGTCCGCTACCACGCCAACGCCTGCCTCGCCCGCCGCCAGCTTCACGAGGCGCTGCGCGCCCTGCGCGAGAGCCAGAGCCAGCTCCTCGACCGCAACGCCGACCTCGAAAACCTCAACGAGCAGAAAAACCGCCTCCTCGGCATGGCCGCGCACGACCTGCGCAACCCGCTCGGAGTCATCCTCGCCTACAGCGACTTCCTCGAAAGCGAAACAGCCTCCTTGCTCGATGAAAATCAGCGTGACTTCGTCTCCACGATCAAGTCTTCAAGCGAGTTCATGCTCCATCTCATCAACGACCTTCTGGACGTTTCGACGATCGAATCCGGACGGCTCTGCCTCGAGTGCGCGCCGGCCGACCTCAACGAACTCGTCCGTCACAACGTCTCGCTCAACAGCGTGCTCGCGCAGCAGAAGCGGATCCGTCTCGATTTCGATGCCGGGGAGTCGCTGCCGCCGCTCACCCTCGACCGAGGAAAAATCGAGCAGGTCCTCAACAACCTGATCGGCAACGCGGTCAAGTATTCCCATCCGGATACCCGCGTTTCGATCCGCGTCGAGCGCGACAATTCCGAAGTGACGGTCACGGTCACCGACCAGGGCCAGGGAATTCCCGGGGCCGATCTGCCGAAACTTTTCAAAGCTTTCGGCAGGGCCAACGTCCAGGCGACGGCTGGCGAGCAAAGCACAGGCCTCGGCCTTGCCATCGTGCGCAAGATCGTCGAGGGGCACGGCGGAAAAATTTCCGTCCGAAGCGAGGTCGGCAAGGGGTCCGCTTTCTATTTCCATCTGCCGATCGGGCGGGCTTGATTCCGGGCTGATCAGAACTTTGGGGCGCGCACCGTCCCGGCCACGAGGTCGTCGTGCCGCCGCTGAACGATCCGGCCCGCGATCTCGTGGATCATCTCCTCAAGGAGAAGCCGGAGATGGCTGCCCCGCCGATAATCCGAGGGCGCGATATTCTTCACCCGGTCGGCATGCGTGCAGAGCTGGTAGCATTTTTTGAAGCTCGCCCGGGTCGGGTCGTCGGAGTTGTAAACCGCGATCGCCTGTCCGCCGTTCTTGCGCATCACCGTGAAGCACGGCACGTCGGTCGGGCCGTCGCCCACGTAAATCATATTTTGAAAAGGGACCGGGCGAAGCTCGGCGGACATGTGGTCGTTCACGTCCTCGTCCATCTCGAGCATCCCCTTGTTGATCCGGAAAAGAAACTGCGTCTTCTGCGTGTGGCTGATCGCGCGCTTCGGGAACGTGATCCGGTCGCTTTCGTCCACCGCAAATTCGCAGCCGAAAATCCTCCGGACAAACGGGGCCAGCCGGCATCCCTCGATCATCGCCTTCAGGCCCGAGGAGACGATGTAGTGCTCGACGGTGATCCCGTGCGCTTCCTGCTCGACCGTCAGGAGTCCCGATTGGAACTCCTCGAACATTTCCGGGAGCCCCTTGTAAAACGTCAGACGCCCCCCGAGCTCCCGCAGCTTCGCGTTCGTGGGACGGTCCATTTCCAGGCAGTCGAGCAGCACCTTCATATAGGCCAGCTCGTTGTCGAACCCCTCCTCCTTCACCAGCTCCGCGCACCGCTGCCAGAAATTTGAGGGATTGATCCCGAAGGCCGGGAAGAGCGCCTCGTCCTGCATGTAGGTCGGCGAAAGCGTCTGGTCGTAATCGTAAACAATCGCGATCGTGTTCTGCGGCATGGCCATCCCTCCATCGCTGCACCCAACAGCCCGCTCTGGCGATCAAAAAATGATTTCCTTTTCCCGGGTTTCGCTGTCCCTGTTTGACCCGCGGGCCGCGGGCTGGTAGTGGTGGACGTTTTCTCATGAGCGCATACAAACAGACGATCAGGTTGCCGAAGACGGATTTCCCGATGAAGGCCGGGCTGGCGCAGCGCGAACCGGAGATGCTGGAGAGGTGGGAACGCGAGGGGCTTTACGAGAAAATCCAGGAGTCACGCAAGGGATGCCCGCTTTATGTGCTGCACGACGGGCCCCCGTTTGCGAACGGCGATGTGCACATGGGGACGGCCCTCAACAAGATCCTCAAGGATTTCGTGGTGAAGTCGCGGACGATGGCCGGGTTCCGCGCCCCGTTTGTTCCGGGTTGGGACTGCCACGGGCTGCCGATCGAGTTCCGTGTGGTGAAGTCCTCGGCCGGACTCACGCCGGTCGAGGTGCGCCGCAGGTCGGAGGAATACGCCCGGAAATTCCTGGACATCCAGCGCCGCCAGTTCCGCAGGCTCGGGGTTTTGGGCGACTGGGAAAACCCGTATCTCACGCTCGATCCGGGTTACGAGGCGGATATCATCCGTTCCTTCGGCCGGTTTGTGGAGGCGGGCCTTGTTTACCGGCGCATGAAGCCGGTGCTGTGGAGCACCGGCGCCCAGACGGCATTGGCCGAGGCCGAGGTCGAATACCAGGACAAAACATCGCCGGCGATCCATGTCCTGTTTCCGCTGTCGAGCGGAGAGTTCGCCGGGAAGGCATCGGTCGTCATCTGGACAACAACCCCGTGGACGCTCCCCGCGAACCTCGCGATCGCGGTCCATGCGAAGCACGCCTACGCCGCCGTTCGCGTGTCGCTCAAAGGCTCGGAGGCGACCCTGGTCATGGCGGATGCGCTCGTGGACGCGTTCTGCGCTTCGACGGGGGCCGTGAAACTCGGCGTCGAAAAAACTTTCCCCGGTGCCGACCTCGAAGGCCTCGTCGCGCGGCATCCGTTTCTGGACCGGATCTCGACGATCCATGCGGCGGACTTTGTGACTCTCGACACGGGCACCGGCTGCGTGCATATCGCGCCCGGACATGGCGAGGATGACTACCGACTGGGACTGGAGCACAACCTTCCCCTGCTCTCGCCCGTGGACGACAGGGGATGCTACACGGAAGAATGCGGGCTGCCGGAATTTGTCGGGAAATATGTCTTCGATGCGAACGAAGGCATCGTGGCGCTGCTCGAGGAAAAAGGCGCGCTCGCGGGGAGTGCCCCCTGCCAGCACAGCTATCCGCATTGCTGGCGGTCCAAGACGCCGGTCATCTTCCGCGCGGTGGAACAGTTCTTCATCCGCATTGATTCCCTCCGCGCCGAAGCGCTCGCCGGGATCGACTCCGTGAAATGGCTGCCGCATTGGGGGCGCAACCGGATTCGTGGAACCGTCGAGTCCCGCCCGGACTGGTGCATCTCGCGGCAGCGCACCTGGGGGGTTCCCCTGCCGGTTTTTTACGATGAAAACGGCGGCCCGATCCTGGATCCCCGAATCATCGCCAAAGTGGCGGATATTTTTTCCGAGCGCGGAACCAATTCCTGGTTCGAGCTCGAGGATGCGGAATGGGCCGCCCTCGTCGGACTTCCCGCGGGGGTCACCCGGCGGCACGATACCCTGGATGTTTGGCTGGACTCCGGGCTGAGCCACGAGGCGGTCCTGCGCCGACGCCCCGAGCTCGCGTTTCCCGCGGACCTGTATGTGGAAGCAACCGACCAGCATCGCGGCTGGTTCCAGAGCTCGTTGATGACATCGGTGGCCCTGAATCAATGCCCGCCCTACCGTGCGGTCCTCACGCATGGGTTCGTGGTGGACATGGACACGAAGAAAAAAATCTCGAAGTCCGCGCAGGGAGGGTACCGGAAGCCGACCGAGTCCGACCACTATGTCGGGAAATACGGGGCCGACCTCCTGCGCCTCTGGGTCAGCAGCGTGAACTTCACCGACGACGTGCCGTTTTCGGAGGAAATCTTCACGCGGCTCTCCGACGCCTACCGCCGGATCCGGAACACCCTGCGGATCCTGCTCGCGAATTTGCACGACTACGACGCATCGAAGCCGCCGGCCGCAAGGGAAATGACATTTGTGGACCGCTGGATCCTTGCGCGCCTGCAGGAAGTCGTCTCGACGTGCGCCGAGGCTTACGAAAGCCTCGAGTTCCACCGCGTCTATCACACGATCAACCAGTTCTGCGCGGTCGATTTGAGCAGCCTCTATGTGGACATCACGAAAGACCGCCTCTACTGCGACAAGGGGGATTCTCCCCGCCGCCGCGCCACGCAGTTTGCGATGCACAAGGTTTTCGATGCCCTGACCCGGCTTCTTGCGCCGATCCTCGCGTTCACCGCCGAGGAGGCCTGGGGGTATTTTCAAAAAGAATCGTCGGTCCACCTGCAATTGTTTCCCAAGCCTGACGGGACATGGACAAATCCGCACGTTGTCCGCGACATGGAAAGCCTGCTCGCGATCCGCGCGAGGATCTCGCAGGCCGTGGAAAAAATCCAGAAGGCCGGAGAGATCGGAAGCGCTCTCGAGGCGCGCGTGAGGCTTGTCGCGCCGCCATCCGAGATGCCTCTCCTGGACTCGCTCCGGGCGGAATTGGAAGAACTTTTCATCCTCAGTGATCTGGATTTCGCGCCGGGAGAGGAATCCGTGGTCGGGGTGGCCAGGACTCCCGCCGCACGCTGCGAACGCTGCTGGAGACACCGCGGGGAAGTGGGCTCCAGTTCCGCGCATCCGACGCTGTGCCCCCGCTGCGAAGAGGCGCTTGGCTGATTTTGCCCAATGAAGTCCGCCCTCCGACTCCTCCTCTTCCTCACCCTCCCGCTCTATGTTGCCGACCAGGTGACGAAGTGGATGGTGGTGGAAAATATCCGGACCGACGAACCCACGCCGGTCATTCCCGGATTCCTGAATTTCGTGCAAATCTATAATACCGGAGCCGCCTTCGGAATCCTCAGGGACAGCAACACGTTTTTCATCGTCCTGGCGGTCGCCGCGCTGGTCGTTGTCGCTGTTCTCGCCCGGCGGGGGGTCTTTGCGGGGGCTCCCATGCGCTGGGGCGCGGCCCTCCTTGCCGCAGGGATTCTGGGAAATCTCACCGACCGGATATTCCGCGGATACGTCATGGACTTCCTCGACGTGATTCTTCCCTGGTATGGACACTGGCCGGCATTCAACATCGCGGACTCCTGCATCTGCCTTGCCGCCGGACTCTTTATTCTGGAAAGTTTCCTGCCGGGAAAAAGCCCGTCGCAGGAAATAAAATAATCGGAGGCGGCGCGCCCGCGCGGCGACAGGGAAAATTTTCTTTCTTGTCGCGGACGGAATGTGGAAGGAAAATTACCGTTTATGATCAAGGTGGCGATTGTTGGCGCGAACGGATACTCGGGCGAGGAGCTTTGCTCGATTTTGGCGGGGCATCCCTCGGCGGAGGTCGTGGCCGTGACGTCGCGGCAACATGCGGGGAAGCGGCTCGCGGACGTGCTCCCGCGGCTGGCCGGACGGGAGCCGTTGGCGTCTCTGGAGTTTTCCGCCCCTTCGATGGACAGCCTGTTGGCGAGTGGCGCGGGATTTTTTTTCCTCGCGCTTCCGCACGGGCTGGCGGCGGAATTCGCCGCGCCACTGTGCCGGGCGGGGCGGCGGGTGGTGGATCTGAGCGCGGATTTCCGGCTGCGCGACGCAGGGATTTACAAAGAATTCTACGGCGAAGCGCACGGCGCGGAACATCTGCTCCGGAGCGCGGTTTACGGGCTTCCCGAGCTGCACCGGGAGAAGATCCGGACGGCTTCGCTCGTGGCCTCGGCCGGATGTTATCCGACAAGCATCCTGCTGCCGTTGGCTCCCCTGCTGAAGTGCGGGGTGATCGCGCCCGCTGATATCCTGGTGTCGAGCGCGAGCGGGGTGAGCGGAGCCGGACGCAAGGCGGACCTTCTCTACGGCGAGTGCAACGAGAGCCTGCGGGCTTACGGAATCCCGAAACACCGGCACCTTTCCGAAATCGAACAGGAACTCGCCCTCGCCGCAGGACACGAGATCGTCATCACGTTTGTTCCCCACCTCGCTCCGATGACCCGCGGGATCCACACCACAATCTTCGCGCGGCTCGCGGACGGCACCTCGCCCACGGACATCCTTCCGGCGCTCGAGGCGGCCTACGCGGACGAACCGTTCGTGCGGGTCGGGAAGGCATTGCCGGACACGAAAAATGTGTCCGGGACGAATTTCTGCGACATCTCCGCCCGCTACGACGAGCGCGCAAAGCGGGTGATCCTGCTCTCCGCCGTGGACAACCTGGTCAAGGGCGCGGCCGGGCAGGCGGTGCAAAATTTCAATTTGATGGCCGGCCTCGACGAGGCGGCGGGACTGCTTTTATGAACAAAATGCGAAAGATCAAAGGCGGGGTTTGTGCCGCGGAAGGCTTCGTCGCCGGGGCCGCCGGGTGCGGGATCAAAACCGGGGAAATCACGCGCGACGACCTCGCGATCATTTTTTCCGGGGCTTCCGGATCCGCCGCCGCAACCTTCACCACGAACAAAGTGAAGGCCGCACCGGTGCGGATTTCCGCCGAGCACATGCGGACCGGACGGGCGCGCGCGGTGGTCTTGAACAGCGGAAACGCCAATGCCTGCACGGGTCCGAACGGACTCGCGGACGCGCGCTCGATGGCTGCCGCGACGGCGAAGGCCCTCGGGGTGAAGCCCTCCCAGGTGCTGGTCTGCTCGACCGGTCGGATCGGCGTGCCGATGCCCATGCCCGCGGTCCTGAAGGGAATCCCCTCCGTCAAGCTGGGCCGTTCCGGAGGCACGCCCGCGGCCAGGGCGATCATGACGAGCGACACGTTCGCCAAGGAATTCGCGCTCGAGGTGACCACTCACGACGGGCACTTCCGGATCGGCGGCATGGCGAAGGGCGCGGGGATGATTGATCCGAACATGGCGACGATGCTTTGCGTGATCACCACCGACGCGATTGTGGCGGGCACGGCGCTCCGCACGGCGCTCCGCGAGTCGGTTGCGGATTCTTTCAACCGGATCACGATTGACGGCGATATGAGCACGAACGATACCGTCATCCTCCTCGCGAACGGGACGAGCGGGATCCTGCCCTCGCCGAAGATTTTCCGGCATGCGCTGGATACGGTGACCCGGGCGCTCGCACGGATGATCGTCGAGGACGGCGAGGGGGTCTCCCGGTTCGTCGAGGTCGAAGTCCGCCGCGCGGCGACCGGACCGGATGCCCGCCGCGCCGCCGAGGCGATCGCAAATTCCACGCTCGTCAAATGCGCCTGGGCGGGCGGCGATCCGAATTGGGGCCGCATCCTCGACGCCGTCGGATACAGCGGGGTGAAGATGAGCGAGGCCAGGACAGACATTTTCTACGACGAACTCCCGGTGGCGGCGGGCGGGGTCGCTTCCCAAACTCCCGGGAAAAAGCTCCGTCAGATCGCGGCGAAAAAAGCGTTCCGCGTGACCGTGGACCTCAAGGTCGGAAAGGCGTCCTATGTCGTCTGGACAACGGATTTGACCGAAGAATATGTGCGGCTCAACCTGGGGGAATAAATGAGCAACGGCCTGACACCGGAAGCCCGCACCGAAAGCCTCATCGAGGCCCTGCCGTATCTTCAGGAGTTCCGCGGCCATACGTTTGTCATCAAATATGGCGGCGCCGCGATGGAAGATGATCAGATCGTCGAAAAATTCCTTCGCGACGTCGTTTTCCTCGAGGCCGTCGGCATCAACCCGGTCGTCGTCCACGGCGGCGGGAAAGCGATCACCGCGCGGATGCGCGAGGCGGGCTTGAAAGCGCACTTTGTGAACGGACTGCGCATCACCGACGCAACCGCCATCCGGATCGTCGAAGAAACCCTCGACGGGGAAATCAACCCGGCGATTGTCCGGACAATCCGGGAATTCGGCGGCCGCGCGGCCGGGTTCTCCGGCAAATCGGTCTTTACCGCGCGACAGCTTCCGCCTCAGACGACGGAAGACGGACGGACGGTGGATGTCGGGTTCGTCGGCGAAGCGGCGGGGATCCAAACAGAAGCGATCCGCGAGGCGATCGCCCGGGAGACCGTTCCCGTCATCAGCCCGATCGGCTCGACCGGGGACGGCGTCGTGCTCAACATCAATGCGGATGTGGCCGCCGCCGCGCTCGCCGCGGAACTCCAGGCCACGAAACTCATCTTTGTCAGCGATGTCCCCGGGATCATGCGCGATCCGGAGGACAAAAATTCCATCATCCCCTCGCTCACCGCGGAGCAAACCGAGTCGCTCATCAAACAAAAAGTGATCGCCGGCGGGATGATCCCGAAAGTCCATTCCGCCGCCGACGCGCTCCGGAGGGGCGTCAAAAAAATCCACCTGATCGGCGGACACGTCCAGCACGGGCTGCTTCTGGAGATTTTCACCAATGCGGGCGTCGGGTCGGAGATTGTGCCCTGAGACCGTCTCTTGGAAATATCCGGACTTCGCAGCGACCAGGGAGCAACTGTGGCGTCCCGCCTAATACTGGCAGTTTTGCTGAAAATCGTGGCATGGGCATCTTGCCCATGTTGGGAAAATCTCGCATGGGCAGGATGCCAATGCCACTTTCCGCAACTTAAAAGATTTCCCCGCATTCTCCCGCTTGCACTCGTCCGGGCAGGCGGTTAAAATTCCCTGTATGAGTTTCGCTCAAATCAGCGAAGAAATTCCCAAGCTCACGCATCACGACAAAGTTAACCACTCATCTCCACTCATTTGAAAAGCCCAACGGGGCTTTTCGCCAGTATTGTCAGAGGGAAGCCGTGGCGGACGGCGACGGAACGTCGCTGTCCGGGTTGCGTGCGTTAGCGGTCCCTGCAAGCGCGCTTGCAAGGCCCGCTCCCGCATGCAATCGAGGGATGGTCGGCCATCCCGCCCCTGCTATCCTTCATAAAATCACAGCCCGCTCGGCGGGCAGCGAAACAGGCGAAAGTCAAAATTTTCTCAGTTATTCACGAACCGCCCTCCGACGAGCAGGGGTTGCGTATGCTCCCCAGAAGGAATCAGGCAACGGCAAGCTGCCGTGCAATCTTGGC
>JBAXTX010000102.1:0-10153 GCA_037129975.1 Verrucomicrobiia bacterium | reverse complement strand
GGCGGGCGGCCATCGGGTAGGCGGAGATCCCGGCCGCGCCGACGAGCGGGTTCACTTTCCCACCGGAAAGCAGATACCAGACCTTGCCCAGCAGGATGCCGCCCACGGTGTCGATCGTGATCGCCACGAGACCGAGCCCGAAGACCATGAGCGTCTCGCGGGTGAGGAATTGCGGGCCGGCCATCGTCCCGCCGATCGCGAGCCCGAGGAAAAGCGTCGCGATGTTCGCGATTTCATTTTCCGCGGCATGCGCCAGCCGCGGCACGACCCCGGAGACCTTCATGAAATTGCCAAGCATGATCATGCCCATGAGCGGAAGCCCCTTGGGGGCGATGATGCCGGTGATGACGGTGACCACGATCGGGAAGGCGATGAGCGAGGCTTTTGAGATCCTGCCTTTCGGGCTCGGCATTTTCACCTCGCGCTCTTTGCGCGTGGTGAGCAGGCGCATGATCGGCGGCTGGATGACCGGCACGAGCGCCATGTAGGAATACGCGGCGACAGCGAGCGCGCCGACCATCGCGGTCGGGATTTTGTCCATCCCGGCAAACATGTTCGACACGTAGATCACGGTCGGCCCGTCGCAGGCCCCGATGGCGGCGACCGAGACGGCCGCCTCCTTCGAGAATCCGAGCGCGAGCGCGAGGAGGAGGGTGACGAAGATCCCGAGCTGGCCGGCCGCCCCGAACAGCAGGAGACGCGGGTTCGCGAGAAGCGGGGTGAAGTCCGTCATCGAGCCGATGCCGACAAAAATCAAAAGCGGGAAAAGCTCGTTCCCGATGCCGAAATCGTAGAGCGTCTTCAGCACGCCGTCCGCGGCCATGACCTCGCTCAGCGGCAGGTTCACCAGCAGACACCCGAAGGCGATCGGCAGCAGCAGGAGCGGCTCGACCCCTTTCGCGATCGCCAGCCAGAACATCCCGCAGGCCACGGCAATCATGATCAAATTCGGCCCGCCATGCGCCAGCAGGAAACGGACGCCCTCGAACAACGCCCCCAACCCGCTCAGGATCGCGCCGCTCATTTCTTCTCCTCCTGGTCAGCGGGACGAACCGGAAAGAATGCGGTGAGGGCGCGGATGACAAGCGTGATGAGGAACAGCGTGGCAAGGGTGCCGCCCATTCCCACGACCAGCATGGTGAATCCGAATACGGTGTTGTTCATGGTTTTTCTTCGGGTCCGACGAGTCGAGTGTGCCAAACGGAAAGGATGATGGAAACAAAAAGGACCGTCCCGATAACGACCAGCGAGACAAACGAGTGCTCCCGGAACCATTCCCCGACCGGCGGGATCGCCCCGGCCATCATCTTGATCCCGATGAACAGAAGGATCGCGCTCACCCCGTGCTTGAGGAATTTGAACATCCCCATCACCCCCCGCAGGGCGAAGAACAGCGAGTTCAGCCCGAGCACCGCAAACACGTTCGAGGTCAGCACGACAAAGGGATCCTGGCTGATCCCCATGATCGCCGGGATCGAGTCCAGCGCGAACAGGAGATCCGTGCTCCCGATGACGAGGAAGACCAGGAAGAGCGGCGTGATGAACCACCGCCCCTCGATGCGGATCGCCAGCCGGCGGCTTTGCGGATCGATCCCGTGAACCGGCAGAAACTTCGAGGCCAGCCTGTAGAGCAGGTTGCGCTCCGGCCTGACGTCCTCGCCCTCCTCCGCCGTGAGCATTTTCCACGCGGTCCAGACCAGCACCACGCCGAAAAGATAGATCAGCCAGTGGAACTTTTGCACGAGCGCGATTCCGAAGAGGATGAACAGGATCCGCAGGACAATGGAAAAGTAGATCCCGAGCTTGATCAGCTTCGGCCGGGCCTCCTCATGCACGCCCATCAGTGAGAAGATCAGGATGAACACAAAAAGGTTGTCCACCGAAAGCGAATACTCGGTGAGGTAGCCCGCGATGTAGAGCACCGCGAGCTCGTGGCCCTCCGGGTGCAGCGCATAGACCGCCGCACCGAACCCGAGCGCCACCGCCACCCACAGCCCGGTCCAGCGCAGCGCCGAGGCCACGCCGACCGGAGAATGCCGGTGCGTGATGACGAACAGGTCGAGCGCGCCAACCACGAAAACGGTCGCCGCAAAAATCAACCAGAGCAATGCGAGTGGATCCACGGCCCGGAATCTCTCACATCACCCGCGGGATTGAACAGGCGGAAATCGGCGTGCCCTCGGACCATCTCTCGGAAACAACTGGACTCTTGATCACGGGAATCCGCTCAGGGCCGGCGTCCCGTTGGCCTCCGGTTGCAGCACGCCAGGCGAAGGCCGACGAGACGCCGGCCCTAGTGTGCCCGGCGTCAGCCGTTTCGCATGTCCGTTTGTTTTCAAGGGAGGGCAGTGCGCCTCGTGCGCCGACAGTCGCATCAGCGGAACGTGTGCGAGCGGAAGATGCTCCTGCGGCCCTCGCGCGACCACGCCAGCGACTCCGCGGGATTCACGGAAACAATGCGGTGGTTTTCACCGAGGGCAAAATGGACGGCGCTCACGATCGCGACAAAGACGTCCGGCGCGATGTCATCGTCCTGAGGCGGCGCGAAGGGTGGGGGAGAACCCGCGGCAGAGGCCGGTGCGGAACCGCCCCGGGCCTCGCGCAGGCTCCTGACCTCCGCCCGGAGGTCGGAAAACATTTTTGCCAGAACGAGCAGTCCGGCGGTCACGAGCAACAGCAACGCCGTTTCGAATTTCAGGATCTCGGACGCATCCGCCATCAGGGTCGCCATAAAAAATTCCTCAGGAAAGCGTGACAAGAACCTGGCCTTCGTCAACGGCATCGCCGGGGTTCACGGAGATGGCGGCCACCGTGCCGTCGGCATGGGCATAGACGAAGGTGTTCATCTTCATCGCCTCGACGGTCACGAGCTGGGTCCCGGAGGGAACCTTCTGGCCGATTTGGCAGTCCACCGAGACGACGCGTCCGGCCAGCGGGCTTGTCACCGTGCCGTGGCCGGCGGCGACAGGGGCGGCCGCCTTGGGTGCCGAGGAGGCGGGCGGGGCAATGCTGGTCTGCTGGAACACTGGAACCGACTGCTGAAAAGGCACCTTCTTTCCCTGCTCGTCCAATGCCTCGACGACGACGTCGTAGGTCTTTCCGTCAACGGTCACGCGTAGTTTTTTCATTTTTTAATATTTATACAACAGATGGGGATTGAGGCACCTCAAATCATTCGATCCCGCGGCAGTTCTTCCATTCCGCTGATGCCGGCATCGTCACAGCGGGATGTTGCCGTGTTTTTTCGGCGGGCGGGTTTCCCGTTTGGAGAGCGTGTTGCGGAGGGCCATGGCCACCATCGCGCGGGTCTGCGCGGGCCGGATCACGTCGGTGATCATCCCCTTGCTGGCCGCCTGGTAGGGCGAGGCGAATTTCGCGCGGTAGTCGGCGATGAGCTTGCTTTCGCACGCGGGGTCTTTGTCGATCTCGCGCTTGTAGAGAATCCTGACCGCGCCCTCGGCTCCCATCACGGCAATCTCAGCGGTCGGCCACGCGAACACGAGGTCCGCGCCGAGATCCTGGCTGCACATGGCGAGATAGGCCCCGCCGTAGGCTTTGCGCAGGATCACCGTGATCTTCGGCACCGTCGCCGCGCCGTAGGCGAAGAGCATCTTCGCACCGTGGCGGATGATGCCGCCGCGCTCCTGGGCGACGCCGGGAAGGAATCCGCCGGTGTCCACGAGTGTGACGATCGGGATGTTGAAAATGTTGCAGAAGCGGATGAATCGCGCGCCCTTGTCCGAGGCGTCAATGTCCAGCGCGCCGGCCTTGACCTTCGACTGGTTGCCGATGATGCCAACCACGACCCCCTGGATCCGGCCGAACCCGACGACGATGTTCCTGGCAAAATCCATCTGCACCTCGAGGAAATCCGCGTTGTCCACCAGCCGACCGATGATGTCCTTCACGTCCATCGGGTTTTTCGCATCCTCCGGAACCAACTCGTCCATCCCGGGATCCTCGTCGAGCGCGAGCGGGACCGAGAGGTCGTGCGGGGGATCCATGATGTTGTTCGAGGGAAGGAACGAGAGGAGCTTGTGGACGATCGAGATCGCGTGGGCGTCGTTCTCGGCGACGAAGTGGATGTTCCCGCTGATCGTCGCGTGCGCGGCGGCGCTGCCGACCTCGGCCATGGTGCATTTCTGCCCGGTCGCCGCCAGAATGACCTCCGGCCCGCAGATGAACATGTTCGCCTGGTCTTTGACCATGACCTGGAAATCGGTGAGCGCCGGCGAATAGGCGGCGCCTCCCGCGCACGGACCTGCGATCACCGCGATCTGCGGGACCACGCCGGAGAGATACACGTTCTTGAAAAACACTTTCCCGTAGCCGGAGAGCGACTCGACGCCCTCCTGGATGCGTGCGCCGCCGGAATCGTTGAAGCAGACGACCGGCATGCCGGACCGCTGGGCGAAATCCATGATGTCGCAGATTTTCTGCGCGTGCATCTGCCCGAGCGATCCTCCGGCGACCGTGAAGTCCTCGCTGTAGGCCGCCACCGGACGTTCCCGGACATAGCCGGTGCCGGTCACCACCCCGTCGGCGGGAAGCTCTTTTTTCTCCATGCCGAAGTTGTGGCAGGCGTGCTGGACGTGCATTCCGAATTCCATGAACGTCCCCGCCTGGAAAAAATTGTCCAGTCGGTCGCGCGCGGTCATGAGTCCCTTTTTGCGGCGGGCTTCGAGTTTGTCTTTCCCGCCTCCGGCGAGCACCTTCTCCCGGCGGGTTTCCAGCTCTTCGAGGAATTCTTTTTTAATGGCCATGATCGCGGGTGGTATTAGTGCGTGCCGTTGCAGCAGCAGGTTTGGGGCTGGCAGAATTCGGTGAGAACTCCGAACGAGCTCTTCGGGTGCAGGAACGCGACCAGCTTCCCGCCGGCCCCGTCGAAAGGAACCTCGTGGATCAGCCGCGCGCCGGACTCCTTCGCCTGGGCGAGCTGCCCGGTGATGTCGGTCGTCGCGAACGCGATGTGGTGGATCCCCTCGCCGCGGTCGGCGATAAACTTCGCTATCGTGCTCTCCGGATCGGTCGGCTCGAGAAGCTCGAGATGCACATCGCCGCACGCGAAAAATGCCGTGCGCACTTTCTGCGACGGCACTTCCTCGATGTGTTCGCACTTCAAACCAAGGGTTTTTTCGTAGTAGGGCAGGGACGCCTCGATGGATTTCACCGCAATGCCCAAATGATCAATTTTTTGAATGGTCGCGCTCATAATGATGCTTGTATTAGGAAATCTAATATAAGCGGCCCTGGCAAGAACATTTTGCCGTTTTCTTTGATGGGATGCGTCCCGGAGCGGACTCCGCCGCGAGCATCGCCGCCTTTCTCTGCGTGCCCCAGCGGTATCCCCCGACGCCGCCCGCAGCCCGGACCGCCCGATGGCAAGGGATCAGCCAAGCCACGGGATTGGCCCTGCAGGCGGATCCGACGGCCCGGGCCGCACCGGGATGCCCGGCGTCGGAAGCGATACGTGAATAGGCCGCAACGCTTCCCGTGGGAATGAGCAGAAGCGCCCGCCAGACTTTCACCTGGAAAGCCGTCCCCGCAACGAGAACCGTGATCCGCCCCGCCGTTTTCCGCAGGAAAATCTTCCGGATCATTTCCTCCGCTCCGCGGTCGTTGCGCGGGAGGGCCGCATGCACCGCATCGGAGGCATCGGACACCGGATCAGGGAACGCGAGTTGGCAGACGCCCCTCGCGCTCCAAGCGATGTGGCACGGACCGAACGGGCTCTCCGAGAGCCCCCACTCCAGATGTGTGCCGACCCCAGCGGATCGGATCCCGGAGGCCTCCTCAATGGTCACCCGGAGCCGGTGCCCCGGAATCATTGCGGGGGGGGACCAGCACCCAGGGATTTTTCCTGGAGCGCGGCGTGCGCGCGGGCGACGAGGATGTATTTTTCCGCCCAGTGCCGGAGGCCGGCGCGCTCCTCAGCGGAGAGGGCCCGAACGACTTTTCCGGGCGTGCCCATGACCATCGAGCCGGCGGGGATTTTTGTGCGCGGGGTGACGACGGTTCCGGCGGCGATCAGGCACTGGTCACCGATTTCCGCGCCGTCGAGGACGACCGCGCGCATGCCGATCAGGCACTCGTCGCCGACCGTGCAGGCATGGATGACCGCCCCGTGGCCGATCGTGCAATACGCGCCCACGATCGCCGGCAGATCATCCGCGAGGTGGATGATCGAGCCGTCCTGCACATTCGATCCCTCGCCGATGAGGATGGATTCGATGTCGCCGCGCAGGATCGCTCCGTAGAAAACGCTCGAGTCTTTGGCGAGGCGGACGTCGCCCATGATTTTGGCGTCGGAGGCCACGAACGCGGCCTCCGAAAGCTGAGGCTCGCGCGGAAGGAATTTTTCGAGGCGTTCGGTGATGGTCATTTGAGGAGTCGTTTGCGGATGTCTTCGGGAAGGTTCGAGGTGGAAATCCAACCGCGCGCGGTGGTCGGATCCTGCCGGATCCAATCGCGGGCGATATTCTCCGTCTGGTGGAGGCGATCCTTTTCGTCGCTGATCCCCTTCACCCATGTGAGCGCGGCCTCGGGAGACGTCTGGCTCCACCCGTTGGCAACCGCCCGCCCGGCGTTTTTCCGCTCCGCCGGCGGAACGTGTTCCATCACCGCACTGAGAAGCTCCTTCCGGTTGGCATTCGGATTGTGGCTGAGGCTTTGCAGGATCTGGCCGCGCGTCCCGGTGTCCTCGACCGCGATGGCATATTTCAGGGTGGCGGGAAAATCGCTGTCGGCCCGCGCTTCCACGGCCGCGGGAGAGGAGGGGACCGAAGGCGCGGACGAACGGCCGGCAAAAAATCCCGCGGCGATGCCGATCAGGCCGGAGAGAACGATGGGAAGGGGTTTCACAAAGATAAAAAGTTTTGTGTTTTTGCCTTGTCCGGTGGTTGGCGAATCAGGCGGGGATCTGGGCAAGAAGCTCCTCGGCCGCGAGCGAGGGAGCCAGGCGGCCGGAGAGGATTTCCTGTTCGAGCCGGGCGGAGATCCGGGCGATTTTCGGATCGCTCAAAAACCGGGCGCGCAGCTCCTGTTCGACAAGCGACTCCCACCACGAGATCGCCTGTTCGCGGCGGCGGAGGTCGAACCGTCCGTCCGCCTCGACATGCGCGAAATATTTCCCGACCGCGCGCCAGGCCTCCGGGATCCCCGTGCGGGCGACCGACGAGGCGGCGAGCACCGGCGGCTTCCAGCCCTCGGTCGCCGGGCTCAGGTATTGCATCACGCGCTCGAACTCGAGCCGGGTCGCCTCCGCGCGGATCCTGTTTTCGCCGTCCGCCTTGTTCACGAGCAGGATGTCCGCAATCTCAAAAATCCCTTTCTTCATCCCCTGCAGCTCGTCCCCGGCCCCGGCAATCAGGATGAGCAGAAAGCAATCCACCATCGCGCGCACCGCGATTTCGCTCTGCCCGACCCCGACGGTCTCGATCAGCACGACGTCGAACCCCGCCGCCTCGCAAACCGCGATCGTCTCGCGCGTCTTCCGCGTCACGCCGCCGAGCGCGCCGCCGGAGGGCGACGGGCGGATGAAGCAATCCTCGCGGCGGGACAATGTCTCCATGCGGGTCTTGTCCCCAAGGATGCTGCCGTGCGTGAGCGAACTGCTCGGGTCCACGGCCAGCACCGCGACCCTGCGGCCCGCATCGCAAAGGTGGTTCCCCATCGCCTCGATGAACGTGCTTTTCCCCGCGCCCGGAACCCCGGAAATTCCGACCCGGTGGGCAAACCCCGGACGCTCCCCGATCCGGCGCAGGATCTCGCGCGCCAACGGACGGTGCGCGGGCGCGTTGCTTTCCACGAGGGTGATCGCACGCGCCACCAGCGCCAGTTCCCGCGCGAAAATCCCCTCGACCAGCTCATCGGCATCCGGCGAACGCCGCGCGGCCACAGCCCGCGAGATCCTCTGCGGCGGCGCGATCCCGGCCATCACCGAAGTCGCAAATCCCTCCCCTCCCTCGGGAGCCCACGGCGGACGTTGCACGGTCTCGGACATGCCTCTGGCATATATGGATCCCCCCCTCTCCGTCAATGCGCCCATCTTTCATTCGCACCCAACGCCACAATAACTGCCGCTGCAAGCATGCCTTTCATATCTTTCCCTTTCTCTGCCGACAACATGCAGGGTTCCGGTTGGCCGGAGCGTCAGGTGTGCATCCGCACTGATGAAAATATGCTGGCAAAACTATGGGACAAAGGAATATGCCGATAATCAACCGAGGATGACCGCAGGCAAGAAATCGAAGAGTCATCCCGATTATAGGAAAACGCGAATCGATGTTCAACCGAGGCACCACCACGCTGCTGCTAGCCGCTCTATTCGGGTTATCTGCCAATGTTTTTGCGGAGTCAAAACACCCCAACTACTTCCCGCTGGAAAAGGGAACATACTGGATATATCGCGGAGAGACAAAGTTTCTGGTTCCCAAGAAGAATGCGACTGAGGAAGAAAAACAAAAGGGAGTAGCGAACGAGAAGAAAAGCGAGGTGTTGACGTGGAAAATGGAAGTGGTCGATACGCTGGAACGTCCAAATATCTTTGCCGCTCTCATCAAAGGCGGCCCATGGGATCTTGCGTGGTATGAGCCAGGAAAAGCAAGGGGAGACTATCTCATTCTACGCGTAGGAGACCTTAGGTACTATCAATACTCCGGCGAAAAGGCACAAGAGATTTGGGCGAAACTTCAGGAGTCTGATGCGCGATTTATTCCATCGGATATCGAAGAAGGAGAATTGATGCTCGATTTTCCACTGGCAGCAGGCAAAGTATTTGGAGGTGACTTTTCAGGGTTCATGAGATCCCGCTATTGCTGGGTTGTGGAGGGGGAGAGTGGGAAATCGTTTCCCGGAGCGGAAAAGTTTCCGAATTCTGTTGTATATAATCTGACGTATCGGACGAATCCCGATCACCAGTTCCTGGATTTTGCCACTGGAGTCGGCATCGTCTCATACGCATATGGACATCACGGAACACTGGCTGAAACCGCTCTTCAACTCATTGAATTTGGAAATGCGCAGCCGCAGAGAGAGAACCAAACAAACGCGGAAATCAAGAACCCTGTGGCAAGACCACAGGGTATGAAGAATCAGAATAGCCGCAACTGAGGCAAGGGGTCCGCGCATATGTGCATTTGCTTATATGTGCGGACTGTCCTGAACATCTAACTTAAGCCAGAGTAGAACAAGCGTCCCGCTTGTTTCCCCCGGCAGGACAGCAACCGGGACGGTCGCTCTACCATCCCAAACCCGCCTTAACTTAGAACAGTCCCATTCCCAGACAGGCACTGCCTCCACTCGCCGAGAGCTTCGACATAAGCGGCGGAGCCGTCCCGCAGCCAGCCGTCGAGCTGCGCCTGGGCTTTGAGTTGCTGGCCGCGCAGGCGGGGCACCACAATATAGGCGCAAGGCACATCGTGCAGCGAGGTCATGTCTCCCCAGAGTTTTTCAAACTGCGCGACGGGATAGATATCCTCATGCCCGTGTCCCCAGCGCTTTTTGACATCCTTGAGAGTGATATAAGTGGGAAGTCTCGAGGCGAATTGTCTGACGGCGGCGGAGGTTTTATCGGGATCTTCCAACGACGCGCGGCTGAGTCCGAAAAGCTCCAGAAGCCGGTCCACCTCGATCCATGTTGTGAGCGTGTTGTAGTAGGTCAGGCCGTATTCGTCTTCTTCGCGCGGGAGGGCGAGCCCTTCGACAAGACGGAGCCGGCCACCGATCTTGGCGAGACCGCCGCCGCGGTCATCGATCCGGCGCTCGATCACCTCGAAGGACAGTGCCGCTCCGCTGCTGCGGTGGAGGCCGAGAATGGCGGGATCCGGGCTCACTCCCACCGTGTCAATATTGTGAAGGAGCAGGGTTCGCAGGCGGGGCCGTTCGCGGATCAGGTCGCGCAGGGTTCCATTGAGGAGGAGGTTGGGGATCTCGAACCAGTGGCCCACAGGATGCAGGCACTGGGAGGGGAGGTTGTCCCGGTAATCCTTCCCCTCGCCCGCGGCACGCGCCCAATTCATCAGGGAATTTTGGATACTTTCCCGCATCTTCTGTTTCCTCTCATCAAGGATCTGGTGATGGGTTTCCTCATAAGAAAACCGGTTCATCCGCAAAAAGTGTGCTTACAGAGGGAAAGTAGGGTAGATGATGAGGG
>JBAXTX010000101.1:0-10284 GCA_037129975.1 Verrucomicrobiia bacterium | reverse complement strand
AAAATCCGGTCGTGGGAATGGTGGGTTTTCTCCTCGGACATGGGCTGAACAATGGCTCTGGTTTTGCAAACGCGGGCGCGTCAGGCGTCCGCCGAGAGATCGAACGCCTCGTGGGCGAGCCGGGCCGCGGATTCGATTTTCGACTCGTCGATGATCACGGCGATTTTGATTTCCGAGGTCGAGATCATCTGGATGTTCACGTCGCCCGCGCCGAGGCACTCGAAGAGTTTCGCGGCGACGCCCGAGTGCGAGCGCATCCCGATGCCGACGACGCTGAGCTTCGCGATGCCGGCTTTCTTGATGACCTCGCCCGCGCCGATTTCCTTCGCAACGTCGTCAATCAGGCCGCCGAGCTTGTCGAGCTCGTCGTGGGCCATCGTGAAGGAAATGTCCGTCGAGCCGCTGATCGAAACGTTCTGGACAATGACGTCAATGACGACGCGGGCGTCCGAGAGCGCGGTGAAGATCCGCGAGGCGGTGCCCGGTTTGTCCGGGACGTTGGTGATGGTGACTTTCGCCTGGTTGCGTTCGATGCTGATGCCGCGCACGACGACATTCTCCAATCCGTTTTGTTCTGCTTTCACAATGGTTCCCCGGTTGTTGTTGAAACTGCTGCGCACCTCGAAGGGCACATGAAATCTTTTTGCGAACTCGACCGAGCGCGACTGCATGACTTTCGATCCCGAGCTGGCCATCTCGAGGAGCTCGTCGTAGCAGATGACGTCGAGTTTCCGGGCGTCGGGAACGATCCTCGGATCGCAGGTATAGACGCCGTCCACGTCGGTGTAGATCTCGCAATGGTCGGCCTGGAGCGCGGCGGCAAGCGCGATCGCGGAGAGGTCGGAGCCGCCGCGGCCGAGCGTCGTGATGTGTCCTTGCAGCGTCCGGCCCTGGAAGCCGGCCACGATGCAGACGTAGCCCTCGTTCAGGTGCTTGCGGATCTGGCGCGGGGTGATGTTCGCGATTTTCGCCTTCGTGTGGATGCCGTCGGTGATGATGCCCGCCTGGGCGCCGGTGAGCGAGATCGCCGGGGTTCCCAGCGAATGGAGCGCCATCGCCGTGAGCGCGATCGTCGTTTGCTCGCCGGTCGAGAGAAGCACGTCCATCTCGCGGTCGGTCGGACGCTCGGAAACCTGCCTGGCGAGCTTGATGAGGCTGTCGGTGACGCCCGACATGGCGGAGACGACCACGACGACCGAGTTTCCCGCCCGCCGGGTCTCGACGACCCGGCGCGCGACATTCATGATGCGCTCCGGGTTTGCCACCGACGTGCCGCCGTATTTTTGGACAATTACTGGCATGGCATTTCAATCAAGCACCCGTCGGACCGCGGTCAAGTCGGCATCCGCCTCGATGGGCGCGAAGCCGCCGTGCTTGACCGGCGCGTCGGGATCCTTGAGCCCGTGCCCGGTGACGGTCAGGACGATTTTTGCGCCGGCCCGGAACGGGCCTGCCAGCGGGCAGGCCGCGCAGCGTTCGCTGCCCAGGCATTTGAGGAGGCCGGCCACGCTGGCCGCGCTGGCGGGCTCGACGAAGATCCCCTCGTGCGAGGCCAGCCATTGCTGGGCATCGAGGATCTCCTGGTCGGTGACGATGTCCATGTGCCCGCCGGATTCCTTCACGGCGGCATTCGCTCCCTCCCAGCTTGCGGGGTTGCCGATGCGGATCGCGGTGGCGACGGTGTGCGGCTCGACCGGGTGCCCGTGAAAAATCGGCGCCGCTCCGGCGGCTTGGAACCCGACCATTTTCGGGAGGATGGACGAGCGGCCGCCGCCGTGAAATTCGCGGTAGCCTTTCCAATACGCGGTGATGTTGCCGGCGTTCCCCACCGGGAGGATGTGGATGTCCGGGGCCTCGCCCAGCTCTTCGATGATCTCGAACGCCGCGGTCTTCTGTCCTTCGATCCGGTCGGGATTGATCGAGTTGACGATCGAGACGCCCTCGACCCCGCCGAACTCGCGCACCAGCCGGAGCGCATCGTCAAAATTCCCGCGGATCGCCACAACCTTCGCCCCGTAAATGAACGCCTGCACGAGCTTCCCCGCGGCAATTTTTCCCGCGGGGAGGAGGACCGCGCAGCGGATGCCGGCACGGGCGGCGTAGGCTGCCGCCGCCGCGGACGTGTTGCCGGTCGAGGCGCAGATGACCGTGTGCGCGCCACGTTCCACAGCCTTCGAGATCGCGACCGTCATCCCCCGGTCCTTGAACGATCCGGTCGGGTTGAGGCCCTCGAATTTGAGATAGACCCCGGCGCCCGCGCGCTCGCTGAGCCTGGGCGAGTGGATGAGCGGGGTCGAGCCTTCGTTCAGAGAAATCACCGGCGTGGCATCGGTCACCGGCAAATGGGCTTTGTAGCGGGAAAGGACCCCGCGATCATGGAGAGGAGCGTTCACGAAAAGGATTCCATGTGGAGAAGAAGCGGCTCCCCTTTCACGCACGGCAGCGAGGAGAGCTTCGCGGCGGCGGATTCCATGCGTCCGAGCGGCGCGTCGTGCAGAGTGAGCACGAGCGGCACCGGCCCCTCGGCGGGGCTCTCCGGCTGGATGACCGAAAGGATGCCGATGTCGGCGGCCCCGAGCGCACCGGCGATCTGCGCCAGCACACCCGGACGGTCCTCGACGCCGAGCCGCAGGTAAAACTTCGAGACCGAGTCCCCGACCGGTTTGCACCGTCCGTAAAGGTTGTGTGAGGCAAACCCGCAGGATCCGCCGGGTGAGTGGAGATCGGCCGCCGCCTCGGCCAGGTCGCCCAGCACCGCGCTCGACGTCGGGTCCTGCCCCGCGCCGCGTCCGTAAAAAAGCGTGTCCCCGACCACATCGCCGCGGACGGCCACCGCGTTGAAAACCCCGTTCACCGAAGCCAGAACGTGGGACTTCGGGATCAATGTCGGAACCACGCGAACCTCGATCTCGTCACTCGCGTCGGCTTTGATCGTCGCCACGAGCTTGATCCGGTAGCCGAGGGCCTCCGCAAACCGGATGTCCGACGCCGTGATCTTTTCGATCCCCGCGACGAGAACATTCGACGGATCCACCCAGAATCCATACGCCAGAGAGGCCAGAATAATCGCCTTGTGCGCGGCATCCCATCCGTTCACGTCGAGTGTGGGATCCGCCTCCGCGTAGCCGAGTTTCCGCGCTTCCTCCAGCGCAGGACCGAAATCCAGCCCGGCTTCGGTCATCCGGGTCAGGATGTAATTGCTCGTGCCGTTCAAGATCCCGTGGATCGACTCGAACCGGTTGGCGACAAATCCCTCGCGGACGGCCTTGATGATGGGAATCCCTCCGGCGACAGCCGCTTCGAAGAAAACCGGAATCTTTTTTGACGCCGCCAGCTCGAAAATCTCCTTCCCGTGCTCCGCGAGAAGCGCCTTGTTCGCGGTGATGACGGTTTTGCCCGCTTCGATCGCACGGCGGACAAATCCCAGCGGAAACGCGATCCCGCCCATCAGCTCGATCACGATCCGGATCGAAGGATCTTCAATCAGGTCATCCGCGCGCTCGGTGAACAGCTCGTCCGGCGCCTCGACCTGGCGCGGTTCGTCCAAAGCCTTCACCGCGATGCGGCGCACCGAGAACGCCGTGCCCGTGCGTTCTTCCAACAACGCCCCATTGCGCGCAAGGTTTTTGTAAACCCCCGCCCCCACCGTGCCGAAGCCGGCCAAACCAATCCCAATTTCTCGTTTCATCGCAAGCCGCATACTATCGCCACCGGAGGATTTCCCTGTAAAGCGCGATCGTCAAAAACCCGCCCAAACTCAAAGTATCCCACCGGTTCAACAACTTATCAATCCCTTCACCGCCCAAAAACGGCGGGTTTTAACGACATAGATCAAGGAAAACCGATTTTTTGAACAAATCGCGCCTCTCCGTGTCTGACCATTGACGACAATGAAACATCCCAGAGGCTCCAAAAACGATGCGATGTCCTCGCGATCTGGAGCGTTTCAAAAAGCAACCCCAATACATCATGGCCATCGAAGATTCTGATACAGGATTCCAGCTCTACCTGCGCGAGATTGCGCGTTTCCCGCTTCTCACGGTGCAGGAGGAAGTCAAGCTTGCCCGAAAAATCAAGCGGGGCGACCATGAGGCACGGGCACTGATGGTGCGCTCGAACCTTCGTCTGGTGGTGAAGATCGCCCGCGACTACAGCAATTACGGGCTTCCGCTGCTGGATTTGATTTCCGAAGGCAACATCGGCCTCATGAAAGCGGTCGAGCGGTTTGATCCCAAAAAAGGCGGAAAGCTGAGCACTTATGCGGCGTGGTGGATCAAACAATCCATCAAACGCGGCCTGGCGAACCAGAGCAAAACGATCCGTCTGCCGGTTCATCTGGTGGATAAGATCGCGAAAATCCGCCGGGTTTCCAACCAGATGACCGAGGAGCTCGGGCGCGAGCCGTCGGACGAAGAGTTGGCCGAGGAGATCGGCCTCTCGGCCGCGAAAGTCACCGCCCTGAAAAGCGCGGCCATTCGCCCGACCTCGCTCGACCAGCAGATCGGCGACGACGACTCGACCCGGTTCGGCGATCTCGTGGGCGATGCCTCGGCGCAGGATCCTTTCGAGATGCTCCGGGACAAGGATCTGCGCGATGAAGTCGGTGGATTGCTCGACGCGCTTGATGATCGCGAACGCAGGATCATCAACTCCCGGTTCGGACTCGACGGAAAGAAACCGAGGACACTCGAGGAGGTCGGGGCAAAATTCGGCGTGACCCGCGAGCGGATCCGCCAGCTTCAAAACATCGCGCTGACGAAGCTCCGCAAGGCGCTCGGCAAAAAAGAGAGGCCGAAATCCGAGGCGTTCGTTTGATTTTTCATGAGTGCGGCCGGGGTCGGGGAGTGAGCAGCTCCCCGGCCTCTTTTTTTGTCATATGAAAACCGTCATCCACTGGTTTCGAAGGGATCTGCGGATGACCGACAACACCGCCCTGAGCGCGGCCTCGCGCCAGGGAGCCCGAGTCCTACCGGTCTATGTTCTCAGCGACGGGCAATCTCCCTGCCGATGGACCGGCGCGAACCGCCGGCAATTTCTTTGCGGTTGCCTCGCCGCTCTCTCGGACGGATTGCATTCGACCGGCGGACGCCTGGTCATCCGGCGGGGCGAGGCCGTCGGCGAGTTGGAAAAACTGGCCTCCGAATCCGGTGCGGAGGCGATCTTTTTCAATCGGGATCCCGATCCGTTCGGCCGCGCGACCGAGGAACGGCTCGAAAAAATGGCCGCGCGGACCGGCGTCCGGCTCCATGCCTGCAAGGATGTCTGCCTGCACGAGCACGACGAGATTTTGACCGGATCCGGCGCGCCCTATCGCGTATTCACTCCCTACGCGAAGGCATGGGCGAAAGCCCCGCGTCCGGGGATGAGCCCGCGTCCGCACCACTTGGCGACACCGTCCGGCATTCTCTCCCTTCCCCTGCCGACCCTCGCGACATGGGGGCAGTCCGGCCCCGCGCCCGGCCTCCCCGCGTCCGGCGAAAAGGCGGCGCGGAAACGCATGAAGGAATTCCTCGCGGGTGGCCTCGCCCGATACGGCGCGGATCGCAACCTGCCCGCCGGAAGAACCACCTCCCGACTCTCGCAAGACCTTCGATTCGGGCTGCTCTCGGCACGCGAGATTTTCAGCGAGGTGGAAAAGCGCGCGGCGGAGCTTCCGGCGGACGCACGCGACAGCGCGGGAAAATTCGTCGGCGAGCTCATCTGGCGGGAGTTCTATATGCAGATCCTCCGGCACTTCCCGCACGTCCTCGATCACGAGTTCAACCCGGCATTTCGCGGCATGCGGTGGCCGGGGAAGCCGGAGCATTTCGAGCGATGGAAGGCGGGCGCGACCGGCTTTCCGATTGTGGACGCGGCGATGCGCGAGCTCGACGGGACGGGCTTCATGCACAACCGCACGCGCATGATCGCCGCCATGTTCCTCACCAAGGACCTCCACCTCGACTGGCGGCTCGGCGAATCGTATTTCATGCAGAAGCTCGCCGACGGCGAGATCGCCAGCAACAACGGCGGCTGGCAGTGGAGCGCCGGCACCGGGGCCGATGCCGCGCCCTATTTCCGGATCCTGAACCCCTGGACACAAACCCAACGTTACGACCCCGAGGGCTCCTACATCAAAACCTGGGTTCCCGAGCTCCGCGATGTCGCCCCGGAAAAATTCCGCTCCCCCCCCGCCCGGGGATTCTCGCTCGCCAAGGACTACCCGCCGCCGCTCGTGGACCACGCGCAAGCCCGCAACATCACCCTCGATCTCTTCGCCGCCCAAAAAGCACTCCGCCTCTGAGGCTCACCACGCTCGCTGCCAACACGCCCGACACGGGCGTGGCACAACTTTAGTGAAGCCGCGCTAAAATCCGCCGTCACTGGATCGGATCGTTTTTTCCACTTCTGTGCCCGATGGCATTTCATCCGGCCATGCGGACGGGGCTGACACCGCCGCGGCGAGCCTGCGAAGGTAATCCGCGCGCGGGATTTCGACGGCCCCGAAGCGGGCGAGATGCGGCGTAACCCACTGGGTGTCGAGCAGGAGGAACCCGCCGGTTTTCATCATTGCGACCAGGCAACAAAGCGCGACCTTCGAGGCGCCGGTCACGCGGTGGAACATGGATTCCCCGAAGAACGCCGCGCCGATCCGCACGCCGTAGAGGCCGCCGACAAGCTGCCCGTCGCGCCAGACCTCGACCGAGTGGGCGTGTCCGGCACGGTGGAGGCCGGCGTAGCTGCGGAAAAGCGTCCCGTCGATCCAGGTGTCCTCACGCTCCGCGCAGGCGCGGATCACCTCCGCGAACGCCGTATCGCACCGCACCTCGAATCCCGGGTCGCGAAGCTCCCGCCTTGTGCCGTGGGGGATTTGAAAATCCTCCAGCGGGATGATTCCGCGGGGGTCGGGGGAGAACAGGCGGATCCCGCCGGGGTCGGCCATCGGGAAAACTCCCTGCCGGTAAAATTCCAGCATCGTTTCCGGTGGAATCGTGTTTGCCATGACGCAACAAATCACTATTCTGCGGCGCATGAAAGGCGTGATCTTGTTATTCAGCGTGGCCCTTTTGTTCCTGATGGGAGCCTGCTCGGTGGCCGAGCAGGACGTCTCAGGGGTCGGCCAGAAATTCCAGGACGGCATCCAGGGCCGGGGCAGCATCGTCCCCAACAATCCCACCAAGGATTCGTTCGGCCCGGAATACCGTTGATTGGGCGGGCAGCCCGAGGAATTTTCCACGGGTGACAGCCGCCAACCTTCCCTTTTTCCCATGAGCGACCATCAACCACCGGGCGAGAAAATCCTGATCCTGGATTTCGGATCCCAATACACACAGGTCATCGCCCGCCGGGTGCGCGAGTGCAGCGTTTATTCCGAGATCGTCCCGTTTCACACGAAGGCCGCCGCGATCTGCGCGCTGAAGCCCTCGGGGATCATCCTCTCCGGCGGCCCCGCGAGCGTCTATGCGCCGGACGCCCCGCAGGCGGACAAAAAAATCTACGCGCTGGGCGTGCCGGTGCTTGGCATTTGCTACGGGATGCAGCTCATCGCGCACGGGCTCGGCGGAAAGGTCGAGCGATCCGACCACCGCGAATACGGCCCCGGAAAATTGAAGGGCGACCCGCGCTGCGCGCTCTTCCACAAGCTTCCCGCCGAGCTCGATGTCTGGAACAGCCACGGAGACAGGATCACCCGGCTCCCGGCGGGCTTCCGCGCGCTTGGACGCACGGAGAA
The DNA here is from genome assembly GCA_037129975.1 of Verrucomicrobiia bacterium. GTDB lineage: Bacteria > Verrucomicrobiota > Verrucomicrobiia > Chthoniobacterales > Terrimicrobiaceae > QYQL01. Next base: position 2,573 of record JBAXTX010000101.1, on the reverse strand, counting down.
TTCCCCGCACGCGGTCATCGGCGACACGAAGCGGAAGATCTTCGGGCTCCAGTTCCATCCCGAGGTCGTCCACACCCCGCGCGGCAGGGAGATCCTTGCCAACTTCGTCCACAAGGTCTGCGGATGCCGTCCGTCCTGGACGATGGAGTCTTTCATCGAGCGCACATGCCGCGAGATCCGCGAGCAGGTCGGCGGCGGCAAGGTCATCCTCGGGCTGAGCGGCGGCGTGGATTCCTCGGTGGCCGCCGCGCTCATCCACAAGGCGATCGGCGACCAGCTCACCTGCATTTTTGTCAACAACGGCCTCCTGCGCAAAAACGAGGCGGCGGCCGTCGAGAAGCTTTTTGCCGGGGAGTTCCGGATCCGGATGCGGACGGTCGATGCCTCGAAGGCGTTTCTCGCGAAGCTCAAAGGCGTCACCGATCCCGAGCGCAAGCGCAAGATCATCGGCAACGAATTCATCAAGGTCTTCGAGGCCGCCGCGCGCGGGCTCAAGAAGAAGTCGCCCGGCGAATACCGGTTCCTCGCGCAGGGGACGCTTTATCCCGACGTGATCGAGAGCGTCTCGATTTCCGGGAACCCCGCCGCGCTCATCAAAAGCCACCACAACGTCGGCGGTCTTCCCGAGCGCATGAAGTTCGATCTCGTTGAGCCGCTCCGCCAGCTCTTCAAGGACGAGGTCCGCCGGGTCGGTGCCGAGCTCGGGCTCTCGAAGGAAATCGTCCGCCGCCAGCCGTTCCCGGGCCCCGGCCTCGCGGTCCGCATTCTGGGCGAGATCACGCCCGAACGTCTCCGGATCGTCCGCGACGCGGATGCCATCGTCCTCGAGGAAATGAAAAGCTCGGGCTGGTATGACAAAGTTTGGCAGTCGTTCGCGGTGTTGCTTCCCGTGCGCTCGGTTGGGGTGATGGGAGACGAGCGCACCTACGACTACACGATCGCGCTCCGCATCGTGCAAAGCCACGACGGCATGACCGCCGACTGGGTGCGACTGCCCTACGAACTCCTCGGCCGGATCTCCGCCCGCGTGATCAACGAGGTCAAGGGCGTCAACCGCCTCTGCTACGATGTCTCCAGCAAACCGCCCGCCACGATTGAATGGGAATGAAAAACCGCAGCGCCATTTACCCCGGGAGTTTCGATCCCGTCACGTTCGGCCACCTCGACGTCATCTCCCGGGCCGCCCACCTTTTCGACTCCGTCATCGTGGCCGTCGCCACCGGCGAGGGAAAAGGCCCGCTCTTCTCGGTCGCCGACCGGATCCAGATGCTCCAGGAAAGCACCTCCGACAACCCCGCGGTTACAGTCGTCCCGCTCTCGGGACTTCTCGTGGAATTCGCCCGCGAGCATGGCGTCTTCACCGTCATCCGCGGCCTCCGGGCGGTCTCCGATTTCGAGTTCGAATTCCAGATGGCGCTCATGAACCGAAAGCTGGAAGCGCGCCTGGAAACCGTCTTCTTCACCCCCAAGGAAGACTACACCTACCTCAGCTCGCGGATCGTCAAGGAAGTCGCCCGCCTCGGCGGCGACGTCAGCCAGTTCATCCCGCCTCCCGCCGTCAAAAAACTCCGCGAAATCTTAAAATAGCCAGGCGGAGTCCCATCAGGCCGGACCGGGAAAACTCTTCACGAACTGGATCTTGAAGTCCGGGAACGACGAAACGATCTGGATCTTGAAATCGGGAAACGAATTCACAATCCGCCACTTTCCCGGCTTGTCGGGAAACGCCTCGACGATCTCGACTTTCAGGTCGGGGAAGCTGTTCACGACCTCGACTTTGTAATCCGGAAAGCTCGTGACGAACTGGATTTTTCCGTAAACCCGCGCGGCATCGAATTTGGAGCTTCCGGCAAGCGCGGCCACCGGCACGGTGGCGAGCGCCAAAAGAAACGCCCTGCGTTTCATGCGATGGTCACCGCGTTGTTGATGGCATCAATCAGCAGCCGGAAGACGCCGAAATCGCGTTTGTGCGGGGTGAGGACGATGCGCGGCAGCCCGGCGAACTCGTCGCGCTCCTCCGGAAGCACCCCGGTCTGCACGATCCGGCCGACAGCGATCAGGGCTTCGAACCGGACATTCAAATCGTCCAGCGCCGCCGGAGCCAGTTTGCTTTGGATCCGGATCACCATCTTCTCCAGCACCCATCGGTAAGAATGGAAATTTTTGTAGAATTGGGTGATCACATTCACCGCGTCATCGGGGTCGTGGGTGATGTGGAAGAGGTGGAAATCCGTTGGTGAGACGAGCCCCTGATCGAGGAGGTCGTTCACGATGAACCTCCGCCACGTCTCCCAGTAGTGGCCGTTCTGCCGGTCGAGCATCACCACCGGAACGATCGGCATCTTGCCGGTCTGCATCAATGTCAGGATCTCGCATCCCTCGTCGTGCGTCCCGAACCCGCCGGGAAACAGCGCGAACGCATCCGTCTCCTTCGCAAAGGACAGCTTGCGCGCAAAAAAATAGTTGAAGTTGATGAGTTTGGGATCGTCGTGGATCGTTTTGTTCGGGTGCTGCTCGAACGGCAGCCGGATGTTGAGCCCGAAGCTTTTCTCCGCGCCGGCGCCTTCCTGGGC
>JBAXTX010000100.1:0-10308 GCA_037129975.1 Verrucomicrobiia bacterium | reverse complement strand
TTTCAAAAACCTGTCCGTCCTCGTCGCTCAGAACTCCATGAGTCTGGCGCAGAAGTTCCCGGCGGGCCTCCTGGTCGGCCTGGCTCAAGCCGTGAACGTAGCGGGCCACTTCGACCAGTTTCGGGGTCGGCAGGTTTTTCAGATCATTCATGATGGATTCGATCACACTCATGTTCACAGTGTAGCTGCTGGGAGGGAAGAACGCGAGCCAAGTTTACGGATCGGGAAAAGGGACTGGCGCGGATTTCCTTCAATCTCTCCTTGGCGGGCATTGTCGCGAACCATTTCTTTGATTTTCGGTCGAAAAATCTTCGAGTTTCCGCTGCGCCTTACAGAAAAGGATTGATCACCTGCACGCCGCCATAGTCTTGTCCGTCGTTCAGATCTTCGGACAAGATCGCGCGACACTTCAGCGTTTGTGCGGCGGCCAGAACGAGGCTGTCCCAGTAGGAAATCGAATAGCGCGCGCGGATCTCGAGGGCCTGGAAAACTTCGCCGGGCCCGATGGGCAAAATCGGAAACGCCTCCAGCTTCCGCAAAATCCGGACGGCAGAATCGTGGCTGATCGGTGGCGAAAGCTTGCGCGTCGCATTGACATAAAACTCGCCGAGCACCTGGGAGGAAAACGCGATTCCGGGACGCCGCAGAGTTTCTCTCGCGAGTTCGCGCTTCGCGGTTTCGTCGGGATGCTTTGATTGGGCGTAGAGCAGGACGTTTGTGTCGATGAAGAAATCAGCGGTCATAAAGTTTGGATCGATCCCGTTCCCGTGCTCCGGCCCTTCCTGGGGTTCCCTCCCGGTCCATCACCTCAAACAACTCCTCAATCTGCCTGTCAGGATCCATTTTCTCGGCCTGCAAGGAACGAAAAAAATCCCTCACCAACCCACTGACCGATGTCCCCCGGTGCGCGGCCGCAATCCGACCGTTCCGATAACTGTCCTCATCAACGCTCAGGGTAATATTTCTCATGTGGATCACATGATCATGTGATGCACATGATGTCAATGTCGAAAAAATCTTAGCTCCCCAAGTCGTAGCTGGTGGTGAATTCCGCTTCCGTCTTCGCCTCTCTGGGCAGGTAGTTTTTTTCCTCCCGAACCGGAAGAGCGTGCGGATGGCCTTGCGGTCGTTTCCAACTTCTTCCTGACTTCCTGCCCCCGCGTCTGCGCCGCCGCCTCCGTGCGAGAATAGAGAAGATGAGCCCCGCTATTTTTTTAAAACCGGAAATTTGCATTGAATCGCGGCGGTTTCCATGCCACACTGTTTGATTAACACCATTTTATGAAACCTTCTTCGATGATCGTCACCGGCTGCGCGCTTGCGGTGGCCTTGGCCGCCTGCCAGCAGAGCGCGGAAACCAACTCGGCGTCCGGACGCAACCGGTTCGGCTATCGCGGCACGGGAGGGAATTCCACGGAGACGCAGGTTGAGGCGCCCACTCCCACGCCGGACCCCAACGCGGTGGCGACCCCGGAGCAGACTGCCGCTCCCACTCCCGCGCCGGTCGCAACGCCGAAGACCGCCTCGCGTGAGATGGCCTATGGCACGCCTGTTCCCGGCAAGCCGGGTTTCGTGACGAGCCCGCACTCTCCTTATGCCGGCTATGTGGACGTCCGCGGGTTCCCGCCCGGAACCGAGGTGAAATGCCCGTATTCCGGCAAGATCTTCCTGGTTCCCTGAGCCGCAAAGCCGCAATTCTCGGCCCCGGCCTGATCGGCGGCTCGCTGGCGATGGCGTTGCGGCGCGGTGACGTGCCGTGGACGGTTTCTCTGTGGACTCGTCGCGCCGGGTCGCTTGCCGCTGTGGAGTCCGTGCTGCCGGACTGCCGGGTTTCCTGCGAGCTCGCCTCCGTTGTCGAAGGGGCGGAGATTGTTGTGCTCTGCACCTCGCCGCATGCGATCGAACAATCCGGGGCGCGCCTCGCGTCTCTCCTCCCGCCCGGGGTTCCCGTGACCGACGCGGGGAGCGTGAAAGAACGGATCGTGTCCGTGCTCGAAACGACTCTCGGCGGGCGATTCATCGGGGCGCATCCGATGGCGGGATCCGAGCAGAGCGGGATCATTGCCGCGCGTCCGGACCTTTACGACGGCGCGCTTTGCATCCTCACGCCGACGGAAAATTCCGAGGCCCGGGCACTGGATGCGGTTCGCGGACTGTGGACGTCCGCCGGCTGCCGGCTTCACGAAATGTCTCCCTCCGCGCACGATGCCGCCGTGGCGCGGATGAGCCACCTGCCTCACGCGGCGGCCGCGGCTCTGGTCCATGCCGCCCTGGCAACAGACCGGGGCATTTCCGCTCTGGCAGGGAGCGGGTATCGTGACTCGACCCGCATTGCCTGCGGCCCGGAGGGTCTGTGGGCGGAGATCCTCCTCGACAACCGGAAGGAGCTCGTCTCCGGAATCTCCGACCTCCAGGAACACCTCGAGGCATTGAAAAACGCCGTGTCGCGCGGGGACCGCGGGGCGATTGAAGGCTTTCTGCGGACCGCCAGAATCCTTCGCGCGGAGGATTCTCCTTGAACCCCGCCCAGAAAACGGTTCTCAAAGTCCGCCGGGCGCCGCGCATCGAAGCCGAGATGTCCGTGCCGGGCGACAAAAGCATTTCCCACCGCGCGGTCCTCCTCTCCGCGATCTCGAACGGGAGATGCACGATCACGAACTTCCTGGAAGGCGAGGACTGCCGGAGCACGGCGCGGGCGATGCGGCAGCTCGGCGTCGCGATCGCGTCCCCCGAGCCCGGCACGCTCATCGTCGAAGGCAACCACGGGATTTTCCAGGCGCCGGAGGGCGTCATGGATTGCGGGAACTCGGGCACCACGATGCGCCTCATGGCCGGGCTCCTCGCCCCGCAGAAATTTTCCTGCCGGCTGACCGGCGACCCGTCGCTCTCGAAGCGTCCGATGCGGCGCGTCATCGAGCCGCTCCAGGAGATGGGCGCCCGCCTCCGGGCCGAGGGCGACAACCAATGCCCGCCGCTCGTTGTCGAGGGCGGACCGCTCGAGGGGATCACCTACCGGCTGCCGGTCGCCAGCGCACAGGTCAAGAGCGCGGTCCTCCTGGCCGGCCTCTTCGCCAAAGGCACCACGACGGTCATCGAGTCCGCCCGCTCGCGCGACCATACCGAACGGATGTTGGAATTTTTTCTCGTCAACCTCCGCCGCGAGGAAATCTGGGAGGGAAGCTCGCCGGCCGGCCGGAAACTCAAAGAGATCCGGGTTTCTCTCGACGGCGGCCAGATCCCGGAATCACGCGATTTCCATGTGCCGGGCGACATCTCGAGCGCCGCGTTCTGGATGGTCGCCGCCGCCGCCCGCCCTGGCGCGCGCCTCCTCGTCAAGGATGTCGGACTCAACCCGACCCGAACGGGAATCATTGACGTCCTCATCCGCATGGGGGCGTGCCTGCGCGAGGTCGTCGAGACGGCGGTTCACGGCGAACCGTCGGGGACGATTGACATCAAGGGATGCCGCCTCGAAGCCACCGAGGTGCATGGCGCGGAGATTCCCAATGTCATTGACGAGATCCCGGCGATCGCTGTCGCGGCGGCCCTCGCCAGTGGAACGACGGTCATCCGGGATGCGAAGGAATTGCGCGTGAAGGAAACCGACCGGATCGCGGCCATCGCCACGAACCTTCGGGCGATGGGGGTCGAGGTCGAGGAATTCCCCGACGGGATGGCGATCACCGGCGGCAGGCCGCTCAAGGGCGCGCACATCCAGAGCTTCGGCGACCACCGGATCGCGATGGCGTTCGCCGTCGCGGGACTCTTCGCTTCCGGCGAAACCGTCATCGAGGACATCGCTTGCGTCCAGACGTCTTACCCGACATTTTTTGAGACACTCAAAAAAATCCAGAGGGGAACCGGGGTCGGCCGGCGCACTCCGGTGATTTCTTCCCTGGATACAAAAACCCGCAACAGGAAAAAACCATGACAGTCATCGCGATTGACGGCCCGGCGGCCTCGGGGAAAAGCAGCGTCTCGCGCCGCCTCGCCAGGCGGCTCGGGTTCGCCTGTGTAAATTCCGGCAACATGTATCGCGCGGTCACATGGGAAGTCCTCCGCCAGGGCGCGGACACCTCCTCGCCCGAAAGCGTCGAGGCCGCGCTTGCCCGCGCGGAGATCGCCTGCGGGATCGGAGAGGACGGCGAATCGTTCATCCACATCAACAGCGCGGCCCCGGACGCCGAGCTTCGGGACAACCATGTCAACCTCCATGTTTCGCCCGTGGCCTCCGTCCCCGCCGTGCGCAAACTGATTTCGGCGCGCCTCCGCGCCCTCGCCCCCGACCGCCCGCTCGTCATGGAAGGCCGGGACATCGGCACCGCCGTCTTTCCGGAAACCCCCTTCAAATTCTACCTCGATGCCTCGCCGGAGATCCGCCAGCGGCGGCGCGAAGCCGAGGGCGGAGCCGACCAGATCGCCGCGCGCGACCAGATGGATTCCTCCCGCAAGGCCGCGCCGCTCCAGATCGCCGAGGACGCCCGGCTTGTGGACACTTCTCACCTCACCCTCGACGAGGTCGTGGAGGAGGTTCTGTCCCTTCTCCGCCCGCTCGGAATCGTTCCGAAATGAGCCTGATCTACAACATTTTTTACAACCTCGCGAAGCTGCTTGCCCGTGTGTGCTTCTGCCTGCGGGTCGTCCACCCCGAGCGCATGATCGAGAGCGGCCCGCTCATCCTGGCGGTCAACCACTCGAGCTTTTTCGACCCGCCGCTCGCCGGGATCTGCAGCCACCGGGGAGTCTATTATCTCGCCCGCAAGACGCTCCTCAAGTGGCCGTTCTTCGGCCCCCTCTTCCCCGCCATGAATGTCATCCCGGTCGAGCGCGACGGCAATGACATGTCCGCCCTCCGCGAGGTCATCAAAAAAATCAGGGAGGGGAACGGGGTCGTCCTCTTTCCCGAGGGCACGCGCTCGAAGGACGGCAACATCCAGCCCGCACGGGCGGGCATCGGGTTCGTCATCGCCAAGACCGGCGCCCCCGTCCTTCCGATGCGGATCTTCGGCGCCCACGACGCATTTCCCAAAGGCGCCAAGCGGCTGCACTTCCCCCGGATCACGGTCGTCATCGGCGAGCCTCTCCACTTTTCCCACGAAGAAATCGCCTCGGCCACGCGCGAAACATATCAGGCACTGAGCGACCGCGTGATGGCCGCGATCGCCGCGCTGCGGATCGGGTCGGACCCTTTCACTCCATGACGACACCAACCCGCATCAGCGTGACTTCGCCCCTCGGCCCGGCCATCGAATGGACCCGGCGCATGTTGTTTCGACCTTTCGATTTGGGCAAATGGTTTGTGCTCGGCTTTTCCGCCTGGCTGGCCGGCTTGGGGGAACGCGGCGGATTCTATCGTGGAAATTACCAGTTCCACACCGCGCGCGGCAACGGAATCCATTTCCGGCATGAGTTCGAGCGCATCCGGGATTACGTCATGGCCAATCTGAGCTGGATCCTGCCGCTGGCCATCGGGCTGATGATCGTCCTGATGGCTCTCGGGGTGCTTTTTCTGTGGTTCAACAGCCGGGGCAAGTTCCTGTTTCTCCATTGTGTCGCCCTCGACAAAGCCGACGTCGCCGAGCCGTGGCACAAATTCGCCCGCCAGGCAGACAGCCTCTTTTGGTTCCGCCTCTGGCTCGGATTGGCGGGCATGGCGCTCACGCTGCCGCTGTTCGTGATCGCGGGCGTTTTGATTTTCAGGATGTTCCTTCACAACGAGTGGGGAGCCGGCGGCATCGCCCGGGCGGCCGGGATGGTCGTGGTGATGTTTTCGATCGGGCTCGTCTTGGCGATCATCAAAAAATTCACCATGGACTTCGTGGTTCCGATCATGTTTCTGCGCGGGAAACGGTGTTGGGATGCGTGGCGTGAATTTTCGGACATTCTCCGGGGCCATGCCGGAAAATTCCTGCTTTATCTCCTGTTCCAGGTCGTCATCGCCATCGCCGTCGGCGCGATCGTCGTGGCGACCGTGCTGATCACGTGCTGCATGGCCGGCTGCGTGCTTGCTCTTCCGTATCTCGGCACGGTGCTGCTCCTGCCCGTGCTGATTTTCAAACGTTCCTACTCGCTCCTCTACCTGGCGCAATACGGCCGGGAATACGACGTGTTTCCGCTTTCTTATTTCCTCCCCTCTACTGGAGCACCATCTCCTCGGTCGTGAGGCGGCGCTTGAGAAAAATCAGGGCGTTGATGGCTTGGGTGAAACGCTCCGGCTCGTTCGCGAAAACTCCGGAGCGCGCGTCGTCAATGAACCGCGCGAAGAACTCCGTGACCTCCCCGGTGGTGACCCGCCCGCCGCTCTGCAGCGAAAGGTCGCCATACGCCCAGATCTCCCGCAGCCGCCGCCCGACCGCTCCCGGATCCGACAACAGTTCCTTGATGTCCGCCGACCCGGCCACCCTGTTCCAGCCGCAGCCGTGCGTGACGAGCTGGAGCGCGGACACCGCGAGGAAAAAGAAGTCGGGCAGCTTGTCGAGATGGGAAAAGACCCGGCTGTAAGAATCGAGATCGATCGCCTTGAACTGCCCGCGGCGGCTCATCATGACGTTTCCATTTTTCAAGTCATTGACCGCGAACCCGAGGCTGTGGACCTCCTCGATCCAGAGCGCTTTGCTTGTGAGGAGATCGAGGATCTGGCTCAGCCCGGGCGACGCAACAAAGGGAGGAGATCTCCTGTTCCGCCGCCACGCCTCCCCCGCGCTTCCGCTCAGCGATTTCAGAAATTCACGGCTCGCGTCGGCCGGCGAGGAACGTCCGGCAATCGGTCGCGCGATGCTCGCGTGCTCGGTGCCCGCAATCCCGATCAGGTGGTCGAGCGTGTCCCCCTCGACGATCTGCAGAATGTGGTAGTTCGACCGGGGATTTTTCATGTAGCCGGCATCGAAAGCCCTGATGACATGCGGCGACTTCGCGAGCCCGTGCGCGATGTCCATGATCGTGTCCGCCGCTTCGATCGCTTCTTTTTTATGTCCTTTGCGGATGCGGTCCACCTTCACGGCCACGCGGGCGGGGATGCTGCCGTTGCCGACATTGATCGCCTCGTAAACGCGCCCGAACTGCCCCATGCCGAGCTGTCCGATGATCAGATATCCGATGCCCTCCAGCGGATCGCGCAGCTGTTTCCAGGCGTCCTCGTCCTCGTCGTCAATAATCCCGTAGCGACCGGACACCGGCGGCGGAGTCCTGATTTTTTTGGGGGTTTTCCACTCGACCGGCATCGCCTCCTGCCAGTCCGGCCGGTCGGGCATGAGACTCGCGATGCTGAGCCGCAGGTAGCGGGAATCCAGAAAATCGCGCACAATGACGGCCGCCGTGTCCCACAAGCTTTCGACGCCGCGATCCCGCAGCAGGAACGAAAGATCGGAAAGCAGCCGGAAAAACGGATCCCTTGTGAAAAGCTCCCGGCGCTCGATCTTCCCGCGTTTCGCACGAATTTTTTCGAACGCCTCGCCGGCATCGTTCGGATCGGGGCGTCCGTCTTTCTTCCCGCTGTAAAGCACATGGAGATTGACCAGCGCCCACTTCGTCGTCAGTTCGATCCGCTCGGTGAACCGGTCGCGCGGGTAACTTCCGTGACCGAGCTGGAGCAGGATCCCGCTCAGGACTTCCCAGATTTCCCCGAGGTGCTCCATCGGCTTTTCCTCGTCCAACCGGGACTCGAACTCCTCGAGCAGGCTGGTCCGCACCAGGATTCTCGTCTCCGCCGGCGTGAGGTTGTCGTTCACGCGGATCTCCCGCGTCGAGGCGGCGGGAAGCTCCGCGCAGGAAGCCAGCCTCAGCCCGGCATTCGAGGGGTTCTCGAAAACCATTTCATCGAACACCCGCGCGGCAGAGGGAATTTTTTCCAGCCGGGCACGGGCCTGCCGGAACCCCCGCGTGAGCGCCTCCGCCCAACGCGAGGAGCGCTCGTTGAGGGGAGCAACCCCGATGTGCCGCAGCGGCGGATCCAGATGAATATCCATCGCGAACACCCCGTCCTGGCGGTCTCCCCACGGGCGTTTCAAATACATCTGCCAGTCGCCGGCTTCTCCGGAAAAAACCGTCGTGCTGCGGTTTGTGGGGAGCGTGCGTCCCTCCCTGGCGGAGGCCGTCGGCGCGCGTCGCACAATCGCTTCGCTCCTTTCTTGAAGGCCCATCGCGATAAAAAAATGCCGAAGCAAATCCGACATGTCAGTCCGGTATCTTGGCGGGTTTCCCCCGCCTGGCAAGGCTCGGAAATCAAATCCTCCGCTGGACACTTCCGGTCATCGGGTTTAATTTTTCGTTTCATCCATGAACATCCCATCGTATCTCGGAGACCGGGCGGAATACCTTCTCGGCCACACGTCAAAAACCATCCCGAAAGAGCTTCTGCACCTGCCCGGGCCGGATTTTGTGGACCGCGTGTTCGCGGGGACCGACCGGAATCAGCGGGTTCTCAACAACCTGAGCCGGATGTATGGCACCGGCCGACTGGCGGGCACCGGGTATCTTTCCATCCTGCCGGTGGACCAGGGGATCGAGCATTCGGCGGGCGCGAGCTTCGCGAAGAACCCGCTCTATTTCGACCCGGAGAACATCGTGAAGCTGGCGATCGAGGGCGGTTGCAACGCCGTCGCGTCAACGTTCGGCGTTCTCGGCGCGGTCTCGCGGAAATACGCGCACAAGATCCCGTTCCTTGTCAAAATCAACCACAACGAGCTGCTGACCTACCCGAATGCTTTCCAGGAGATTTCCTTCGGAAAAATCCGCGAGGCCTGGGACATGGGGGCCGCGGCGGTCGGGGCCACGATTTATTTCGGATCCGACGACGCGCACCGCGAGATCATCGAGGTGGCGGAGGCGTTTGCGCTCGCCCATGAGCTCGGCATGGCGACCGTCCTCTGGTGCTACCTGCGCAACCCGGCCTTCAAAATCAAAGGCGACAAGGATTACCATGTCTCGGCCGACCTCACCGGCCAGGCCAACCACCTCGGCTGCACGATCCAGGCCGACATCATCAAGCAGAAGCTCCCGGAGAACAACGGAGGCTACAAGGCGCTGAACTCCGGCTCCTCGAGCTACGGCAAACTCGACGAGCGGATCTACACCGAGCTCACGACCAACCATCCGATCGACCTCTGCCGCTACCAGGTCGCGAATTGCTACATGGGCCGCGCCGGCCTCATCAATAGCGGCGGAGCCTCCGGCAAGCGCGACTTCGAAGAGGCGGTCTTCACCGCCGTCGTCAACAAGCGCGCCGGCGGCACCGGGCTCATCTCGGGACGCAAGGCGTTCCAGCGCCCGATGGAGGAAGGGGCCGAACTTCTGCGGGTCATTCAGGACGTCTATCTCAGCAAGGACATCACGATCGCCTAGCCGCCCCAACCGGGCGCAACCCATCCACGCTCCGCGGCCTCTTTCCGGCCCTCAACACTTGAACACTATGTCACTGAAAATCGAAAACCTGCATGCGAACATCGGGGATCGGGAGATCCTCCGCGGCCTCCATCTGGAAATTCCGCGGGGCGAGGTGCATGCGATCATGGGCAAGAACGGATCGGGGAAGAGCACGCTGGCGAAAGTGATGGCCGGACACCCGGACTACGTGGTCACCGGCGGCTCGGTGACGCTCGACGGCCGCCCGCTTTTCGAGATGGCGGAGCCGGACGACCGCGCCCGTGCGGGGCTGTTCGTGGCGTTCCAGTATCCGATGGAGGTTCCGGGCGTGACGATCGCGAACTTCATCCGGGCGGCGCGCCAGGCGAGGCTCTCCGAAAGCGAGGATCTGGACGCGATCGAATACTACGGGGAGCTCTATGCCAAGATGGACGCGCTCAAGATCCCGCGGAACTTCACGTCCCGCGCGGTGAACGAGGGGTTCTCGGGCGGCGAGAAAAAACGTTGTGAAATCCTGCAGCTCGCGATGCTCGAGCCGAAATACGCGGTGCTCGACGAGACCGACAGCGGACTCGACATTGACGCGCTCAAGGTCGTCTCCGACGGGGTCAACGCCCTGCGCTCGCCGGACCGCGGGTTCCTCGTCATCACCCACTACCAGCGGCTCCTGAACTACATCGTGCCGGATGTCGTCCATGTGATGGTGGACGGCCGGATCGCCCTCAGCGGGGACAAAGATCTCGCGCTCAAACTCGAGGCACAAGGATACGACTGGGTCGAAAAAGAATTTCCCGCAACCGCCTGATCCCGCCATGGAAACCGATTCCAAACCCGATGTGAACATTGACCGCTCGCGCGGCGACTTCCGCTACGACGTCGCCTACGAGTTCGATGCCGGGCTCGGGCTCAACGAGCGGACGATCGATTACATCTGCGACGTCAAGAACG
>JBAXTX010000010.1:0-31886 GCA_037129975.1 Verrucomicrobiia bacterium | reverse complement strand
TCTTTGACGATCACTTTCTTGTTGTCGGTCTGCCCAGCTCGGACGACCGGTGAAAGAGTCGCCGTGACAGCCACAGCAACCCACAGGATTTTTTTGATGTTCATTTTTTTGTTTTTGTTTTGTCGCCTTTATAACGACTGAACTGATCGTTATTAAATCTCTGGCTGCCGTCAATGGGAAAATGAAAAAAAACGACATTTTTAAATATATGTCCAGCAATGATATGCGACACTAGCGCATGAGATGGAAACAGAAAACCCTTAAAATATTTCTGTTTTATCCAAGTCTTAAACGACTTAATAGATCGTCATTTACCAATCGGCCCTCAGGGTGCGGATCCCTGATAGAAGGGGGTCTTCCGGATGCAAATCATCCAGTAAAAACGTCCACTCAGATCAGACCTCCTGACCTCGCCCGGAGAAAACGAAAGGGCGAGAACACCATTCGAGACGAACCTCTGCGTCCACTCGCACGGGACGCTCCCTTCCCGGCTCACCTCATTTCCTTCCACGCCAGGAGGTCTGCAGTTATTTTTTTGACGGTTCGAAGATCCGGTCGAAGACGCCGCCGTCGGCGAAGAATTTTTTTTGTGCGTTCGCCCATCCACCGAACTGGCCGTCGATCGTCACCAGTTCGATTTCCGGAAATTGTCCGGCATATTTCGCCCGGGCGGCCTCGGAGATCGGGCGGTAGAAATGTTTTCCGGCGATGTCCTGCCCGGCGTCCGAGTAGAGAAATTCGAGATAGGCGGTGGCGGCCGCCCGGGTGCCTCGCTTGTCCACCACCTTGTCCACGACCGTCACCGGCGGCTCGGCCAGGATGCTGAGCGACGGGGCGATGATTTCGAATTCGCCGGGCTTTTCTTTCTGGATGAGAAAGGCCTCGTTTTCCCAGGAGAGCAAAACATCTCCAATCCCGCGTTCCGAGAACGTGATCGTCGAGCCGCGGGCGCCGGAGTCGAGCACCGGGACATTTTTGAAGAGCTTCGTGACATACTCTTTCGTCCGGGCCTCGTTGCCTTCGTTGTGCTTCAGTGCCCACGCCCAGGCGGCGAGGAAATTCCACCGGGCCCCGCCAGAGGTCTTGGGGTTCGGCGTGATGACCTGCACGCCGGGCTTCACCAGATCGCCCCAGTCCCTGATGCCTTTCGGGTTTCCCTTCCGCACAACAAAAACAATCGTCGAGGTGTAGGGCGAGCTGTTGTGCGGAAGCCGCTTCTGCCAGTCCGCAGGAACAAGCCCTCCCTTCGCGGCAAGCTCGTCCATGTCATAGGCCAGTGCCAGCGTGGCGACATCGGCCTCGATGCCGTCAATGATCGAGCGCGCCTGCTTGCCCGACCCGCCGTGAGACTGGTTGATCCGGATCTCCCGCCCGGTCTTCTCTTTCCAGTGCGAGGCGAACGCCGCGTTGAACTCGCTGTAGAGCTCGCGTGTCGGATCGTAGGAAACATTGAGCAGCTCCACCGGCTTCGCGCCGGCCGGCAGGAACGTGCCAACTGCGAGAACGACGGCAATAATGAGTTTTTTTGTCATAATATTTTTTATTGATGGTTAAGAGAGGCAAAAGGTTTGAGCGGATGAAGCCGAGCGGTTCGATGGGGGACCATGCGTGTCAGAAAGTCACCTTGGCACTGACCCCCAGAATCAGGTCATTGGGGACCGTGTTGTTGCCCGCCGGGTTGATGATGAACTGGGCATATGGTTTCACCGATGCCCACTTGTTCAACTGCACATTGTAAAATGCCTCGAACACTTCGGTGGATGTGAACATGGGCTGATAAGCGTAGTAGCTCTGGTAGGGGCCCTGGCTCCCGTCCGGCTGGGGCGTCGCGCCTGTCCCGGTTCCGGGATTCACGGGCTGCTGAACCGTTGGGCCGTTGTGATATTTTGCATTGTATGCGCTGCCGTAAGCGTTCTGCAACTGCTCGTTTTGTGACCGGAGCCAACTGTTGTAATAGGAGCTGTAAATTCCCACGCCCAGAGCCACGCCAACACTGTCATTGTCGCGGTGAGGGAGGAGCCCCTTGTAAACCAGGCCCGTTTGGAAGTAGAAGGGAAGCTGGTTGTTTTGAGGAGGGGTGAACGTGAACTCGTTGAACATATACAGCCCCTTGTCGCTGAGCTTGGCCGGCTGAATAGCACTTTTTCCATCCGATGCCTGTGCATCAACATGCTCCTTGACCCGATAAAGTTGCTGATCCGCCTGGAGGTAGAGCCCCCAGACAACCTGGTTCTCATGATAGGCGGCCTGCTTGGTGGCGGCATAAGATGTGTAGGCCGGGGTGGTGTAATTGCCGGGATAGGTGGCGCTCGCCTTTCCCTTCACGACCCGATACGAGGCGGGGAATGTCGACGACGTGAAATGCGTCGGCGAGTAGGAGGTGTTTTTTTGCCCCCAGATATATCCGCCGATCGCATATTTGCCTTCGAGCTTGTCTTTGCCGAATTTCGGGGTCCATCCGATTTCATTCACGCTGTAGAGACCGTTCTGATTGTAACTCCCCCCGCTCCCCTGATTGTAAGGGCTGGCCGCATAATAGGCGGGGGCGGAAACCTTCTGACCCTTGGCATTGACATACTTCCCGTTGGCCGGAGAGGTCGGGCGGGCGCCGATGCTTCCCGTATTGGGATGAAACCGGGGCGAGCCATGAAAGTTCAATCCATGGTTGTTCGTAGACCCGGGCACCCATCCGACATTCTGTGAAGCCCCTGTGATGATCCGGCCATCCCCTCCCACGACCCCAACAACCTGCCCGGATTTTTTGAACTGCCCCAGATAGCTTTGCGGGACCGAGGTGTAGGGGTAGACGCTGGTCGCGCTGTATTGCGTGGGAGCTACTCCTCCAGTTCCGGAAATCGCCAGATAGAGTCCGCTCTGGACATAAATCTCCCTGGTTGGCCTGATCTTCAGCGTGCCTCCCCAAGCCGCATAGCTGCTGCCCCAGGGGACCGGACTGGTTTTGTAAAATCCGACAGACCCCTTGTTGGGGACGCCCTTGGCATTATACGCCGAGGCGTTGTTCACCACTGCGATCCCCGGCCCCGGCGTGCCCCCGATGCCCTTGCTCGAAGTGAACGAGTTGTTCTCAAAAAACTTGGAAAGCGGCTGCTGGAGGAACTGCTCGTAGGGATTTTCCCAGCCGGCATTGATGGTGACCGACTTGTTCGGCGTCGAATACTCGATCTGCTGGGTCATGATCCGCACCCCTGTCCCGCTCGCGTACGTTGTGGGATTGAAGTTGCCCGGCGTTCCCGCCGCCCATTGGGGGTTGCCCCCGCCACGGTAGCGCCAGTTGGATTCGATCGTCAGCCCCTTGATCCCGAAGAGCGGCTGAAAATCAAAAACGAATTTGAGCTTCTCTTCATTGAGCCAACTGCTCCCCGGTTGGTTGGGAAGTCCTCCCGAAACCTGCCCGAAATAGACCTCCTTGGCCTCCCCGCTCACCGTCAGGCCGTAGGATTTCATCGGCTCGGCAAGCCCAAACCATCCGTCCGTCGCCCCCTTGTTTTGACTCCACCAACTGGTCAAAAAATTCTTCGAAGCCCCCCCGTGGGAGGAAGAATCCGCTGAAAATACGAGTGAAGAAATCGTCATTGCAAGAATGAAAATCAGTATGCTTGGAAATGCGCTTCTTTCCGTAGGAAATGATGGAAAGGGGCTCATGGTAATTGATGTTGATGGCTGATGATTTCCGTTTTCATATATTTCTCGTTTGCGCCTTTTCATATACGACCGTTTTAGTCGCTATATTTCTCAAGTCAACAGAAAAATCAATTTTTTTTGTTGGGGGCGGAGTGGTCAGTTTATTACAAAGCCGCCGCAAAATCCTGTTTCCTGCCGTCCTCTTTCCCCGTAGCTCTATCGTATGTCCGATGCCATCCAACATCTTCGCCGGGATTACGACCGGGATCCGCTCACCGAGTCCGATCTTGATCCGGACCCTGTGAAGCAATTCCGTATGTGGTTCGAGGACGCGCGCGCTTCGGGGATTCCCGAGCCGAACGCGATGACGCTCGGCACGGCGGATGCCGCGGGACATGTCTCCTGCCGCACGGTCCTCCTGAAAGCCTACGACGACCGCGGGTTTGTTTTTTTCACCAACTACGGAAGCCGCAAGGCCCGGCAGATCACGGAGAATCCTCATGCGTCGCTCCTCTTCCCGTGGGTCGCACTCGCCCGGCAGGTCGAGATCGCGGGCCGCGTTGAAAAGATTTCCGTTGCCGAATCGATCGCGTATTTCATGAGCCGTCCGTTCGGCAGCCGCCTCGGGGCGTGGGTCTCCGACCAGAGCGATGTCATCCCGTCCCGACAGATCCTCCTCGCCAAGTTCGAGGAGCTCAAGCGCAGGTTCGCCCAGGGCGAAATTCCCAAGCCCGAAGGATGGGGCGGATACCGGGTCGTGCCGGATTCCTTCGAGTTCTGGCAGGGCGGACACGACCGGCTCCACGACCGGTTTTTCTACCAGCGCGAGGGCACCGCTTGGACGATCTCCCGTCTCGCGCCGTGAAGCATGGTCTTCCTCACGCGGGCTTGCGCATGAGCCAGTAGATCTCGCCCGGCCACCAGGGGAAGCGGCGACCCCAGGCGAGATTGAACCGCATCCACGCGGCGGAGTTTTCCAGCGGGCTTCCTTTGCTGCGCAGAAAAAACGCGCCGCTGGAGAACTCGGTCACGAGCCCGGCCGCGCGGGCCATGGCGCGCACGCGTTCCGGCGAGAAGACGCTCACATGGCCCATCGGACCCGCTGTCTTGCGGATCCGGGATTCTCGGAATTTTCGGAAAACCCCGGGCACCACCGGGAAACCTCCGATCAGCGACCCGCCGGGCGCGATCCCGGCCGCAATTTTTTTCAGAACCGCCTCGGGGTTCGACAAATGCTCGAGAACATGGAGAAGGATCGCGCAGTCATAGGTCGCCGGAAGCGCGAACGCCGGGTCTTCAAGGTTCGCCTCGAAGAAATCTTCGTATCCGGCCCGGGTCAGCTTCTGAGTGAGCATGACGGCGTCCACAGCCGTCCAGCGCGACCACGAGACACCGGCCGGAGCGGATTTGACAAACTCGAGCATCTGGCCGCTGTGGACGCCGATTTCGGCGATGGCCAGCGGGCGTCCGGCCAGCAGGCACTCCTCGCGGAGGAGTTGGTATCCGAACCAATACCGGAGCAGGCGGAGCGGATAGCGCACGGCCTTGGCCTCGGCGGGCATGCCGAACCTCTTTGCCCGGACTGTCGGGTTGTCGGCCAGGAAGCCGATGTCCCATTTTGATATGTCGTAAGTTTTCAATGCGGTCGCGTATCGTGGGCAGGGTCGCCGCTCCGGTCAAGTGCTTGGTGAGATCACTTGCATCCGGACGGTTTCTCGCTTTATTCAACGGAGAATGTTCGCCCAAAAAGAAGCGCTGATCCGGCTCCTCCACGACAATGACCCGGAAACCGTCCGCCTCGTCAAAGAGCAGCTCGCGGCATCGGGCGAGGAAAAAATTTCCGAGCTTCAGGAGTTGATGCGGGTGGACGACGAGTGTGTGTCCCGCCATGCCCGCGAGGTGCTCACGACGATCAGCGGGCGGAGCGCCGAAGAGGAATTTTCGCTTCTCTGCCACTTCTTTGGAGACGGCCTTGATGTCGAGCGGGCCTGCTGGGCTCTGGCGCGGGCGATGGAGCCGGGGGTCTGCCTCCTCCCCCACGAACACAAGCTCAGCAACTGGGGACGCCAATTTCTCGTGAAAATCTCCGGTGCCGTCAGCAACCGGGAGCGGGTTCTCGTCCTCTCGGATTTTCTCGCCGGGGAACTCGAATTCCGCGGCAATGCCGACAACTACTACTGCGAAAGAAATTCCCTGCTCCCCCGCGTGATCGAAACCCGCTCGGGAATCCCGGTCACATTGACCCTGCTTTACATGATGGTCGGCTCGCGCGCGGGCATGAAAATCGAAGGCATCAACCTCCCCGGCCACTTCATCGCACGCCACGGCGAGGTCTATTTCGATCCGTTTCACCGGGGCAGGATTTTGATCCGCCGGGATGTCGAGGGGATCCTGCTCCGCCAGGGGCTCGCATTGAACGACGGCCATCTCCGTCCGGCCACACACCGCCAGATGCTGCTCCGCATACTGGCGAATCTTTTCTACGTCTATGACCTGAACGGGAACCGCGAAAAACGCGAACGTGTCCGGCACTGGATGCAGACTCTCAAATGCTGCGCGGAATGAGCGCCGGGGGGGGCAAGACGGGCACGGACCCGCTGCCGGGCGGGGCGGAAAAAACCCGCGAACCCGCGCTCCCCGAAGCCGACGACCACCGCATCACACAAAATGGCGGGCGGCTCGAGCAGTGGGTGATCGGACGTCTCCGCGAATCCGGTCGCACGGTTTCGACGGCGGAGTCGTGCACGGGCGGTTTGCTCGCCCACCGGCTCACGAACGTTCCCGGAGCCTCGGAGGTTTTCACCCGCGGGTATGTGACGTATTCCAACGCCGCGAAAATTTCCGATCTCGGAGTTCTTGAGGACTTGATCCGCGGCCACGGTGCGGTGAGCGAGCCGGTGGCCCTCGCGATGGCGGAGGGCTGTCTCGCCAAATCGGGGAGCGACTTGGCCCTCGCGGTGACCGGCATTGCCGGACCCGGCGGCGGCACGCGGGAGAAGCCGGTCGGAACGGTTTTTATCGCCTTGGCACAAAAAGGAAACCCCTCCGCATGCCGCGGGTTCCTGTTTTCCGGCGAACGCGAGACCTTCAAACAACTGGCCGCGCAAGCCGCGCTCGACATGCTCCGCCGCGAGTTGCTGGCGGTTGATAACGCCGGCTGACAGGCAGCCGGCTACTGTTTGTCGGGCACTCCGGGAATCACCTTCGGATCCCGGGGCGTCACGCCCAGCCCCGCCAGCGGGCCGGCATCCATCCGATAGCCGAATTCAAACCGGCTGTCCGGGTCGGTTTGGAATTTGTCGAGCCAGGGGGAGTAGGTTTGGACGCGGACGAGGTTCCTGCCCGGAGAGAACGTGTAGATGCGCAGGTAGCCCCCTCCCCCTTCCGGCCACGTCTGATAATCGCTGAGGCAGGTGATCACCGTGCGATCCTTGTGGATGTCGTATCTGCGGGCTTGGCCGTGATTGTGTCCGCAGAGCATCAGAAAGAGATTCGGGTTGTCCCTGAGGTTGTCGTAAATCGCCTGCCCGCGCGGATCGAATGATCCGCTCACGGCGAGCAGGTCATGGCTGACGACGATGGCCCGGCGCCCGGCGTTGGACTTGAGGACGCCGTCCGCCCAAACATCGATCGGGCCGTAGTCGAGCCTGTCAAAGTCGAAGTCCATGTAGAGCACGACGAAGTCGAGCCCGCTTGCGGAGAATTTATCGAAGTGGCTGTTGTTGTCCCTGTCGGGATGTCCTCCGTAGTAAGAGCGGTCCGAGAAGTGGGCGACGCCGAAAAACTTGTTGTACTGGCTGGTGCCGCCCCTGTGGTCGTGGTTGCCGGGGACGACGCCGTAGGGGATGCCGTCCGGGAGTCCGGTCGCGCTTTCCAACCGATAAAGGGAGTTTGAGGCGTTGGCCCACTGTTCCGGCTTCTCGTCACCCATGTTGGTGATATCCCCCAGATGGGCCACGTAAACGATGTTGAGCCCGGCCCGGTTGGCCACAATCCAATCGGCCTGCGCCTCCAAGATTTTCGGGTGGCGCTCCGAATACAATTGCGTGTCGGGCAGGACCACAATCGTGAAATCCTGTCCCGGCGCGGCGGCCGCGGAAAACGACAGGATCAACCCCAACGCCGCCACACTCCGCCACCCAAGATCCCATTTTTGCATAACCGCCGCACCCTATCAGCTTCGACAGGCTTGGACAGGCCAAAACAGGGGCTTCTTCTCTATCGACACCGGGCGTTTGGCGGATCTAAATTATAAAACTCATGAAGCCCGGTCCCGTCTCGCAGTTCATTGATCTCCACTACCGACACTTCAATGCCGCGGCGCTGAAGGATGCCGCCGACGCCTACTCGGCACACCTCGATGCCGGCGGGATCATGCTCATGACCCTCGCCGGGGCGATGAGCACGGCCGAACTCGGAATCTCCCTCGCCGAGATGATCCGCCGGGGAAAAGTCCACGGGATCGTCTGCACGGGCGCGAACCTTGAGGAGGATGTGTTCAATCTTGTCGCGCACGATTTCTACGAGCGGATTCCGAACTACCGCGACCTCACTCCCGCCGACGAGCAGGCGCTCCTGGACCGCCACATGAACCGCGTCACCGACACATGCATTCCCGAAATGGAGGCGATGCGCCGGATCGAAAGCGTCATCCTCAAGGAATGGATGGATGCCGACGCGCGCGGCGAGAGGCTTTTCCCGCACGAATTTTTCTGGCGGATCCTCGGTTCGAAGGAGCTGCAATCGAGCTTCCAGATTGATCCGAAGAACAGTTGGCTCCTCGCGGCCAAGGAGAAAAACCTTCCGATGTTCGTTCCCGGCTGGGAGGACTCGACGCTCGGCAATATGTATTCCGCCCACTGCATCGAGGGGGATGTCAAAAACGTCCACACCGTCCGCACCGGGATCGAATACATGATTTCGCTCGCGGGCTGGTATGCGCCGACAAGCAAGAAAAACTCGGTCGGCTTTTTCCAGATCGGCGGAGGCATCGCGGGCGACTTCCCGATCTGCGTGGTGCCGATGTTGCACCAGGATCTCCGGCAGGAAGATGTCCCGCTCTGGGGGTATTTCTGCCAGATCAGCGACTCGACGACCAGCTACGGGAGCTACTCGGGTGCCGTGCCGAACGAAAAAATCACCTGGGGCAAGCTCGGGGAAACGACCCCGAAATTTGTGATCGAGTCGGATGCCACGATCGTGGCTCCGCTCATCTTCGCCAAAGTTCTCGGCTGGTAACCCCCAGGCATTTCGCATCGTGACGGAAAGCAGCATTGCGGCCAGTCTGGAAAACCGTAATAGTTTCCGCCCAACATAAAAAAATCATGTCTGCAAAATTACTCAAAGGAACAGAAATCCGGGAAACCCTGCTTGCCGAAATCAAACAGGAGGTCGAGGCGATCAAGGCTGCCCACGGCGTCGTGCCCGGATTGGTCACCATCCTTGTCGGGAGCAACCCCGCGTCACTTTCCTACGTTTCCTTGAAGATCAAAACCGCCCACAGTCTCGGTTTCAAAGAAATTCAAGACAGCCAGCCGGCGGATATTTCCGAGGCGGCGCTGCTCGCGTTGCTCGAAAAATACAGGCGGGACGACACCATTCACGGCATCCTCGTCCAACTGCCCCTGCCGCCGCATATCAACGAGAAGAAGGTGCTCGACGCCATCGATCCCGACAAGGATGTGGACGGGTTTCACCCCGTGAATGTGGGCCGGCTGTTGATCGGCGGCAAAGAAGTGAAATTCCCTCCCTGCACGCCCGCGGGAATCCAGGAGATGATCCGTCGTTCGGGAGTCGAGACCAGCGGCGCGGAAGTCGTCGTGGTCGGCCGCTCCAATATCGTGGGCAAGCCGATTGCAAACATGCTGATGCAAAAAGGCCCCGGCGCGAATGCCACGGTGACTGTCGTGCATACCGGCACGAAAAATCTCGCGGCGCATTGTCAGCGGGCCGATATCCTCATCGTTGCCGCAGGGGTTCCG
This sequence comes from Verrucomicrobiia bacterium, assembly GCA_037129975.1. GTDB lineage: Bacteria > Verrucomicrobiota > Verrucomicrobiia > Chthoniobacterales > Terrimicrobiaceae > QYQL01. The sequence continues at coordinate 22,263 of JBAXTX010000010.1, read as the reverse complement.
GGCCTGGTCAAACCCGAGTGGATCAAGCCGGGTGCCTGCGTCATTGATGTGGGCGTGAATCGCGTGGGGGAAAAGACCGACGAAAAGACCGGACGGAAAGTCGCGATTTTGCGGGGAGATGTGGATTTCGATGCGGCCGCGAAAATCGCCGGATTTATCACGCCCGTTCCCGGCGGCGTGGGCCCCATGACAATCACCATGCTCATGCGGAACACCCTCAACTCGCTGAAATTCCGGCTGGGGATCTGATTAAGGTCACCTACTGAATATGACATCCCGCGAGCGCGTCCTTGCCACGTTCGGCCACAAAGAACCCGACCGCGTGCCAGCCTGGCTCGGTGCGTCGCCGGAGTGGAAACGGAACGCCTGCCGGGATCTGGGGCTGCCGGACGACGAAGCGCTCCTGCGCTATTTGGGCGACGACTTCCGCCGCGTCGAAAGCCGGTATGCCGGGCCACCCGAGCGGAGCCCCGGAGAAAGGCTTGACCCCGGGGCCACATGGCGTTCGCCTTTCGGAATCCAGCGCCATGGCTACGGCTACGGCATGCCGCTGGAAAATCCTCTCAAGGATGCCACGCTCGATCAGGTCCACTCCTATCCCTGGCCCGACCCTGCCTGGGTGGATGTGTCACACATCCGTGCCGCGGCGGCGCGGTGGGCCGGCGAGTTTGCCGTTCTGGGCGGAGAATGGTCGCCCTTCTGGCACGACGCCACAGACCTGCTGGACTTCGAGGTGATGGTGTACCAGATGTATGACAACCCCGACTTGGTGGACGCCGTTCTTGACCACGTAGCCAGCTATTATCTGGAGGTCAGCCGACGCATCTTTGAAGCCGCCGGAGACGCCATCGATATTTTTTTTATCGGCAACGATTTCGGGGCGCAAGCCGGCCCGATGATCGGTCCCGAGGCGTTCCGCCGCTTCCTCGTTCCCCAGTTGCGGCGCTTCGTCGAACTGGGCCACGAGTTCGGCAAGCTGGTGCTTCTGCACTCGGACGGCTCCCTGCGGCCGATCATGGAGGACCTGATCGCCATCGGCATCGACGGCATCCAATCGGTGCAGCCGTATTGCGCCGGCATGGAACTGCACGGGCTCAAGCGCGATTTCGGCAGCCGGCTCACCTTCTTCGGCTGCATCGACACCCAGCGGCTCATCGAAAGCACGCCCGGGGAGGCACGCCAGCTCACCATCGATACCCTGCGCACCATGATGCCCGGAGGCGGCTTCATCGCCTCACCGAGCCACGATTACCTCCTGCCCGAAACGCCCACGGAAAACGTCATCATCATGTATGAGACGATCCGGGAATTCGGCGGCTACGGCCCGACGACGACCTTCACGCCGGCAAGAAAGGCAGGTTCCTGACGTTTGACGATCCGTGCCGGATCACCGCCGCCCAAGTGATCACCCCGCACTCCTGACAAAATGAGCGCCCCATTAAGTCCTCTCGACTGGACGATCATCGCCGTTTACCTGCTGGCCGTCGTCGGGCTCGGCGTGGCGGCGGGCTTCCTCCATCGAAAGGGTGAGCGGGGAGGCGAGGGCGGGCATTACTTCCTTGCCGGGAATACGCTCAAGTGGCCGGTGATCGGGCTCGCCATGTTTGCGGCGAACATCTCGACCGTCCATCTCGTCAGCCTTGCCGAGGCGGCTTACAAATACGGGCTGGTGTTCGGCAATTTCGAGTGGATGGCCGGGTTCACGCTCATCCTGCTTTCGCTTTTTTTCGCGCCGCTTTACCTGCGGTCCAAGGTGGCGACGCTGCCGGATTTTCTGGAGCGCCGCTTCAACCGCGGCTGCCGCGATGTGCTCACGGTCGTGTCCTTGTTCTCGGCCATCGTCATCCACATGGGGGTGGCGCTTTACACGGCGGCCTGGGTGCTGCGCGGGATCCTCGGCCTGGCGCCCGGCGCAACGATTCTGGGCATGGATGCGCTGATGTTTTTCATCGTCGTGCTCGGCGTGCTCACCGGCGTTTACACGATGGTGGGCGGGCTGCTCGCCGTCGTCTGGACGGAAAGCGTGCAAACGGTGCTGCTGCTTGTGGGCGCGGTCGTGATCACGGTCGTCGGTTACATGAAAGTCGGCGGATGGACGTCGCTGGCGCACACGCTTGCGACGCACCCGCACCCGCTTGCGGCGGATGCCGCCAGCAAGATCACCTGGGGAACTGAAAACTTTCTTCACATGGCGCGCAGCGCCGGCGATCCCTCCGGGCTGGCTTGGTATTCCATCCTGCTCGGCTACCCGGTGCTCGGGATCTGGTATTGGTGCTGCGACCAGACGATCGTCCAGCGCGTGCTGGCGGCCAAGGACGAGAAGCACGCCCGGCTCGGCCCGTTGTTTTGCGCATTCCTAAAAATCTGGCCGGTCTTCTTCTTCGTGCTGCCCGGCGTGATCTGTGTGGCGCTCGTGCAGCAGAATGCTTTCGGCACTGCGGCGCCGCAAACTGCCGCCGACACCTACACTTTCCTGATCACCCACCTGCTGCCGGTCGGGTTGAAAGGCCTGGTTGCCGCCGCGATGCTCGCCGCCGCGATGCAGACCTGCTCTGCCGCGCTGAATTCCACGGCGACCCTGGTTGCCTACGATTTGTTCAAGCGATACAAGCCGGACATCGGCGACCACAAGCTCGTGACCATCGGCAAGATCACCACCGTGGTCGGTACTGTTCTCGCCATTGTCGCCTCCCCATTGTTCGGCCATTACACGACGATTTTTGAAGGGATCAGCAAGCTCATCTCCTACGTCGCGCCACCGATCACCGCCGTCTTTTTGCTCGGGGTGTTTTGGAAGCGCGCATCCGGAAAATCCGCCTTCATCACGCTCGTCGCAGGAATGCTGCTGGGTTTCGTGACGTTCTATCTCGACTGGAACAACATCTACAGCGGCGATTTTATGCTGATCGCGTTCCTGCTGCTCGTGGCCTGCCTGGCGATCATGGTGGCGACGACCTTCCTCTTCCCGGAAACTCTCAAGGACGAGGCTCGCCTGCTGGTCTGGGACAACTGGAGCGAGCCGCTGCGGATGAAATGCGGTTCCGGCCTGTCGGATTACCGCGTGATGTCTGCGGTGATCCTGGTCGTCTTCGTCGTCCTTTATCTGATTTTCCGTTGAACCGATTTGCTGAAATAAACGCTCTATGAAAACATTGCTTTGCCTGTTGTCCGCCGTGTTGCTCGCCAGCTGCGCCACCCAAAAACCACCGCGCCGCTTCGCCTGGGTCACCGGGCTCAAGCCGGAGAAGGCCGCTCGCTATGAAGATTTGCATGCGCATCCGTGGCCGGGGGTGTGCAGGATGATCAAGAAATCCCACATCCGGAATTACTCGATCTTCAAGCGTGAGATTGGCGGGAAAACCTATCTCTTTTCGTATCTCGAATATACCGGCTCAGACTTCGGCGCGGACATGAAAAAGCTGGCCGCCGATCCCGAAACGCGTCACTGGTGGAAAGAGACGGATCCGTGCCAGCAACCTTTGCCCGATGCTGCGGCGAAAGGCAAAATCTGGAGCGACGCCACCGAGGTCTTTCATCTCGACTAACCCGGCAACCCCTCGCGGAGCACTTCCACCGTGCCGCTTCCGGTGGCGGTGGACATCAGGTAAACCCCCGCCCAGCCTTCGCTCACCAGCCAGCGGATCTGCTCGGCGGCAATCGCCCGGCCCACCTTCGCCTGGTCGGCGGGATCCGCCATGGTGGAAAACCTTTTGAGGATATCGTCCGGAATGACCACGCCGGGGACCTGCGCCATCCGTTTGGCGTGCTCGAAACTCGTCAGCACCATCACCCCGATCAGGAACGGCACCCGGCCCCGGAATTTTTCGAGGGCCGCGAGCGGGGCATGGTGGAACGCGGGCTGGGTCATGATGTAATCCGTGCCATTGTCGATTTTCTGCTGCAGCCGGGAGAGTTCGAGCTCCATGTTCCGCGCCTCCGGCTCGACGCCGGCGCCGATGGTGAAGCGGGTGCGCGGATCCGGCTGCTTGCCGAGCGCCACGCCGCCAAAATCCACGCCCGCGTTGAGGCAGGAATGCGTGAGCCGGATCATCGCGATGGAATCCAAATCAAACACCGCCGCCGAGCGCGGGTAGGTCGGCGACATTTTGGGCGGATCGCCGGTGACGAACAGGACGTTGTGGATACGGTTGGCATGATACCCCACCAACCGGCTTTGGATGCCCATGGTATTCAGGTCGCGGCCCGTGAAGTGCGGGATCAGCTCCAGCGGGTCACCGGTCGCGGCGGTCCAGCCGAGGCGCTCGCGGATCAATTGGATGAAATCGCCGGGTGAAATCAACGGGATGCCCCGCGAGCCATCGGTGAAATCCACCGCGTCCACCAGCCCGCAGGCGGAAATCTTTCCGATGAAATCCACTTTTTTTTGAATGATGTTTTCGTCCGTTCCGCGCGGCGGAAGCGCCTCGATGCTGACAACGAACCGCCCGTCCTTGAGCTTCTGCGACATGTGGCCGTTCAGGCATTTCTCGGCGTCGCCAATGGGCGGCAGGGCGGAAGTCACCTCGACGGTAACCGCCTTTTTCCCGGCAGTTCTGGATTGCAGGTAATTGTGCATCTCCTGGATGTGCGGCGGATGCATTTCGCAGCAGCCGCCCAGCAAACGCACCCCGCGATCAAACAAACTGCGGGCCATCTTGCCTGCAAATTCCGGGTTGACCGAGGTCATGAGCCGGTTGCCGATGCGCTGGAATCCGCCCGCGTTCGGCATGACAACGAGCTGGATCTCCCCGGAACGAACCGGCACGGCGTCCTTAACGGCATCGACAAACGTGTCGGCATCCCAAGGCGCGCAACAATTGACCCCGACAACGGCCACGCCGAGTGCTGCCATGCGGTTGACAAACGCGAGCGGGGTGGGCTGCTCCGGCGGCTGCAGCGCATTGGCGTCGGGAGGGGTCATTTCCGCAATCACAGGCGGCATTTGTGGCAGCGAGCGGATCAGCCCGATGAGTAGTTCGAGCTGGGGCAGGGAACTGAACGTCTCCAGCAGCAGCGCGTCCGCGCCGGCGGCCGCGAGGGATTCGATCTGTTCGCGGTAACATTCCTCGACCGCGTCCGCCGTGGTCAGGGGTTGGGCTGTCGGCCCGACGGAGGCCAGCACAAAGAAATCCTCCGGCCCGCCCTGCTGGGACTGGAATTTGGCGATGGCTTCCCGTGCCACCTGGACGCCGCCCCGGTTCAAGGACTCAACGCGGCCTTCCAGCCCGAATGGCAGCAACTGCCGGCGGTTGGCTCCGAAGGTGTTGGTCTTCAGGCAGCGCGCCCCGGCGGCGAGATACGCGAGGTGAACATTCCGGATCAGTTCCGGCTGGTCCGCGTTGAAGGCCTCGTAAACGTGGTTGGTTTCCGAAAGCCGTCCGGTCAACTCGAATAAATAGGAACCCATCGCGCCGTCGGTGAGCAGCGGTTGCGACTTTAATGCGGTCAGAAAGTCAGCCATAGGCGGGCATAGTGCAACCACGCTCGAAAACTGTCAAAAGCAACCTGCTCTCACCGGAGAAAAGGATGAGGGGACGCACCGATTCTTTGGAGGGACATCCTCCGGCATGTCCCACTTATTTTCGGCACAGCGCGGAACGTGGGTCAATCCAATTTGGGACATGCCGGAGGATGTCCCTCCGAGCTTACGCGGGCCCTGCGCTTTCCTTGCACGTCAGGATGTCATCTTTTGGCCATGTTGCGACAGAGCAACGACAGCACAAAACCGACTGCGAGCAAAATGGCACCGAGCGCGAAGGCGTGGCCGGATGCCTGCGCACCGTGCCGGTCTTTCAGCCAGGCGACGACTTGCGGCCCGACGATTCCGCCGGCCGACCAGGCGGTCAGGATGGCCCCGTAGAGCACGGGCATCAGGCCGGGACCGAAGGTGTTCAGGACGAACGAAGGCATGACGCCGAAGCCTCCGCCGTAGCAGAGAAGGATGTAGCAGATCAGCGCGGCGAACACCCATGGGTTGCCGGTGAGCATCAGCGCGACGAAGGCGATGACCTGGGTCGCGAGCATGAGGCGGAAGGTGGTGAGCTGGCCAAGGCGGTCGGACAGACCTCCCCATGAGAACCGGCCCAGGCCATTGAACACGGAGCTGATCGCGATCAGGGTGGCACCGTAGGCCGCCAGCGTGGCCGGGGAGAGAAGCGGGTTGGTTTTCTTCCACAAATCCTGGAGCAGCGGCGACTGGAAGCTGATGATCGCTATGCCGGCGACGATGTTGCAAAAGAAAACCAGCCACATCAGGACGAACTGCCGGGACACGATCTGGGGCAGGGCTTTTTCCTTTCCGGCCAGGGACGTGGCGGCAGCTGCCGCCACGTCCCTGGCCGGAAAGGAAAAAGCCCTGCCCCAGATCGTGTCCCGGCAGTTCGTCCTGATGTGGCTGGTTTTCTTTTGCAACATCGTCGCCGGCATAGCGATCATCAGCTTCCAGTCGCCGCTGCTCCAGGATTTGTGGAAGAAAACCAACCCGCTTCTCTCCCCGGCCACGCTGGCGGCCTACGGTGCCACCCTGATCGCGATCAGCTCCGTGTTCAATGGCCTGGGCCGGTTCTCATGGGGAGGTCTGTCCGACCGCCTTGGCCAGCTCACCACCTTCCGCCTCATGCTCGCGACCCAGGTCATCGCCTTCGTCGCGCTGATGCTCACCGGCAACCCATGGGTGTTCGCCGCGCTGATCTGCTACATCCTTCTCTGCTACGGCGGAGGCTTCGGCGTCATGCCTTCGTTCGTCCTGAACACCTTCGGTCCCGGCCTGATGCCCGTGCTCTACGGGGCCATCCTGACCGCCTGGTCGGCCGGCGGAATCGTCGGGCCGCAAGTCGTCGCCTGGCTGAAAGACCGGCACGGTGCGCAGGCATCCGGCCACGCCTTCGCGCTCGGTGCCATTTTGCTCGCAGTCGGTTTTGTGCTGTCGTTGCTCTGTCGCAACATGGCCAAAAGATGACATCCTGACGTGCAAGGAAAGCGCAGGGCCCGCGTAAGCTCGGAGGGACATCCTCCGGCATGTCCCAAATTGGATTGACCCACGTTCCGCGCTGTGCCGAAAATAAGTGGGACATGCCGGAGGATGTCCCTCCAAAGAATCGGTGCGTCCCCTCATCCTTTTCTCCGGTGAGAGCAGGTTGCTTTTGACAGTTTTCGAGCGTGGTTGCACTATGCCCGCCTATGGCTGACTTTCTGACCGCATTAAAGTCGCAACCGCTGCTCACCGACGGCGCGATGGGTTCCTATTTATTCGAGTTGACCGGACGGCTTTCGGAAACCAACCACGTTTACGAGGCCTTCAACGCGGACCAGCCGGAACTGATCCGGAATGTTCACCTCGCGTATCTCGCCGCCGGGGCGCGCTGCCTGAAGACCAACACCTTCGGAGCCAACCGCCGGCAGTTGCTGCCATTCGGGCTGGAAGGCCGCGTTGAGTCCTTGAACCGGGGCGGCGTCCAGGTGGCACGGGAAGCCATCGCCAAATTCCAGTCCCAGCAGGGCGGGCCGGAGGATTTCTTTGTGCTGGCCTCCGTCGGGCCGACAGCCCAACCCCTGACCACGGCGGACGCGGTCGAGGAATGTTACCGCGAACAGATCGAATCCCTCGCGGCCGCCGGCGCGGACGCGCTGCTGCTGGAGACGTTCAGTTCCCTGCCCCAGCTCGAACTACTCATCGGGCTGATCCGCTCGCTGCCACAAATGCCGCCTGTGATTGCGGAAATGACCCCTCCCGACGCCAATGCGCTGCAGCCGCCGGAGCAGCCCACCCCGCTCGCGTTTGTCAACCGCATGGCAGCACTCGGCGTGGCCGTTGTCGGGGTCAATTGTTGCGCGCCTTGGGATGCCGACACGTTTGTCGATGCCGTTAAGGACGCCGTGCCGGTTCGTTCCGGGGAGATCCAGCTCGTTGTCATGCCGAACGCGGGCGGATTCCAGCGCATCGGCAACCGGCTCATGACCTCGGTCAACCCGGAATTTGCAGGCAAGATGGCCCGCAGTTTGTTTGATCGCGGGGTGCGTTTGCTGGGCGGCTGCTGCGAAATGCATCCGCCGCACATCCAGGAGATGCACAATTACCTGCAATCCAGAACTGCCGGGAAAAAGGCGGTTACCGTCGAGGTGACTTCCGCCCTGCCGCCCATTGGCGACGCCGAGAAATGCCTGAACGGCCACATGTCGCAGAAGCTCAAGGACGGGCGGTTCGTTGTCAGCATCGAGGCGCTTCCGCCGCGCGGAACGGACGAAAACATCATTCAAAAAAAAGTGGATTTCATCGGAAAGATTTCCGCCTGCGGGCTGGTGGACGCGGTGGATTTCACCGATGGCTCGCGGGGCATCCCGTTGATTTCACCCGGCGATTTCATCCAATTGATCCGCGAGCGCCTCGGCTGGACCGCCGCGACCGGTGACCCGCTGGAGCTGATCCCGCACTTCACGGGCCGCGACCTGAATACCATGGGCATCCAAAGCCGGTTGGTGGGGTATCATGCCAACCGTATCCACAACGTCCTGTTCGTCACCGGCGATCCGCCCAAAATGTCGCCGACCTACCCGCGCTCGGCGGCGGTGTTTGATTTGGATTCCATCGCGATGATCCGGCTCACGCATTCCTGCCTCAACGCGGGCGTGGATTTTGGCGGCGTGGCGCTCGGCAAGCAGCCGGATCCGCGCACCCGCTTCACCATCGGCGCCGGCGTCGAGCCGGAGGCGCGGAACATGGAGCTCGAACTCTCCCGGCTGCAGCAGAAAATCGACAATGGCACGGATTACATCATGACCCAGCCCGCGTTCCACCATGCCCCGCTCGCGGCCCTCGAAAAATTCCGGGGCCGGGTGCCGTTCCTGATCGGGGTGATGGTGCTGACGAGTTTCGAGCACGCCAAACGGATGGCGCAGGTCCCCGGCGTGGTCATTCCGGACGATATCCTCAAAAGGTTTTCCACCATGGCGGATCCCGCCGACCAGGCGAAGGTGGGCCGGGCGATTGCCGCCGAGCAGATCCGCTGGCTGGTGAGCGAAGGCTGGGCGGGGGTTTACCTGATGTCCACCGCCACCGGAAGCGGCACGGTGGAAGTGCTCCGCGAGGGGTTGCCGGGTTAGTCGAGATGAAAGACCTCGGTGGCGTCGCTCCAGATTTTGCCTTTCGCCGCAGCATCGGGCAAAGGTTGCTGGCACGGATCCGTCTCTTTCCACCAGTGACGCGTTTCGGGATCGGCGGCCAGCTTTTTCATGTCCGCGCCGAAGTCTGAGCCGGTATATTCGAGATACGAAAAGAGATAGGTTTTCCCGCCAATCTCACGCTTGAAGATCGAGTAATTCCGGATGTGGGATTTCTTGATCATCCTGCACACCCCCGGCCACGGATGCGCATGCAAATCTTCATAGCGAGCGGCCTTCTCCGGCTTGAGCCCGGTGACCCAGGCGAAGCGGCGCGGTGGTTTTTGGGTGGCGCAGCTGGCGAGCAACACGGCGGACAACAGGCAAAGCAATGTTTTCATAGAGCGTTTATTTCAGCAAATCGGTTCAACGGAAAATCAGATAAAGGACGACGAAGACGACCAGGATCACCGCAGACATCACGCGGTAATCCGACAGGCCGGAACCGCATTTCATCCGCAGCGGCTCGCTCCAGTTGTCCCAGACCAGCAGGCGAGCCTCGTCCTTGAGAGTTTCCGGGAAGAGGAAGGTCGTCGCCACCATGATCGCCAGGCAGGCCACGAGCAGCAGGAACGCGATCAGCATAAAATCGCCGCTGTAGATGTTGTTCCAGTCGAGATAGAACGTCACGAAACCCAGCAGCATTCCTGCGACGAGCGTGATGAAGGCGGATTTTCCGGATGCGCGCTTCCAAAACACCCCGAGCAAAAAGACGGCGGTGATCGGTGGCGCGACGTAGGAGATGAGCTTGCTGATCCCTTCAAAAATCGTCGTGTAATGGCCGAACAATGGGGAGGCGACAATGGCGAGAACAGTACCGACCACGGTGGTGATCTTGCCGATGGTCACGAGCTTGTGGTCGCCGATGTCCGGCTTGTATCGCTTGAACAAATCGTAGGCAACCAGGGTCGCCGTGGAATTCAGCGCGGCAGAGCAGGTCTGCATCGCGGCGGCGAGCATCGCGGCGGCAACCAGGCCTTTCAACCCGACCGGCAGCAGGTGGGTGATCAGGAAAGTGTAGGTGTCGGCGGCAGTTTGCGGCGCCGCAGTGCCGAAAGCATTCTGCTGCACGAGCGCCACACAGATCACGCCGGGCAGCACGAAGAAGAAGACCGGCCAGATTTTTAGGAATGCGCAAAACAACGGGCCGAGCCGGGCGTGCTTCTCGTCCTTGGCCGCCAGCACGCGCTGGACGATCGTCTGGTCGCAGCACCAATACCAGATCCCGAGCACCGGGTAGCCGAGCAGGATGGAATACCAAGCCAGCCCGGAGGGATCGCCGGCGCTGCGCGCCATGTGAAGAAAGTTTTCAGTTCCCCAGGTGATCTTGCTGGCGGCATCCGCCGCAAGCGGGTGCGGGTGCGTCGCAAGCGTGTGCGCCAGCGACGTCCATCCGCCGACTTTCATGTAACCGACGACCGTGATCACGACCGCGCCCACAAGCAGCAGCACCGTTTGCACGCTTTCCGTCCAGACGACGGCGAGCAGCCCGCCCACCATCGTGTAAACGCCGGTGAGCACGCCGAGCACGACGATGAAAAACATCAGCGCATCCATGCCCAGAATCGTTGCGCCGGGCGCCAGGCCGAGGATCCCGCGCAGCACCCAGGCCGCCGTGTAAAGCGCCACCCCCATGTGGATGACGATGGCCGAGAACAAGGACACGACCGTGAGCACATCGCGGCAGCCGCGGTTGAAGCGGCGCTCCAGAAAATCCGGCAGCGTCGCCACCTTGGACCGCAGGTAAAGCGGCGCGAAAAAAAGCGAAAGCAGGATGAGCGTGAACCCGGCCATCCACTCGAAATTGCCGAACACCAGCCCGTATTTGTAAGCCGCCTCGGCAAGGCTGACGAGATGGACGGTCGAGATGTTCGCCGCAAACATGGCGAGCCCGATCACCGGCCACTTGAGCGTATTCCCGGCAAGGAAGTAATGCCCGCCCTCGCCTCCCCGCTCACCCTTTCGATGGAGGAAGCCCGCCGCCACGCCGAGCCCGACGACGGCCAGCAGGTAAACGGCGATGATCGTCCAGTCGAGAGGACTTAATGGGGCGCTCATTTTGTCAGGAGTGCGGGGTGATCACTTGGGCGGCGGTGATCCGGCACGGATCGTCAAACGTCAGGAACCTGCCTTTCTTGCCGGCGTGAAGGTCGTCGTCGGGCCGTAGCCGCCGAATTCCCGGATCGTCTCATACATGATGATGACGTTTTCCGTGGGCGTTTCGGGCAGGAGGTAATCGTGGCTCGGTGAGGCGATGAAGCCGCCTCCGGGCATCATGGTGCGCAGGGTATCGATGGTGAGCTGGCGTGCCTCCCCGGGCGTGCTTTCGATGAGCCGCTGGGTGTCGATGCAGCCGAAGAAGGTGAGCCGGCTGCCGAAATCGCGCTTGAGCCCGTGCAGTTCCATGCCGGCGCAATACGGCTGCACCGATTGGATGCCGTCGATGCCGATGGCGATCAGGTCCTCCATGATCGGCCGCAGGGAGCCGTCCGAGTGCAGAAGCACCAGCTTGCCGAACTCGTGGCCCAGTTCGACGAAGCGCCGCAACTGGGGAACGAGGAAGCGGCGGAACGCCTCGGGACCGATCATCGGGCCGGCTTGCGCCCCGAAATCGTTGCCGATAAAAAAAATATCGATGGCGTCTCCGGCGGCTTCAAAGATGCGTCGGCTGACCTCCAGATAATAGCTGGCTACGTGGTCAAGAACGGCGTCCACCAAGTCGGGGTTGTCATACATCTGGTACACCATCACCTCGAAGTCCAGCAGGTCTGTGGCGTCGTGCCAGAAGGGCGACCATTCTCCGCCCAGAACGGCAAACTCGCCGGCCCACCGCGCCGCCGCGGCACGGATGTGTGACACATCCACCCAGGCAGGGTCGGGCCAGGGATAGGAGTGGACCTGATCGAGCGTGGCATCCTTGAGAGGATTTTCCAGCGGCATGCCGTAGCCGTAGCCATGGCGCTGGATTCCGAAAGGCGAACGCCATGTGGCCCCGGGGTCAAGCCTTTCTCCGGGGCTCCGCTCGGGTGGCCCGGCATACCGGCTTTCGACGCGGCGGAAGTCGTCGCCCAAATAGCGCAGGAGCGCTTCGTCGTCCGGCAGCCCCAGATCCCGGCAGGCGTTCCGTTTCCACTCCGGCGACGCACCGAGCCAGGCTGGCACGCGGTCGGGTTCTTTGTGGCCGAACGTGGCAAGGACGCGCTCGCGGGATGTCATATTCAGTAGGTGACCTTAATCAGATCCCCAGCCGGAATTTCAGCGAGTTGAGGGTGTTCCGCATGAGCATGGTGATTGTCATGGGGCCCACGCCGCCGGGAACGGGCGTGATAAATCCGGCGATTTTCGCGGCCGCATCGAAATCCACATCTCCCCGCAAAATCGCGACTTTCCGTCCGGTCTTTTCGTCGGTCTTTTCCCCCACGCGATTCACGCCCACATCAATGACGCAGGCACCCGGCTTGATCCACTCGGGTTTGACCAGGCCCGGAACCCCTGCGGCAACGATGAGGATATCGGCCCGCTGACAATGCGCCGCGAGATTTTTCGTGCCGGTATGCACGACAGTCACCGTGGCATTCGCGCCGGGGCCTTTTTGCATCAGCATGTTTGCAATCGGCTTGCCCACGATATTGGAGCGGCCGACCACGACGACTTCCGCGCCGCTGGTCTCGACTCCCGAACGACGGATCATCTCCTGGATTCCCGCGGGCGTGCAGGGAGGGAATTTCACTTCTTTGCCGCCGATCAACAGCCGGCCCACATTCACGGGGTGAAACCCGTCCACATCCTTGTCGGGATCGATGGCGTCGAGCACCTTCTTCTCGTTGATATGCGGCGGCAGGGGCAGTTGGACGAGGATGCCGTGAATGGTGTCGTCCCGCCTGTATTTTTCGAGCAACGCGAGCAGCGCCGCCTCGGAAATATCCGCCGGCTGGCTGTCTTGAATTTCTTTGAAACCGAGACTGTGGGCGGTTTTGATCTTCAAGGAAACGTAGGAAAGTGACGCGGGGTTGCTCCCGACAAGGATGGTGACCAATCCGGGCACGACGCCGTGGGCAGCCTTGATCGCCTCGACCTCCTGTTTGATTTCGGCAAGCAGGGTTTCCCGGATTTCTGTTCCTTTGAGTAATTTTGCAGACATGATTTTTTTATGTTGGGCGGAAACTATTACGGTTTTCCAGACTGGCCGCAATGCTGCTTTCCGTCACGATGCGAAATGCCTGGGGGTTACCAGCCGAGAACTTTGGCGAAGATGAGCGGAGCCACGATCGTGGCATCCGACTCGATCACAAATTTCGGGGTCGTTTCCCCGAGCTTGCCCCAGGTGATTTTTTCGTTCGGCACGGCACCCGAGTAGCTCCCGTAGCTGGTCGTCGAGTCGCTGATCTGGCAGAAATACCCCCAGAGCGGGACATCTTCCTGCCGGAGATCCTGGTGCAACATCGGCACCACGCAGATCGGGAAGTCGCCCGCGATGCCTCCGCCGATCTGGAAAAAGCCGACCGAGTTTTTCTTGCTTGTCGGCGCATACCAGCCCGCGAGCGAAATCATGTATTCGATCCCGGTGCGGACGGTGTGGACGTTTTTGACATCCCCCTCGATGCAGTGGGCGGAATACATATTGCCGAGCGTCGAGTCCTCCCAGCCGGGAACGAACATCGGAAGGTTTTTCTCCTTGGCCGCGAGGAGCCAACTGTTCTTCGGATCAATCTGGAAGCTCGATTGCAGCTCCTTCGAACCGAGGATCCGCCAGAAAAATTCGTGCGGGAAAAGCCTCTCGCCGCGCGCGTCGGCATCCATCCATTCCTTGAGGATGACGCTTTCGATCCGGCGCATCGCCTCCATTTCGGGAATGCATGTGTCGGTGACGCGGTTCATGTGGCGGTCCAGGAGCGCCTGCTCGTCGGCGGGAGTGAGGTCGCGGTAGTTCGGAATCCGCTCGTAGAAATCGTGCGCGACAAGATTGAACACATCCTCCTCAAGGTTCGCGCCCGTGCAGACGATCCCGTGGACTTTTCCCCGGCGGATCATCTCGGCGAGGGAGATTCCGAGTTCGGCCGTGCTCATCGCCCCGGCGAGGGTCATGAGCATGATCCCGCCGGCATCGAGGTGTGCCGAGTAGGCGTCGGCGGCATCCTTCAGCGCCGCGGCATTGAAGTGTCGGTAGTGGAGATCAATGAACTGCGAGACGGGACCGGGCTTCATGAGTTTTATAATTTAGATCCGCCAAACGCCCGGTGTCGATAGAGAAGAAGCCCCTGTTTTGGCCTGTCCAAGCCTGTCGAAGCTGATAGGGTGCGGCGGTTATGCAAAAATGGGATCTTGGGTGGCGGAGTGTGGCGGCGTTGGGGTTGATCCTGTCGTTTTCCGCGGCCGCCGCGCCGGGACAGGATTTCACGATTGTGGTCCTGCCCGACACGCAATTGTATTCGGAGCGCCACCCGAAAATCTTGGAGGCGCAGGCCGATTGGATTGTGGCCAACCGGGCCGGGCTCAACATCGTTTACGTGGCCCATCTGGGGGATATCACCAACATGGGTGACGAGAAGCCGGAACAGTGGGCCAACGCCTCAAACTCCCTTTATCGGTTGGAAAGCGCGACCGGACTCCCGGACGGCATCCCCTACGGCGTCGTCCCCGGCAACCACGACCACAGGGGCGGCACCAGCCAGTACAACAAGTTTTTCGGCGTCGCCCACTTCTCGGACCGCTCTTACTACGGAGGACATCCCGACAGGGACAACAACAGCCACTTCGATAAATTCTCCGCAAGCGGGCTCGACTTCGTCGTGCTCTACATGGACTTCGACTTTGACAGGCTCGACTACGGCCCGATCGATGTTTGGGCGGACGGCGTCCTCAAGTCCAACGCCGGGCGCCGGGCCATCGTCGTCAGCCATGACCTGCTCGCCGTGAGCGGATCATTCGATCCGCGCGGGCAGGCGATTTACGACAACCTCAGGGACAACCCGAATCTCTTTCTGATGCTCTGCGGACACAATCACGGCCAAGCCCGCAGATACGACATCCACAAGGATCGCACGGTGATCACCTGCCTCAGCGATTATCAGACGTGGCCGGAAGGGGGAGGGGGCTACCTGCGCATCTACACGTTCTCTCCGGGCAGGAACCTCGTCCGCGTCCAAACCTACTCCCCCTGGCTCGACAAATTCCAAACCGACCCGGACAGCCGGTTTGAATTCGGCTATCGGATGGATGCCGGCCCGCTGGCGGGGCTGGGCGTGACGCCCCGGGATCCGAAGGTGATTCCCGGAGTGCCCGACAAACAGTAGCCGGCTGCCTGTCAGCCGGCGTTATCAACCGCCAGCAACTCGCGGCGGAGCATGTCGAGCGCGGCTTGCGCGGCCAGTTGTTTGAAGGTCTCGCGTTCGCCGGAAAACAGGAACCCGCGGCATGCGGAGGGGTTTCCTTTTTGTGCCAAGGCGATAAAAACCGTTCCGACCGGCTTCTCCCGCGTGCCGCCGCCGGGTCCGGCAATGCCGGTCACCGCGAGGGCCAAGTCGCTCCCCGATTTGGCGAGACAGCCCTCCGCCATCGCGAGGGCCACCGGCTCGCTCACCGCACCGTGGCCGCGGATCAAGTCCTCAAGAACTCCGAGATCGGAAATTTTCGCGGCGTTGGAATACGTCACATACCCGCGGGTGAAAACCTCCGAGGCTCCGGGAACGTTCGTGAGCCGGTGGGCGAGCAAACCGCCCGTGCACGACTCCGCCGTCGAAACCGTGCGACCGGATTCGCGGAGACGTCCGATCACCCACTGCTCGAGCCGCCCGCCATTTTGTGTGATGCGGTGGTCGTCGGCTTCGGGGAGCGCGGGTTCGCGGGTTTTTTCCGCCCCGCCCGGCAGCGGGTCCGTGCCCGTCTTGCCCCCCCCGGCGCTCATTCCGCGCAGCATTTGAGAGTCTGCATCCAGTGCCGGACACGTTCGCGTTTTTCGCGGTTCCCGTTCAGGTCATAGACGTAGAAAAGATTCGCCAGTATGCGGAGCAGCATCTGGCGGTGTGTGGCCGGACGGAGATGGCCGTCGTTCAATGCGAGCCCCTGGCGGAGCAGGATCCCCTCGACATCCCGGCGGATCAAAATCCTGCCCCGGTGAAACGGATCGAAATAGACCTCGCCGTGGCGTGCGATGAAGTGGCCGGGGAGGTTGATGCCTTCGATTTTCATGCCCGCGCGCGAGCCGACCATCATGTAAAGCAGGGTCAATGTGACCGGGATTCCCGAGCGGGTTTCGATCACGCGGGGGAGCAGGGAATTTCTTTCGCAGTAGTAGTTGTCGGCATTGCCGCGGAATTCGAGTTCCCCGGCGAGAAAATCCGAGAGGACGAGAACCCGCTCCCGGTTGCTGACGGCACCGGAGATTTTCACGAGAAATTGGCGTCCCCAGTTGCTGAGCTTGTGTTCGTGGGGGAGGAGGCAGACCCCCGGCTCCATCGCCCGCGCCAGAGCCCAGCAGGCCCGCTCGACATCAAGGCCGTCTCCAAAGAAGTGGCAGAGAAGCGAAAATTCCTCTTCGGCGCTCCGCCCGCTGATCGTCGTGAGCACCTCGCGGGCATGGCGGGACACACACTCGTCGTCCACCCGCATCAACTCCTGAAGCTCGGAAATTTTTTCCTCGCCCGATGCCGCGAGCTGCTCTTTGACGAGGCGGACGGTTTCCGGGTCATTGTCGTGGAGGAGCCGGATCAGCGCTTCTTTTTGGGCGAACATTCTCCGTTGAATAAAGCGAGAAACCGTCCGGATGCAAGTGATCTCACCAAGCACTTGACCGGAGCGGCGACCCTGCCCACGATACGCGACCGCATTGAAAACTTACGACATATCAAAATGGGACATCGGCTTCCTGGCCGACAACCCGACAGTCCGGGCAAAGAGGTTCGGCATGCCCGCCGAGGCCAAGGCCGTGCGCTATCCGCTCCGCCTGCTCCGGTATTGGTTCGGATACCAACTCCTCCGCGAGGAGTGCCTGCTGGCCGGACGCCCGCTGGCCATCGCCGAAATCGGCGTCCACAGCGGCCAGATGCTCGAGTTTGTCAAATCCGCTCCGGCCGGTGTCTCGTGGTCGCGCTGGACGGCTGTGGACGCCGTCATGCTCACTCAGAAGCTGACCCGGGCCGGATACGAAGATTTCTTCGAGGCGAACCTTGAAGACCCGGCGTTCGCGCTTCCGGCGACCTATGACTGCGCGATCCTTCTCCATGTTCTCGAGCATTTGTCGAACCCCGAGGCGGTTCTGAAAAAAATTGCGGCCGGGATCGCGCCCGGCGGGTCGCTGATCGGAGGTTTCCCGGTGGTGCCCGGGGTTTTCCGAAAATTCCGAGAATCCCGGATCCGCAAGACAGCGGGTCCGATGGGCCATGTGAGCGTCTTCTCGCCGGAACGCGTGCGCGCCATGGCCCGCGCGGCCGGGCTCGTGACCGAGTTCTCCAGCGGCGCGTTTTTTCTGCGCAGCAAAGGAAGCCCGCTGGAAAACTCCGCCGCGTGGATGCGGTTCAATCTCGCCTGGGGTCGCCGCTTCCCCTGGTGGCCGGGCGAGATCTACTGGCTCATGCGCAAGCCCGCGTGAGGAAGACCATGCTTCACGGCGCGAGACGGGAGATCGTCCAAGCGGTGCCCTCGCGCTGGTAGAAAAACCGGTCGTGGAGCCGGTCGTGTCCGCCCTGCCAGAACTCGAAGGAATCCGGCACGACCCGGTATCCGCCCCATCCTTCGGGCTTGGGAATTTCGCCCTGGGCGAACCTGCGCTTGAGCTCCTCGAACTTGGCGAGGAGGATCTGTCGGGACGGGATGACATCGCTCTGGTCGGAGACCCACGCCCCGAGGCGGCTGCCGAACGGACGGCTCATGAAATACGCGATCGATTCGGCAACGGAAATCTTTTCAACGCGGCCCGCGATCTCGACCTGCCGGGCGAGTGCGACCCACGGGAAGAGGAGCGACGCATGAGGATTCTCCGTGATCTGCCGGGCCTTGCGGCTTCCGTAGTTGGTGAAAAAAACAAACCCGCGGTCGTCGTAGGCTTTCAGGAGGACCGTGCGGCAGGAGACATGTCCCGCGGCATCCGCCGTGCCGAGCGTCATCGCGTTCGGCTCGGGAATCCCCGAAGCGCGCGCGTCCTCGAACCACATACGGAATTGCTTCACAGGGTCCGGATCAAGATCGGACTCGGTGAGCGGATCCCGGTCGTAATCCCGGCGAAGATGTTGGATGGCATCGGACATACGATAGAGCTACGGGGAAAGAGGACGGCAGGAAACAGGATTTTGCGGCGGCTTTGTAATAAACTGACCACTCCGCCCCCAACAAAAAAAATTGATTTTTCTGTTGACTTGAGAAATATAGCGACTAAAACGGTCGTATATGAAAAGGCGCAAACGAGAAATATATGAAAACGGAAATCATCAGCCATCAACATCAATTACCATGAGCCCCTTTCCATCATTTCCTACGGAAAGAAGCGCATTTCCAAGCATACTGATTTTCATTCTTGCAATGACGATTTCTTCACTCGTATTTTCAGCGGATTCTTCCTCCCACGGGGGGGCTTCGAAGAATTTTTTGACCAGTTGGTGGAGTCAAAACAAGGGGGCGACGGACGGATGGTTTGGGCTTGCCGAGCCGATGAAATCCTACGGCCTGACGGTGAGCGGGGAGGCCAAGGAGGTCTATTTCGGGCAGGTTTCGGGAGGACTTCCCAACCAACCGGGGAGCAGTTGGCTCAATGAAGAGAAGCTCAAATTCGTTTTTGATTTTCAGCCGCTCTTCGGGATCAAGGGGCTGACGATCGAATCCAACTGGCGCTACCGTGGCGGGGGCAACCCCCAATGGGCGGCGGGAACGCCGGGCAACTTCAATCCCACAACGTACGCGAGCGGGACAGGGGTGCGGATCATGACCCAGCAGATCGAGTATTCGACGCCGAACAAGTCGGTCACCATCAATGCCGGCTGGGAAAATCCCTACGAGCAGTTCCTCCAGCAGCCGCTTTCCAAGTTTTTTGAGAACAACTCGTTCACTTCGAGCAAGGGCATCGGGGGCACGCCGGGGCCGGGGATCGCAGTGGTGAACAACGCCTCGGCGTATAATGCCAAGGGCGTCCCCAACAAGGGGTCTGTCGGATTTTACAAAACCAGTCCGGTCCCCTGGGGCAGCAGCTATGCGGCTTGGGGAGGCACGCTGAAGATCAGGCCAACCAGGGAGATTTATGTCCAGAGCGGACTCTATCTGGCGATTTCCGGAACTGGAGGAGTAGCTCCCACGCAATACAGCGCGACCAGCGTCTACCCCTACACCTCGGTCCCGCAAAGCTATCTGGGGCAGTTCAAAAAATCCGGGCAGGTTGTTGGGGTCGTGGGAGGGGATGGCCGGATCATCACAGGGGCTTCACAGAATGTCGGATGGGTGCCCGGGTCTACGAACAACCATGGATTGAACTTTCATGGCTCGCCCCGGTTTCATCCCAATACGGGAAGCATCGGCGCCCGCCCGACCTCTCCGGCCAACGGGAAGTATGTCAATGCCAAGGGTCAGAAGGTTTCCGCCCCCGCCTATTATGCGGCCAGCCCTTACAATCAGGGGAGCGGGGGGAGTTACAATCAGAACGGTCTCTACAGCGTGAATGAAATCGGATGGACCCCGAAATTCGGCAAAGACAAGCTCGAAGGCAAATATGCGATCGGCGGATATATCTGGGGGCAAAAAAACACCTCCTACTCGCCGACGCATTTCACGTCGTCGACATTCCCCGCCTCGTATCGGGTCGTGAAGGGAAAGGCGAGCGCCACCTATCCCGGCAATTACACCACCCCGGCCTACACATCTTATGCCGCCACCAAGCAGGCCGCCTATCATGAGAACCAGGTTGTCTGGGGGCTCTACCTCCAGGCGGATCAGCAACTTTATCGGGTCAAGGAGCATGTTGATGCACAGGCATCGGATGGAAAAAGTGCTATTCAGCCGGCCAAGCTCAGCGACAAGGGGCTGTATATGTTCAACGAGTTCACGTTCACCCCTCCTCAAAACAACCAGCTTCCCTTCTACTTCCAAACGGGCCTGGTTTACAAGGGGCTCCTCCCTCACCGCGACAATGACAGTGTTGGCGTGGCTCTGGGCGTGGGAATTTACAGCTCCTATTACAACAGTTGGCTCCGGTCACAAAACGAGCAGTTGCAGAACGCTTACGGCAGCGCATACAATGCAAAATATCACAACGGCCCAACGGTTCAGCAGCCCGTGAATCCCGGAACCGGGACAGGCGCGACGCCCCAGCCGGACGGGAGCCAGGGCCCCTACCAGAGCTACTACGCTTATCAGCCCATGTTCACATCCACCGAAGTGTTCGAGGCATTTTACAATGTGCAGTTGAACAAGTGGGCATCGGTGAAACCATATGCCCAGTTCATCATCAACCCGGCGGGCAACAACACGGTCCCCAATGACCTGATTCTGGGGGTCAGTGCCAAGGTGACTTTCTGACACGCATGGTCCCCCATCGAACCGCTCGGCTTCATCCGCTCAAACCTTTTGCCTCTCTTAACCATCAATAAAAAATATTATGACAAAAAAACTCATTATTGCCGTCGTTCTCGCAGTTGGCACGTTCCTGCCGGCCGGCGCGAAGCCGGTGGAGCTGCTCAATGTTTCCTACGATCCGACACGCGAGCTCTACAGCGAGTTCAACGCGGCGTTCGCCTCGCACTGGAAAGAGAAGACCGGGCGGGAGATCCGGATCAACCAGTCTCACGGCGGGTCGGGCAAGCAGGCGCGCTCGATCATTGACGGCATCGAGGCCGATGTCGCCACGCTGGCACTGGCCTATGACATGGACGAGCTTGCCGCGAAGGGAGGGCTTGTTCCTGCGGACTGGCAGAAGCGGCTTCCGCACAACAGCTCGCCCTACACCTCGACGATTGTTTTTGTTGTGCGGAAGGGAAACCCGAAAGGCATCAGGGACTGGGGCGATCTGGTGAAGCCCGGCGTGCAGGTCATCACGCCGAACCCCAAGACCTCTGGCGGGGCCCGGTGGAATTTCCTCGCCGCCTGGGCGTGGGCACTGAAGCACAACGAAGGCAACGAGGCCCGGACGAAAGAGTATGTCACGAAGCTCTTCAAAAATGTCCCGGTGCTCGACTCCGGCGCCCGCGGCTCGACGATCACGTTCTCGGAACGCGGGATTGGAGATGTTTTGCTCTCCTGGGAAAACGAGGCCTTTCTCATCCAGAAAGAAAAGCCCGGCGAATTCGAAATCATCGCCCCGTCGCTCAGCATCCTGGCCGAGCCGCCGGTGACGGTCGTGGACAAGGTGGTGGACAAGCGAGGCACCCGGGCGGCCGCCACCGCCTATCTCGAATTTCTCTACTCGGACGCCGGGCAGGACATCGCCGGAAAACATTTCTACCGCCCGATCTCCGAGGCCGCCCGGGCGAAATATGCCGGACAATTTCCGGAAATCGAACTGGTGACGATCGACGGCCAGTTCGGTGGATGGGCGAACGCACAAAAAAAATTCTTCGCCGACGGCGGCGTCTTCGACCGGATCTTCGAACCGTCAAAAAAATAACTGCAGACCTCCTGGCGTGGAAGGAAATGAGGTGAGCCGGGAAGGGAGCGTCCCGTGCGAGTGGACGCAGAGGTTCGTCTCGAATGGTGTTCTCGCCCTTTCGTTTTCTCCGGGCGAGGTCAGGAGGTCTGATCTGAGTGGACGTTTTTACTGGATGATTTGCATCCGGAAGACCCCCTTCTATCAGGGATCCGCACCCTGAGGGCCGATTGGTAAATGACGATCTATTAAGTCGTTTAAGACTTGGATAAAACAGAAATATTTTAAGGGTTTTCTGTTTCCATCTCATGCGCTAGTGTCGCATATCATTGCTGGACATATATTTAAAAATGTCGTTTTTTTTCATTTTCCCATTGACGGCAGCCAGAGATTTAATAACGATCAGTTCAGTCGTTATAAAGGCGACAAAACAAAAACAAAAAAATGAACATCAAAAAAATCCTGTGGGTTGCTGTGGCTGTCACGGCGACTCTTTCACCGGTCGTCCGAGCTGGGCAGACCGACAACAAGAAAGTGATCGTCAAAGA
>JBAXTX010000001.1:0-44989 GCA_037129975.1 Verrucomicrobiia bacterium | reverse complement strand
ACATCAAATGTAAATAAACAAAAAGATTCCTGAGGAATAGGGCATTCGAGCCGCCGGTGCTCAAGCACCCCATCACTCGGATATGAAATGACTTTGAGAAGAACCGTTTCAGAGAAAGGGAAAAAGTGAAAATGAGGAAATTGCAAGAAATCGCTCTCGTGCTCGCATTGGCCGCGTTCGGCAGGGCTGGCGTTGCCGGACCTTCTGCCGGAGCTCCGTCGCAACGGCCGAACATTATCATTGTCCTGGCTGACGATCTTGGCTACGAATGCATCGGGGCCGACGGCGGCGAGACCTATCAAACGCCGGTTCTCGACAAGCTGGCGCAGACCGGTATGCGGTTCGATATGCCGGGTTTCAAACCGCCGGCGGAGTACGTGCGGGAGATGAAGCGATACGGGCTGCTGCCCGAGACGTTCGATCTGGCGAAGGATCCGATCAATGTTTACGAAATGGACCGCAAATATTGGGATTCGTTCATCTATAAACCGGCGTCGCACCTGGCGCCTGAAGGTCATAAACAATGAAACTCCGACTGATCACGCCTCTCGTCATAGTTCTGTTGGCTGGCTCCGTGGCCGTGCCGGGAAGCGAGCCCTCCGCGTTCAACCGGGTCGAATGCGGCCCGCTCAAGGGCGGTGAACCTGCCCGCACCATCACTTTGTCGATCACTGGGGCGAAGACCCTGGTGCTCGAAGCGCAGGGGGGGGGGTATGCGGTGTGGGGTGAGCCCTTTCTGATTTTGCGCGATGGGACGAAGATGGCCCTCTCCAAGTGCAAACCGGCCAGCTCGAGAGTGGGAGCCTTTCAGGTATATGTCGACCGGGGCGCGGATCAAAAACCGCTGCAAATCCCCGGCCGGACTCTAACCAGTGGTCTGTTTGCTTTCGCCAACAGCCGACTGGTCTTCGAGGTGCCGTCGGATGCCGTTGGATTTGAGTCTCTGGTCGGAATCAATCATGACGGGTCCGTTCAGCAACATGCGATTTTCAGTGTGAATACGCTGCCGTTTGGTCCTGACGATTATCAACGTTTTGAGATCGCGCGGCAGGAGCTGACGGAAACAATCCTTGCGAATTTCGAAAAGTCCTTGAAGGCGCTCTGTCGGGTCAAAACCGAAAAGGCGGCCGATTATCGCCAAGATGAGGAAAAAATAGCGTCGGTTCGTGCGCGGTTGGGGGCCATCCGGGCTGGATTGGAGGCCTATGACTTCACGGTCCTGGCGGAAGCCGAGGCGTTCATCGAGGTGAAACGCCATGCTCTGTGTTCACTGCTCGACAAGCCGCTGCTCTTTGCCCGGCATCCGCTCTACCACAGCACTCATATCTACGACACTTATCTGACGTGGCATCCAGGCGGCGGGATTTATGTGCTTGAGAATCCGTCGGATCCCCTGCCGAAGCAGCGGGTCCGGGCGGTGATCGATCCCACAACACCTGAAACCCTTGGCGAAGGCGTCTACCGCGATCCGGATCTCTCATGGGATGGCAAACGCGTTCTCTTCGCCTTTAAGGGCAAGGAAGACGGCGATACCAGCCTCTATGAAATCGGCATCGACGGAAAGGGCCTAAGACGGATCACCAATCCGGGTGCTGACTGCGCCTGCAAAAAAGCTCCGTCCGGTATTGTGGGCATGGGGCAGCATGACGTCAATCCCTGCTACCTCCCCGACGGCCGGATCATCTTTACCAGCACTCGCGCCGGTGGGCTGGTGATGTGCTTCAACAACCGCTTCGCCATCCTGCACTCTTGCAACGCCGACGGGAGCGACCTGAAATGCCTCTCCGTCAATCACGCGTCCGAGTTCGACCCATGCGTCCTGCCCGACGGCCGGATCCTCTACGGCCGCTGGGAATACATAGACAAGACGGCGTTCTACATTCAATGCCTCTGGACGGTCAATCCGGACGGCAGCAATGAAACCGCGTTTTTCGCCAATAACATGGCCCTGCCAATCTCGCTTTTGCAGGCGCGGCCCGTGCCTGACAGTGAGCTGGTTGTCGCCACACTCTCCGGGCATAACGGCCAACCGGTCGGCGCCATTGCCATGATCGATCCGCGGATGGGGAAAAATTCCCCGGCCGCCATCGCTAATTTTACCACAGAATACTCGACCGCGGGTGGCGGGTTGTACGAAGGCCCGTGCGATCCTTGGCCGCTTGATCGGGACTTCGTCTTAATCGCCAACAACCAACCGAGCGGCGGGACCTGCGGGGCGATCCAATTGATCGATCGGTTCGGCTCGCGCGCCTTGATCTACCGCGACGGCCTCTTTTCCTGCTATGCTCCGCGGCCGGTCGCCGCGCGCCCGCGCCCCCCAATGCGGCCCTCGTTGATTCAGCCTGGCCAACCCGCCAGATTCCTGGTGAATGACATTTACCAAGGGATGCCCGGCGTCGAGCGCGGCAGGGTGAAAAAATTGCGCATCATTGAAACCACCACCCGGGTAAGCGGCCGTCCGCCGGGCGGACGCTGGTGGAACCAGGCGTTTCTGGTCAGTTGGCAGGGTTCCTACGACCTCAAGAATGTCATTGGCGTCGTTCCGGTCGAGAGCGACGGTACCGCCTATTTCGAGGCGCCGCCGGGTAAGGCGCTCTATTTTCAGGCTTTGGATGGGGATGGTCGAATGCTGCAAAGCCAGCGCACCTTTGTTCAGGCGGTTGAGGGGACGACGCGCTCTTGCACAGGCTGTCACAACAAAGAAGACAACCAGGCGCCAGCCAACCCCAGACTGAAGCTGGCGGCATTACAAAAGCCAGCTGCAAAGATTGAACCCGAATCCTGGGGCGCAGGGTTTCTGGATTATGCTAAGCGTGTCCAACCGGTATTGGATCGTAATTGTGTCTCCTGCCATGGCGGCCAAGATGGCATAGCGGCTGGCCTCGACTTGAGCGGCGGCTGGACCTGGGCCTTCAATATCAGTTACGAAACGCTGCTCAAAAACACCCTGACCGGTTTTTTGAACTGCGACAATACGGCGATGCGCACCGTGGAGATCCTTCCGCCTCTGACCCATGGCTCCGGCCAGGCGCCTCTGGCATCGCTTCTGCTCAGCGGCCACAAAGGACGGCTCGCAAAAATGCCCCGCCAGCAGATCGATCTGCTTCTGGCATGGATGGATCTCAACAGCGGTTATTACGGAACTTGGGATTACACCCCCAGCGCCACGTGTAATGCGATGCTGAAGATCGGTGAGTCGCTCACGCGCGAGATGGAGAACGCCGGTTGCCTGCGCTGTCATTCGAAAGCAATCGGCAACGACTGGGTTAATTTGCGCGAGCCTGCGAAGAGCCGCTTGCTGCGCGCGCCAATGGCTCCTGGCCAGCCACTCGGCTTGGGGTGGTGTCGCGAGCGCAAGGCAGCCGCGCCCGATTACCCGCTGATCCTGAACTGGACGGCCAAGTCGCCGGATGTCTTCACCCCCAAACGCCAGCCTTTGCCGGACAGGGCGGGGGTGCCGGCGGTGAGTTTTGCCGACACAAATGCACGATCATACCAGGCCATGCTGGCGATCATCACGCAAGCAAGGAACGAAGCGCTTCAAGCGCCGCGTGTGGATATGCCCGGGGCCCAGATCGAGCCGGGCGCTTGCCGCGACCTGCCACCCCTCACACCGCCGCCCGTGTCAACAAAAGGGGGACAAGACAGGTTTTGAAAAAAGCTGTTTAATGAGCCTCTATGAAAAACTATATCCGTGCGCAGGGGCTCCCGCCCAAGGCCGACTCCGACGACAACACCCAGGTGGACGTTCGTGAAACGGCGGCGCTTGCCTCCTTTGATATTCCGGTTTCCCTTTAACAAGGCGATCCACCAACCGCACCTGGAGAACTTCTTTAACTCCATCCGTGGAACGGCCAAGCTGAACTGCCCCGCGGATGAAGCGTTCTCAAGCGAATACATCATCCACAAGGCCAATGAGGCTCTCTCCGCCCGGCGCACGCTTGACCTTAATCCCGCTGAAATGGAAGCCATTTAGTTCGTGTACAAACCTAAATAACCGCCAATAAACTAAGCTCCAACAAATATCTAATAATATGAAAGCTATTTTCTGCTCTGTCCTGCTCGCGCTGGCTCCACTCGGAACAAACGCATTTGCGCAAGATGCCAAGGTGCCGTTGAAACTTGAACTTCCGCCCCCGCTTTTTGTTGGCACTCCCGTGCCTGTTAAAATTCCCAATTTGGAACCCCCGAGCAAGGGGAAACGCCCTGATTTCCTCGTGCCGGCAGGGACGGTCAACCTTGCCAACGGAAAGCGTGTCACATCGAGCGACTCGGAGCCGGTGGTCGGTGCGCAGGATCTTGTGACGGACGGGGACAAAGCCGGCGACGAGGGGTGCTACGTGGAGTTCGGTGCTGGCACGCAGTGGGTGCAGATCGACCTCGGTCAGTCCGCGAATATCTATGCGATTGTGGCCTGGCATTTTCACGCGGACGCGCGGGTTTATCGTTCCGTGATCGTGCAGATTTCCGATGATCCGAAATTTGAGCAGGGCGTGACGACGGTTTTCAACAACGATTCGGAAAACAGCTCCGGTCTGGGAGCGGGCAAGGATCTGATGTATATCGAGACTTGCGAAGGCAAGCTCATTGATGCGAAGGGAACCAAAGGCCGTTATGTCCGCCTTTACAGTTCAGGAAATACCACGAACAAGTTGAACCACTATATCGAAGTGGAGGTTTACGGAAAACCGGCGCAATAGGCGCGGGCTTCCGTCTTCTTTGGAATGACGACCGGCCGCAATGTGGAGGAGGGGCTTCCTTCCGGGCGGAACGGTCGCGAGAGGCCGTTTCTGAAATGGGCGGCCTTCCTCGTTATCGTGCTTCTTGCTCTGGCGATTCGCGTTCCCCGGCTGGCTGACCGTCCGATGCATACCGACGAGGCGGTCAATGCCTACCTGATCGGAAAGATTCTCGAAGGCGAACCGTATCGCTACGATCCGACGGATCACCACGGTCCGCTTTACTTTGCGCTGAGTGACGGGATCTGCAGGCTGGCGGGAAGCGGGAATCTTGCCGCGCTGACCGCGGAGGAACTCAGGCTCCCGGCGGTTCTTTCGTCGTTGCTCGGAATCCTGTTCTTCATTCCCTTTTCGCGCGTCGCCGGTGCGGCCGCCGCCGGGTTTGCGGCGCTGCTCTGGGCGCTCGATCCCCTCTGCGTCTATTATGGAAGGTATGCCATCCACGAATCGCTTTTCCTTTCGCTGACGTTCGGATTTCTGGTTTCGATTCTCCTGGCCCGAAGCACGCGGGCCGCGGGCTGGTTCTGCATGGCGGGGCTCTGTGCGGGCGCGATGATCGCGACCAAGGCGACATCCGTCGTCGCCTTCGCGGCAGCCGCGGCCGCCATGATTTCCCTGCGCGGGAAACCGGCGCCGGGTTGGCGCGAGGCAGTTCTCTTCGTCCTTTCGGGTGCGGCTGTCGTTCTTCTCTGCTTTACCTGGGGATTCCGAAACTGGTCCGCTTTTGGTGAGATCTTCGCAGCAGTCGGCCATGCCTGCTCGCGTGCGGGGGGGCAGGGACACGAGAAGCCGTTCATTTATTATTGGGAACTCTTCCTGGGAATGAGTTCGGGGCCGCCGACGCTTGCCCTCGCGATTGCCGGAGGCTGGCTCGCCTGGCGCGGGACAGCACATCGGGAGGCCGGCCGGTTTCTCTCGATCTATGCCTTGGTGGTGTTCCTCCTTTATTCCCTGATCCCCTACAAAACTCCCTGGCTGCTTCTCAATATCTGGCTTCCCTTGGCACTGCTGGCGGCGCTGGCCCTCTCGTTCCTCTGGCGACGCTCCAGACTTCTGAGCGAGGCAGCCATGCTGGTCCTGGGCTTTTTTATTTCCAAGGATCTCGACGACCGCGTCTTCCGTCATGCCGCCGGGGAGAGCAACCCGCTTGCCTATTCGCATACCTCCGAAGATATCCGCAACCTCTCGGGCACCATGGAGCGTCTGCAAAAGCAAGCCGCCCGCCCGCTTCGCATCGCTGTCATGGCCGATGATCCCTGGCCGCTGCCCTGGTATTTGCGGAGCTATCCCCAGGTCGGATATTGGCGTCCCGGAGATGCGATGCCCGAAGCGGATATCGTGATTCTGGATCAGGCGGAGGCCGAGAGGTTGCAGTTGGAGAGCAAGGGGTGGCGCCCCTCGATCTTCTGCCAGCGACCGGGAGCGCTGCTCCTGATTTACGAGCGGGCCGGAAAGGCCGGGCGATGAGCGGCATCCATGTGGCATCGCACCACGCGATGAACACCTGGTGGCAGGTGAGAATTGCCGGCGAAGAGGAAGCGTATGCCGCGCAGGCAGCGCAGGCGGCGTTCGCGATCACCGACCGCATGGAATCCCTCATGAGCCGGTTCCGCGATGACAGCGAAGTGTCCGCTCTTGCGGCCCTTCCCACGGGAGGGCGCCGGCGTCTCTCCCGGGAGGTCTTTGATTGCCTTGCGCTTGCCGCCGAGGTGCAGAAAGCCACGGAGGGGGCTTTCCATGTGTGCGCCACCGAAGGCCGCCCGGAAATTGCCTCGCCGCGCTGGCATCTCGACCACGCCACAGTCGAGTTCGTTGCCGACTCCGCTCCCTGCGTGATTGATCTGGGCGCGATCGCAAAGGGATTCTCTCTCGACCGGATGGCGGAGGAACTTCACGTGTGGGGGATCAAAAGATTTCTCCTGATGAGCTCCGGGAGCAGCATTCTGGCGGGTGATGCTCCGGATGGACAAGAAGGGTGGGCGGTTCGCCTTGGCGATGGCGCCGGCTCCAGGGAGCTGCCGCTGTGTCGGCGCGCTCTTGGCACTTCGGGATTCGATATGCGGGGGCGGCATATCATCGATCCTTCAACGGGAAACCCGGCCTCCAGATATCGGCGTTCCTGGGCCCTTGCCCCGACTGCAGCCGAGGCGGACGCCCTCTCCACTGCCTGGATGAATATGGAGCGGGAAAAAATCGAGCGGCTCTGTGCCCGCTCCGACGGGATGGTGGCGGCTTGTCTTCTTGATCTGTCCGGGTTCGGAAATATGCACGGTGTAGGGTTCGAACCTACGACCCCCTCCGTGTCAGGGAGGTGCGCTACCACTGCGCCAACCGTGCGAAAACTAAGTGAAAACTGACGGGAAAAATCAGGAGATGCAAGCGGAATATCCCCGACAGCGGAATATCCCCGAAGTTCCCCAAGGCATGTTCCCTGCCTTCGTGAATCGGCCGCGGGCACGACGGGACGCGGTTTTTTCTCGTGCATTGAAGGAGAAAATGGCATGGGTGGGCACTGTCCGGTTATGAATGCTTTTGCTCCCCTGACTGATCACGAGTCCATCCTCCCCATCCTTTCGCAAATTTCGATTTTGGGCGGGGTGTCTGATTCTCAGCGAACCAGGATATTCCGTCGCCTGGAGGCGGCTTCTTTCAACAAGGGGGACGCCGTTTTTGAAAAGGGGAGCGAACCCACGCACATCTATGTCGTGAAGTCGGGAAAACTCGAACTGCTTGTCACCGGTGACGACAAGACGGTGCTCAAGAGGAAGGTTCTCGATGTCGGCGAGTGCTTCGGGGAGGCGTCCCTGCTGTCCATGCAGCGGCACTCGGCGAGCGTCGTCGCCCTTGAGGCCGGCGAGGTGCTCGCCCTTTCCAGACATTCGCTCATCGCGTTGCAGCACGAGGACATTGCCCTCTTCGCCCTGTTGATGATGAATATCGCGCGCGAGCTCGCCCGCAGGTTGAAATTCACCGACGATGTCATTCTTCACTACCTCCATTCCACCGATTGAATCTTTACACTGACATCGTCCGTCCCTGCCTGTTCCGCCTGGACGCGGAGACGGCCCACCATCTGGCACTCGCCGGGCTGCGCCTCACTCCCCCGGGGGTTGTGCGGGCGATGTTCGGAGGAAAAGAGAGATGCCCCCTGCGACTTTTCGGGCTGACATTTCCGAATCCGGTCGGGCTCGCGGCGGGGATGGATAAAAATGCGGAAGTCCTGGGAGCGTGGGAGGCTCTGGGGTTTGGATTTGTCGAAGCCGGCACGGTGACCGCGCGGGCTCAGCCGGGCAACGACAAGCCGCGGTGCTTCCGCTATCCGCGCCAGCACGCGCTCATCAACCGGATGGGGTTCAACAACGACGGCGCGGAAAGCATTGCCGCCAGGCTGGCTGCGCTCAAGTCCTCCGGAAAGTGGCCGGGGATCCCGGTCGGGATGAACATCGGAAAATCGAAAGTCACGCCGCTGGAAGAGGCGGCCGCCGACTACGCCACAAGCTTCCGCCTGCTCCTGCCATTCGGCGATTATTTTGTCATCAACGTCAGCTCGCCGAACACGCCGGGGCTGCGCCAGCTTCAGGACCGCGACTCGCTCGCGGAGATCGTCCGCACATTGAAGGCGATCGATGCCACGAAGCCGCTGCTGGTGAAAATCGCGCCCGATCTCCCGGACGCCGCCGTGCGCGAAATGGCGGAGCTCGCGGAGGTCGAAAAACTCGACGGTCTCATCGCGACCAATACGACGCTTGACCACTCGGCCGTGCCCGCGGAGAGCGACCAGACCGGCGGGCTCAGCGGCTCGCCGCTCCGCGTCCGCTCGACCGAAGTTCTCAAAATTCTCCGCGAACACACCGCGCTTCCGATCATCGCCTCCGGCGGAGTGATGAGCGCCGAATCGGCGGTGGAGAAGCTGAAAGCCGGTGCCTCGCTCGTGCAGATCTACACCGGCTTCGTCTACCACGGCCCCGGCCTCGTCCGCGAGATCACGCGGGCGTGGGGGCGCGGACCGACGACGATCTCCGGCTGAAATCCGGAACGTCCGGCACGGGCGTTGCATACCCCGATGCCATCCGCGCCGTCATTCGCGACTGGGGCGGGTTCGGATGCGCCTCACAAACCGCGTTCTCTTGCCGACTATTTTCGGCCTGCCCGGAAATCAGTCAGTTTGCCTTGCAACTCCGCGACCGTCGCCTCCAGCTTGGCGATCGTCTCCTTCGCGGTCTCATGCTGACGCCGGCATTCGATCAGGGCGGACTCGAGATCGCGGATGCGTTTTTGAAGATTGACCCGGATCCCGATCGTCGGAGGGTGGGAAACAATTTCCGGCGCCGGCGACAATGCCTTCTCCCGAAAAAACGGGGTTTTCCAGAGCGCCATGGCATCAGATGTCCGACAGTTGATGACGGTTGTCTCCCGGTTGATTTCGCCGATTCTGACGAACTCGAGCAGGGCTTCCGCCGTCGTCGGGCCATAGAGGAGGCTGCCCGACACCTCGATCAGCCAGTCCATGGCAAGATCCGGAATCATGGGCGCTTTCGTCCAGACATCCTTGTCCGTCGAAACCATGTCATGCGAGTTCACTTGCGCCGCCCGCGCCCATGCCCGGATTTGCTCGAAGCGCACGGGGCCGAACACTTCCGCGGAATCGTGCTTGCGGAGATACCAGTTTTCCAAGTGGTCGAAGGTCATGGGAGAATGTGTCATCCTTGCAAGTTTTTCCGTCTTTGCCAAGACCCAATGACGTGACCCCCGGGAGAAAACTTCTTGAATTTAAAAAATCCGGCGGATAAATATCCTCTCATGAAACCACATCGCGGCACACTCGTTCTCGTTCTCGGAATTCTCGGTCTCATCATCTGCCAGCCCGTCGGCATTGCCGCGTGGGTCATGGGGAATGCCGATCTCAAACAGATCGCGGCCGGCACGATGGATCCGGAAGGGAAATCTCTCACTCAGATCGGCAAGATCCTCGGCGTTATTGCCACGGTGCTGCTGGCTCTGGCAGTCATCGGCTTCCTGCTGGCCATGGTCCTTGGGATCGGCACGGCGGTTCTGGCTCCGCATACTCTGCCGCGCTGACGCGCCCGCATCCGGTTTGAGTCACTCGTAGCGCAGGGCCTTCACCGGATCGAGCCGCGCGGCGAACCAAGCCGGGATGAGGGCCGCGAGCGAACAGATCATAAACGCGCTCGCGCAGATGATCGCGACATCCGATGGGATGACCTGGGCCGGGATCTCGCTGAACTGGTAAACCGAGCGCGGGAAAATCTCGATGTGCAGCGTGGTGGCGAGCCAGTCGCTGACCTGATTCCGATATTGGACCATGACGATGCCGAGCCCGAGTCCGGTGATCGTTCCGAAAACCCCGACGACCATTCCCTGCGCGAGAAAGACCCCGATGATCTGGTGCGTCCGCGCGCCGAGCGCCTTCATCACTCCGATCTCGCGGGTCTTCTGAACCGTCACGGTGATCAGCGTGTTCATGATCCCGAACGCGGCGACCAGAACGATGAACATCAGAAGGAAGAACATGACATTGCGCTCCATGCGGATCGCGTCGAAGATCTGCTTGTTGAGGTCGATCCACGTGAGCGCGGACTCGGGCGGCGTGAGTTTCCTGTTGAGCGACTCGCGGATTTCCGGCGCGAGGTAGGGGTCGGTGGTCTTGAGCGCGAGCCCGTGAACCGCGTCGCCAAGGTTGTAGAGCTCCTGCCCGATGTGGAGCGGGACGATGAGAAACTCGCTGTCGTAGAGGTAGCGTCCGCTTTCGAAAATCCCGGTCACCTCGAGCTCCTTGGGAAGAACCATCTGCTTCAAGGCCGCCGCGTCGGCGGCCTTCCCGCCCTCTTTTTCGATCCGGTTCAACTCCTCGAGGATCTGGTTGAAATTTCCCGGAGAATAGACGGTGACCTTGTCCCCCACCCCGGCGCCGAGCGTGCGCGCCAGCTCGGACCCGAGCACCGTCTTGTCGCCCGCGAGGTCGTAGCTTCCCGCAATAATATACTCGCCGACGTTCACGACTTTTTCCTCAAGTTCCGGCTCGACGCCGCGGATCTTGGGGGCGAGCCGACGGTTCTGGAACTCGACGATGACCGGTCCCTGCACGAACGGTGCCGCCGCCGTGACATTCGGCTCTTCCAGGCAGAGCTTCATGGTCTTGGACCAATCCTCCATCACGGACCGGTTGCTGATGACGATATGCGCGTCGAACCCGATCACCTTCCGCCGCAGCTCCTGCTCGAAACCCGTCATCACCGAGATGACAAGGATCAGCACCATGATCCCGAGGGTCACCCCGAGGATCGAAACCAGCGTGATGATCGAAAGGAACGTGCGCTTCGGCTTGAGATAGCGGAGCGCCAGAAAGAGGCTGAAGTGTTTGGTCAACATGAACGGCCTGTATAGCCGGACCGGCTGGCGGCTGAAATGTTTTTTCTCCGGCTCCAAACGCGGTCCTTCCAGCGTGAAGCGGGCGCTCTTTGTGGAAACCAGCCGGAGCCGGGCGCGGTTTTTCTCTTGTGGGGCCGGGGTCCCTCTCGGCACAATCCCCGGCATGGACCTGCCCGATCAGTGCCGGATTTCGACCGATGTGCGCGTCATGTATTTCGACACCGACGCCGGCGGCGTGGTGCACAACATCGTTTATCTGCGTTTCATCGAGACCGCACGCACGCTGCTGGCGATCCAGATGGGCATGAGCTTCGGGGAAATCGCCCGGACGAACATCCATCCGGTCGTCACGCGCACGGAGATCGACTACAAACGTCCCGCGCGACTGGGCGACGAGATCCGGGTGGACGGCCGGGTTGTCGAGTGGAGCGCGATCCGCTTCTGGGTGGAGTTCGAGATCGTGCGTCCTTCCGACGGGGCGCTTCTGGTCAAGTGCCGCCAGGCACTGGCTTTGGTGCAAATGCCCGAAGGCCGACCGATCCGGTTGCCGTCCGGGTTTCCCGCGTCACTTTCCCTCGGCGGCTGAGAGTTATTGTTGGGGGCGGACACAGCGCCAAAATTCCTCTCGATTTGAATGGAAGCGGTCCTCGGGGGCGATTTCATTGACCTGCGTCAATGTTTCCGTGAGTTTTTGGGAGATTTTGTGTGGAATCGGTTGGTGAAATCTTGGGAAGCGCATAGATTGGAAATCTTATGTCCCTGATGCCCCAAAGCGATTACGGAGCCGTCGGCACGGCGTCCGCAAAGCCGCGAATTCTTTTCACCAGCGTCTTCGGTCCCTACTCGAAAGACGACAAATTCGGGAGTCGGGCGATCAACCCGATGGAGCTTTACCACAACCAGGTCACGCGGGAGCAGGGGCCGTTTTCGTTGCGGATGTTCCACCGTTCGTGGGGGCTCATGCTGATGCGGGACAACATTTCCGCCCCGAGTTCGCTGCTGGATTTTCCGACGCTCGCCAGGTTTATCGAGGAGCTGAAAACCGAGTCTTACGACATCGTGGCGATCAGTGCGATTCCTCCGAATTATTTGAAGGCAAAAGAAATGTGCCGCCTGATCCGGGAGATCCAGCCGCGCGCAAAAATCATCATCGGCGGGCACATTTCCGGGCTGCCGGACATCCAAAACCGTCTGGGTGTTGACCATGTGGCGCGCGGCGAGGGCGTGCATTGGATGCGCACGTTTCTCGGGGAGGATGTCAGCGCGCCGGTCCGCCATCCGCGGATCCTCTCCGGCATCGGAACCCGGACGATGGGTCTCCGGATGCGCGAGGAGCCGGGCGATGTCGCGGCCACGCTGATTCCGTCGGTCGGCTGTCCGATGGGCTGCAACTTCTGCTCGACCTCCGCGATGTTCGGGGGGAAGGGGAAATTCATCAACTTCTACGAGACCGGCGACGAGTTGTTCGACGTGATGTGCGGGATCGAGCGCGACATGAGCGTCCAGTCGTTTTTCGCGATGGACGAGAATTTCCTCCTGCACAAGAAGCGGGCCCTCCGGTTGCTGGAGCTCATGGAGAAGCACAACAAGAGCTGGTCGCTTTATGTTTTCAGCTCGGCGAATGTGCTGCGGTCGTACACGATCGACCAGCTCGTGCGGCTGGGAATTTCCTGGGTCTGGATGGGGCTCGAGGGGAAGAAGAGCCGGTATCAAAAGCTGGCCGGGGCGGACACACACGAGCTCGTGCGCGATCTCCAATCGCACGGGATCAGCATCCTGGGCTCGACGATCATCGGGCTCGAGGAGCACACGCCGGAGAATATCGCGGAGGCGATCGAACACGCGGTCGCGCACGACACCGAGTTCCACCAGTTCATGCTCTACACCCCGGTCCCCGGCACCCCGCTCTTCGAGGAGCACCGCGCGAACGGCACCCTCGTGGATCCGGAATGCAAGGATACGGCGGACATCCACGGCCAGCTCCGGTTCGCCCACATACACCCTCATATCCCCGCGGGCATGGAAACGGAGATCCTCCGGAATGCCTTCACACGGGATTTTGAAACCAACGGACCGAGCATCATGCGCATGGCCCGCGCCACGCTCCGCGGATGGAAAAAATATGGCGGTCACACCGACCCGCGGATCCGGAAGCGGTTCCGCCGGGAAGCCTCTTCTTTGAGATTCCAATACGCCGCCGTGCTCTGGGCGACCAGGCGATGGTATCGCAACGACCCGGCCATGCACCGCAAGGCGGATGCGATTTTGAAGGATCTCTTCAAGGAATTCGGACCGGCATCAAAAATCGCCGCGAGCATCGGCGGACGCATCGTTTTCAAAAAACTCTGTGCCGAGGCAAAGAAACCTTCGGAAGAAAGCGCCGAGCCGCCGACGTTCTATGAGCGATCGGCAGGTCACGCCGCCCAGGCGCCCGCCAAATGTGCGTGCTGAAAGCTTGTAAACCCTCTGACATTCGGTGTGGCATGATCTCGGGTGCCCGGCTATTTTCCTGCCCAGCTTGAGCACTCCGCTGTTTCACCTCGTTTTTTACCGTTTGGTTGTCGGGTCGCTGCGTGTGCTGCTGACCTTCGGGGCGCGGGTGAGACGCGTGGTTTTTCACGAGCCCCCGGCTGGGGCGTTCGTGCTGGCATCGAACCACGTCAGCCATTTTGATCCGCCGATTTTGAGCGGGTGGACCCGGCGGAAGATCGACTGGATCGCGATGTCCCGGTTGTTCGGAACCGGATGGTCGAACAAGGCGTTCCACTGGCTCGACGTCATCCCGGTGGATCGTGGCGGGGACGACCGGCGACCGCTGCGCGAGGCGCTGCGGCGGCTTGCGGGCGGGAGTGTGATCGGGGTTTTTCCGGAGGGGGGAATCCGCGACGGCGAGCGCTCGATGCTGTCGGGAGCGCCGGTGCAGGAAGGCGCCGTGATGCTCGCGGTCCGGGCGGGCTGCCCGATTGTGCCGGTGGCCATCCTGGGGAGCGAACGTCTCTACAACGCGAAAAACTGGCTCCCGTGGCGGCGGGCGCGGGTTTATATCGGGGTCGGCGCGGCGATTGCCCCGCCCGCAGGCGAACCCTCGCGCGGAGCCGCGCGGGAGCGAATGCGGGCCGAACTGGCGGCGGCGATGATCCGATTGAAAGACGACCTGGTTGCCCGGTGCGGGCTTGATGACCGGGATCTGCCACACTCGCCGCAACAACGCATGTCCGAACCATGAGACGGCTCGTCGAGAGGACCGCGTCGTGGGGGATGGACGGCGCGATGTGCGGGATGATGAACATCCTGCAATGGCGGCGACGGGCGGACAGCAGCACGAAAGCCGAGCTCGATGCCTACCTCGATGCCTGCGCTCCGATGAGCCGCGAGAGTTTTTTCCACATGCCTCCAGCCGTGCGTCCACGCCACCATGAGGGATGGATTGATTGGGACACTCCCCTGCCGAGCGGGTTCCCGGAGAACGACCGCGCCCGTGTGCGGTTCTATCCGGCGGCCCGTCGCGATGCGCCGGTGTTGCTGCTGCTGCACGCTTTGATGAGCGCGAGCGATGTGGGATACCGGCGGGTGGCCGCCACGTTCAACCAGCGCGGCTGGGCGGTCGCCTTCCCGCATTTGCCCTACCACTACTCGCGGAAGCCAAAAAATTCCCTGAACGGCGAGCTCGCGATCACGGCGGACCTCGTGCGGAATGCGGAGGGGCTCCGGCAGGGGGTCGTCGAACTCCGCCAGCTCATGGCAATCCTCCGTGCGCGGGGAGTTCGCGAGTTCGGGCTCATCGGCACGAGCTACGGCGGCTGGACCGGTGCCCTGCTGTCGTTTCTCGAAAGGGATTTCCGGTTTCTCGCGCTCGTCCAGCCGATCGTGAATGTCGGGAAGGCCATCTGGGAAAACCCGGGAGCTTCCTCGATGCGGAGGTCGCTCCGTTCGCTCGGCCATGTCCACAATCAGATCGTCCGCCACGAGCACCTCATCTCCCCGCTCCACGGGATCCCGCTCTGCGATCCGAAACGGATCATCGTGACCGCCGGTCTCTACGATCGTGTCTCCCCCCGCGTGGATCTCGAAGCCCTCACCAAGCTCTGGAAAGGCTCACGGCTCCTTCACGTGCGGCAAGGCCACTTCGGCTACCGCGCGCTCCGCCAGACGCTCCAGGCCGTCGAGCCGTTTGTGGTATGACTCGCTGGCCTCTTCTTTTTTCTGGAGTTTTTCCTGCGAGACAAAAAAACGGGCGGTTTCCGGTTACTGGAGCGGAGGCGTGGCCGGAAGAAAAAAATAAAACATGCTGCCTCCGCCGGGGACATCCTGCACGCCGATGTGTCCGCGGTGTGCTTCGACGGCCATTTTGCAAAATGCGAGGCCGATCCCGAACGATTCCATGCCGCGCGCCGCACGAATCGAGCCTTGGAAATACTGTTCGAATATGGCCTCCTTCTCTGCGTCCGGAACTCCGGGGCCCTCGTCGCAAATTTCAAAACGGAATCCTTCTTCGCCTTCGAAATGTGCGGTGCGGGCCGAGAGCGAAATCAGTGCGCCCGCGGGGGAGAACTTCGCGGCATTGGTCAGCAGGTTCAACAGCACACGCTCGATCTGTCGGCCGTCCACGCGAAGTGTGCCGCCGCAATCTGGATAGTCCATCGAAAGCCGGATCGTGGCGGCGTCAAGAGCGGGCTGTATCATCTGGGCCACACGCCTCAGCAAATGGGAGGCCGAGACATCTGCAAGGTCCGCCGGAGAATCGGAGGACTTCATTTTGTTCATGTCGAGAAGGTCGCGGATCATCGCGAGCAGGCTTTCCGCGGAGTCGCGGCAGATTTGGATCAACTCCTGTTGATCCGGGCTGAGAGAGGGCGTCGTCGAACCGAGCAGATCGGTGACGCTCACAATGGCGCCCGCCGGCGTTCTCAGGTCATGCATGAGCATATGCAGGCTTGTCTCTCGCTGTTCCTCGGTCTCCTGCAGGATCGCGAACGATTCCTTGAGGGCAACGGTGCGTTGCCTGAGCCCGATCTCCGTTGAAACCGCTCGCGCGAGATCGGCCAGCAGGCTCTGATCCGCTGCGGACCATGCCCGCGGCATCGAGTTAATCGCACACAACGATCCCAGAAGGAACCCCTCCTGCGACTTCACCGGCATCCCCAGATAGGAAATGACCCCGAGATCGAGGATGGCCAGGTTGTCGCACACCCGTTGGTCCGTCCGTGCATCCTCGACAATCAAGGGCTCTCCACTCTGGACGACAAGTTTGCAAAACGAATGGGAAAGCGGTGTCTGGCGGGTCTGGTCATATGGCGGGGGCAGCCCGACCTGGCTCTTGAAAAATTGGCGCTCCAGATCCACAAACGAAACCAGCGCCACCTCGGAATGCAGCATAGCCGAGGCGATCCGGGTATAGCGGTCGAAGGAATCTTCCGGCAGAGTGTCGAGCACCCCGATATCCGCCAGCGCCTCCAAGCGGGCCGGGTTATCAACTGCCTGCCCCTGGCCCGGAAGAATTTTCATAAATTTCCCAACTGGCGATCAGGGCTTTCCCAATGTCGTCAACTGGAGGCTGAGCTCATCGCGGTCCGCCTTCATTTGTTCCAGGGCGCGTTTTTCCGCGCGGGTCGGTTGTTTCCCCGGAGACCCGGCATTCGCCTGGGCGGTCCGGATCTTTTCGTTCAGGGCACGAATCGAATCCGCCAGCTCCGCCATTTTCTTTTCCCCCGCGGTCAGAGGGGGGCGCGGCAAAGGCCTTGCCGGGAAATTTTCCTCCGGGAGGACGGGTTCGGCGGCCGGGACAGGAGCGGCCAGTCCGATCGTTTCGGCCGGCTCCGCAGGCACCGCGGCAGGAACCTCCTGTGGGGGATTCGAACCGACAAAGGTCGGAGAAAAAAACGATTGGGGCCTGGTGAATTCGAGTTCGCCGTATTGCACGACGACGTCATCCCGCACCTCGCGGATGACGTTCACCGTTTCTCCCGCCATGATCCCCTGGATTCCGGAACCGGTCTTCACCTGGAAATTTTTGACGGCAAAAAGAATTTTCGGGGTGGCAGGGAGCGGAGTCTGCGTCGGAGATTGGAACTCTTCCGGGATCGTCACGACGCCGGCCGGCGTCGGCGTGGCCGGCTCCGTTGGCCGGACCGTCCGCTGAGAACCGGCTGGCTCCGCGGGCCGTTCACAGCCCGCTCCCAGAAAAGCAACGGCGATCACCGGCAGAAGAAGCGTACGCATATGCCTACTGATCCCGGAATGCTTCCGGTTTGTCAATGCGCGACATGCGCGGATGTGTCATCAGAAGCCTTTGCTGATGACGCGAAAGATCTCCGTGTTGTCCTGAAATCCCTGGAGCGTTTCGGTTCCGGGACCTTGGCTGACGGCGACGACATCCTCGGCCACGCCGATGGAGGAAGCGGTTTGAAAAGCCGTCGGCTCGGTGCGGGCGAGTCCCTCCGGAGAGGATTTGGAGCCGGAGCCGGGTCCGGTGGACCATGTCAGCGAGGGGACTCCCTGGGCGTTGATGCCGAGGACCGCGGCTCCCTTGTCATTGCGGAAGGAATACCCGTTCATGCGCATGCCTCCGGGGTTGGAACGTCCCGCAACCACGATCAGCGCATTCTCTCCCGCATATGTTTGGGCGGTCGCGACCGCACGGTCGAGCACGAGAATCTCTTTCATCATCCGCTCGCCCTGATTCTGCAACGCCGCTTTCCCCGACAACCCCGCATCCACGACGAGAAAGTATCCTTTGGGATTATATTGAAGAAGAAGGATGGCCTGGAGCACCATGTCGGAAAGCGAAGGCTGCGAGGCCGATACCTGCACCTCGTCCGCGAAAGCAAGCGGCCCCTTGCTGAAGACTCCGAGGACCTTGGGGGCGCGCCACTGCGGGGTGCTTTCCATCTCCTGCCTGTTGCGCACGATGTCATATCCCCGGTTGCGCATTTCCAGAATCAGGTCGCGGCCGTCACGACGGCGGCCGTCTTTTGTATCCGGCAGCAAATCCGCCGCTCCGCCGCCCAGCAGGACATTGATCCCGGATTTTTCCGCGAGCTCCCTCCCGATGTTTTCGAAATCGAGAGGGTCGGAAGTCCCGGCATAGAATGCCGCGGCCGTCGCTTCGGTCAGGGAGGTGTTGGAAACAATCCCTGTCGCACGGCCTCTTTTCCTGGCCATCTCCATGAGCGTGGGAAGCGGGGACTTGCCTCCCTCGAACCGAAGGGATCCGTTGTTGGCTTTCTGTCCGGTCGCCACCGAGCCCGCCGCCGCCGCGCCATCGGCCACGGCGAAGTCGTTGGCCTGCGAGGTCAGCAGCGCCAGGTGCGGAAACCTTTCCATGCCGAGCCTGTGGTCGGCGCCTCCCGCGTAAATCCTGGATGCCGTCAGGACCGAGGGCGTGAGAGTGTCCGACAGAAAAAGAATAATCGCGAACGGACGCTGGATCACCCAGTTCACATAGAAGAGGCCCCCCCCGGCAAAGAACACGATCAGGCAGACAAGGGCCAGCAGGCGGTTGCGAAGTTTTTTGCTCACGAAAAATCATTGCCGGAGAATAGCGGGCGGGCAATAGGAATCTCAAAAAAGGGAGAGATCGTGGAATGGACGATTGAAACCCGGGGGCGGCTCAGGCTGGTCCGCACGAAGCGGAAGCAAAAGAGGGCGGTGAAATGAGGAAGCCTCTGACTCGGAAACCCAACTCCGCTCTGCCACAGCAAGGGCACCGCGGGCGATGCCCCTCCCTTATCTATCGTTTGTCGCTCTCCCCTTCTGGCGCTTTCCCTTTCCAAGAGACAAAGAGACAAACACCACCCCGGCAATTGCTTGACACATTCGATTCGCTTATGACAAGTTTTTCGCGTGAAAGACCCATCCTGATCGGTCTGGATGGATCTGCCCCTCGCGGCACCCGGAACACGATTTGTTATTCTCTGGCCATGATTCTTCGGATTTTGATGATTTTGAGCGCAGGGTGGTTGCTGGGTTCGACGTTCGCCTTGGCGAATGATTGGAAGCAATACCGCGGCCCCCACGGCGACGGGACTTCGTCCGACACCGTGATCAACCGGG
Organism: Verrucomicrobiia bacterium; assembly: GCA_037129975.1. GTDB lineage: Bacteria > Verrucomicrobiota > Verrucomicrobiia > Chthoniobacterales > Terrimicrobiaceae > QYQL01. The sequence goes on along the minus strand of JBAXTX010000001.1, from coordinate 25,808 downwards.
ACTGGAAAGCCAAGCCGCCGGTGCTGCTCTGGTCCTATCCCTTGGGCGACGAGGGTTGGGGCAATCCGTGCGTGGGGGATGGCCGTGTGTTTTTGTTGGACCATGAGGGCACGAAAGAAAGTCCGGATCTTGTGCGGGCCCTGGATTTGGAAACCGGACGGGCCATCTGGAATACGCCGCTTACCGGGCCCAGCCAGGATAAATATGGCTATACGGCCCAGACCCCCGCGCTCGACGATGGGAAACTGTATTGCGTCAGCCACTCCATGCAGGTGAGTTGCCTTGATGCCGCCACCGGCAAAACCATCTGGACGCGTGATGCCTCCCGCGATTTTTCTGCCTGCCCCGCCGAGAAGCCGTTGGCGCATACCGCCTCGCCTCTGGTGGATGCGCAACACGTGTACATTGTGCCGGGAGGGCCGGATGCCTCCGTGGTGGCCCTCGACAAGAATACAGGCGCTCTCTGTTGGAAAGCGCCCGGGGGGCCGGCCGGTTATGCTTCCCCGATTTTTTATGGCGACGGCACAAACCGGCAGTTGGTGGCATTCAACAGCGAAGGGTTGATTGGATTTAATCCCCGCGATGGTCGCCGCCTTTGGACGCAGCCTTGGATTACCCCCCACAACCAGAATGCGGCCACGCCGATTGTGATCGGGAAACAGATTTTTATCACCAGCGCCTGGCGGGTGGGGGCCGGGCTGGTGGATATCACGGACAACAAGCCGTCAATTGTATGGAAAACAAAGGATCTTCAAGCGCGTTTTACCAGCCCCGTGCATATCAACGGGTTTATCTATGGGGTCAGTGAACCTCAGCCGCCCGGGCATCTTGTGTGTCTTGATGCCATGACCGGGGCGACAAAGTGGAAGCAACCGGGATTTGGTTTCGGGCCTTTAGGCGCCGTGGGGGACACGCTAATCGTGCTCAATGGGAATACGGGAGACATTGTCCTTGTCGAAGCGACCAGCGAGGCCTACCGCGAACTTGGTTGCATCAAATCGGAAAAGCCGACGCCTGCCTGGAACCTGCCGATCGTTGCGGATGGCAAACTTTTGTTTCGTAACAAGAAGTCGCTGCTTTGCCTGAACGTGGCCCCATAGGCCGGGGTTATAGGACAACCACTCCGAGTTCCCTCCGCTGGCAGAAAAAGTCCGCCGCCAGTTCCGATGCCGTTTCCAGACGCAGCGGCACTTTGAGCGGGACCGCCGTGCCGATGACGGCGCGATCCGTTTCCCAATAACAAAGCGGCAACTCTCCCCCGATAAAGAGGCGGTCAACAGGAATGTGTCCCGCATCTCCGCGGTGGTCATCCGCGCTTATTCTCTCATTCCGACAGCGTGTTTTGTTAGCATGATCATTGTTTTGTATTCACATCCGTCCCATAGAAACAGCTGAAAATATGTGGTCCTGATGCTCTGCGCGCAGTTGACTCACCCGATCAGTCTCAATGCCGTGTGTGACACGTTGCGACTCCATCGCGGTCCGCGCCCGGCACTTCGTGGCGCGACCCCGCCGGGCCGCAACGGACTTTCGTTTCATTGTTTTCATTTTTCGGTTGAATCTTGTTGGCTGGAAACACGTTCCCCTTGTTTGAGGTCAGCGCTTACTTCGGCCACTGAATTGGCCAAGGCACCCCACCAGAAGGATTGCCTTCTTTGGGAAGCGGCGGAAGGGGAGGCATCGGTACGGACATATCATTGGCTTGGGGAGCACCGGGGGTGCTGCGCCCTTCGGAAACGTATTTTTGGAGCCGGGCATGGAGTTTACGCACAATTTCCGGATGCACCGCTTGAAGATTCATGGTCTCGCCGGGGTCGTCCGCCATATTGTAAAGCTGGATAGGCGGCAGCCCGAGCTTGCGGGCCTCATCCTCGCCGAGGTCGTGGGGCACTCCCTTTTCCGTGCAGACGCCACCCCAGACGGCGTCACCCGCACAAAGAGCCAGTTTCCAAGGCCCTTGGCGAATCGCCAAATAGCTCGAGCTAATAGGCTGAAGCACCAAATCCTCGCGCACCGGACGGTCTTGGCCGCGGAGCAAGGGCAGGATGCTTACGCTGTCTTCGGCAGAATTGTCTGGCAGCTTAACCTGCAAAAGGTCGGCGCAGGTGCGCATCAGATCGCTCAAGCAAATCAGCTGGCTGTTGACGGAGCCAGCCGGTGTAACCCCAGGCCACCGCACCACCAATGGCACGCGCTGTCCGCCATCGGAGATGTTGCACTTATAGCCCCGATACGGACCGTTGACGCGGTGGCCCACCTTGTAAAGCGGAGCCAATCCCGTGTAGGCCGCATGGCCGTTATCGGAAGTAAATATCAGCAGCGTATTTTCAGCAAGGCCGTGCTTGTCCAATGCCGTCATCACCCGGCCTAAGGCCGCATCGGTCTGCATGATGAAGTCGGCCACCGGGCTGATGCCGCTTTTGCCTTTAAACTCCGCCGATGGCGCAACCGGCTCGTGCGGAGAGGTCAGCGTCATGTAAAGAAAGAAGGGCTTTTTGTCTTTCGCCCGTTCGGCCAGATAGCCTTCCGTCTTCTCCACAATCTTCGGCAAAATGTTTTCGTACTTCCAGCCGGGCGCAATCGGAGCAGGCACCAGCTCTCCGGGCTTGCCCGTCCCGATCATGATGCGATCGGTGGGATTAATAGCCATCCGGTCATTTTCTATGAAGGTGAAGGGTGGGAAATTCGGGACATCGACACCAAAATAATAGCCAAATCCGCGGGTGATCGGCCCTTGCTCGATGGGCATTTCGAAGATCGGCTCCCCTTCACTTTCCCGCGTATGGACATACTTGTCGGCCGGGGCGCGGGCTATCGAGCCATCCTTCCGGCGGAGCGGCCAGTCCCATCCCAAGTGCCACTTGCCAATGCAGGCGGTCACGTAGCCTTGCTGTTGCAACATTTTCGGCAGGGTCAGCCGGTCTGGGGCAATCACCGGCGTACCGTAGTGCCCCACCACATGAACCTGCAAACGCGACCGCCAGCAGAACCGGCCGGTAAGAACCGCGTAGCGGGAAGGAGTACAAACCGACGTGCCAGCATGGGCATCGGTGAACCGCTCCCCCTGTTCGGCCAGCCGATCAATATTGGGCGTCGAGATTTTGGCGTGATCAGGATCAAAGCAATGGACATCCCCGTAGCCGAGATCGTCGGCCAGGACGACGATGATGTTGGGCTTGTCGGGCGGCACCGCGTGCGACTCCTCGGGACACCAAAGCAACAGGACCGCTACCAAAACCACAAGGAAATGATTCCTCCGGGGGCAGATCGATTCCATACGGCCTAAGACTAGACCGAATTAGACGTGAAGGCAAGGAAAAATCCAGGAGATGTTGCACCCTCGAATTGGGCGGGACGGTTGGTTCGGCGGCGCAGAATCCCTTGGCCGCGTACCGGTATGCCCCGGACGCATTGCGGAGAGATCGGTCAGCCTCGGACAAGGACTGGACATTATCGGGCGATGGCGGCGTGCGGTTGTCAAAGGTGGCGATCGGGTAAAGAGCAGGTCAAACTCGCGCACTCCAAGGCCGCTTTGCGACAATCGCGGCAGGCTGGCTAAAGAAAAAAGGGAAGGTTTCCGCATTTGCCCCAGGGCGTTTGGCTGGAGGAATCATAAGACGGGGCGGGCTTGAAGGATAAGGTTGAGGGCTTGGGCCGGGTGGCGGTGGTAAAGCTCGAAGAAGTGGGCGAGGGGCTCGCCCTGCTGGAAGGGAATGATGGCAAGCAGGGCGTTGCGCGTGAGTGCCAGGTTCAGAGCGGCATTGGGTCTTCGATGCCGGTGCCGGTCTTCTTGCCAGGCGGAGGCGTCGCGTTTGTGGTGGTTGCGATTCTCGATGCTCCAGTGTTCGCGGGCGGCCTTTGTGGAACGGGCTTTTTCTTCCGTGCGCAGGCTGGAGAGGAAGACGCGGGTATGGCTTTTGAGGGTTTGAGGTTCTTTCTTTTCGCTCCAGTCGCGCTGCACGGTCACGGCGGAACGGGCACCGGGCAGTCCGGCCGAGACCGGGGAGATGGCCTCCACAGCGGCTTTGCGGGAGTCGATGCGGCCGTGATCGCCTTCGCAACTCAGGTCAAAAAAGGGGAGCCCTCAAGGGCGCGGGTGGCTCCCTCCAGTCGCTTGGAAGTATTTTGTTTTGTGCCGATGAGGTAGTCGCCACCTTTTTCCAAGATGACCCGCACGGTGGCCTCCTTGTTGTGAAGGGGATCAGCCGTCACCAGCGCATTGACCAGTTCCACCTGGGCATCGGAGAGCAGGGCGCGGGCCTCGGAGACTTCACAGTCCTCTTTTTTCCCGCTGGCCGGGATCATGGCCACGGGACGTCCGTCCTCGTGACGGCAAAGAGTGACGATCATGCCGCAGCGTCCGTCTCCCACGCTTTTGCCGTCGAGGGCCAGACTGCGGGGAAGCACACCCGCGTTGGCCTGCAACCATGCCGTGAGTGCGCGGGCGTAGGCGGTGGGTTCCACGGCGGCCAGAAGATCATTGAGCGCGTCGTAGCCAGGCATCTTGAGTCGCTTGGTCTGCTTGTCGCGCACTCGCAGGCCGATGGCCTCTCTCTGGCTCTGGGACAGGCAGGCGACCTTCCTCCAAATATCCAGCACGTCGCGCGCTCCCATCAGCAAGCCGAGCGCGATCAGGGCGAGCATCGCTGGCAGGGGGTGGCGGCGGCTCTTGGGGTGACGAGGATCGGGCACTTCAGCCAGCGCGTCGCGCAGGCTTTTGAGCCCCGCGTTCTTGAGCGGGCTGCGGGCTCCCCCGCGAGTCACCAACGCCCCCTTGCAGGCCTCGGGCAACTCGCGCGCACTCATCAACTCGTAGGCGCGTGGCGCGAGTTCTTTGAGCCACAACTTCTTCGGCCTCCCGTTGGGGATGTAATAATCGGTGTGGTCTTGGGAAAACCCCCTCGTCGTCCCGGCCTGCGTCCAGTTCGTCGCTTTGTAAACGGTGCCCGCGTGACTTTCCGGATCGCTGAAGCTTTCCGCCAAAAGCGGACGGTAGCCGTGCTCGCTTTCCCACTGGGCAACCAGTTCGCGCATCCCGGCCCCAAGACATTGGCTGGCCAGATTCGGCCGCCGTGCCTCTTCCAAAACCAGGAAGCGTCGCAGTTGCACCACCAACTTGAGCCGCTCCGAGCGCGTCACCGCATCCCACCCCACCGCTTCGTCGCGATCTTTCAAATGCCACGCCGCCGCGCACCACACCAGAACCCCGGCAAGCCTCCCTTCCTCCATCACCAGCTGACAGAGCCGGTCTCCGGCCTCGCTCCCGGCCCCTAAACCGTGCTCCCGCCCGAGGGCTTCCTTCGCCCGTCGCCAGTCCTGCGCCGAATGCGCCACCTTCACTTCCCATTTCCCCTCAACCCCGGCAATGACGCCGACTTTTTGTGGTGTCTTCTTTTTCACCACCGTAGTTCAGCTTTTCGGTGCCCTTTTGTCTAGCCTTTTCTTTTCCCCTTTCTCTATCTGCTTCCGTTGGCTTCAAACCAAACGCCCTGGCATTTGCCCTTGACACGAGAGCGTTTCACATGTAGTCCGTCGTTACGTATATGAATATTCCCAAAAAAGGTCGAACCTATGGGGCGCCGGCGGTGGAACAGGCCGTGCGTCTGATGGAGCTCCTGTGTGCCAGTGAGAACGCGTTGGGGATTTCTGAGATTGCCCAGCAGATTGGCGTGAACAAGCACACGACATTCCGCCTGCTCAGCAGCCTGGAAAAGCAGGGGTGGGTTGTCCGTCAACCGGATGCCCCCAAATATGCCATGACGCTGCGCGCGTTTCATCATACCAGCAAACCCGTCAGCCGCATGAATGTCCGTGTGGCCGCCGAAGGACCGTTGCGCGCATTATGGCGGGAAACCGGGCAGAGTACCTACCTCAGCGTTTTGGATGACGATCAGGTTCTTCATTTGGAGTATCTCGAAGCAACCACGGATGTTAAAATAGCCTCGCGCGTGGGTGGCCGATACAAGGTGCTTCACTGTTCGGCGCCTGGAAAAATCATGTTGGCCCATGCCGGCGAACCGCTTTTGCAACGGTTGCTGGCCGGGGGATTGGAACGGTTCACACGCCGGACCATCTGCGGTGGAGAAAAACTTCGCCGCCATTTACGGCAAGTCCGCAAACTGGGTTATGCAACCGATCTGGAGGAATGCCTCGACGGGTGTGTATGTTTTGCCGTGCCGGTTTTCGATTATAAAGGCGAGGTCGTGGCAACGCTGGGGCAGTCCGTTTTGACCTACCATTTTACATCGGAGGGATTGCTTCACGAGCTAGGCCCCAAAATCGTGAATGCCGGCAAGGAGATTTCCAAAATTATGGGACATGAATCCAAGGAGTCGCTATGAACAAGCGCAAGACCGCAATGCTGGTGGTGTTGGCTCTGGCAATGCTGGGTGGCGCGGGATTTGCGGCGGACGATGAGCCACATGCCGGGAGCAACGAATTTCGCGCCAGCGTGCTGGCGGAGTGGGACCGCCATTACGCCGAGATGCAGGAGATCATCGCGAGGGACGGCTTCTTGTATAAACCGAAGGACCTGAGCTGGCTGAAGAAGGACCCCGATCTCGCCGCCCGGGGGATCGGTAACGACGACAAGGCTCATGCGCTCGACCTGCAGGCGTTCTACCACAAGGCGGATAAGGATCCGCTCGCTATCGTATTGCGCCGTACCAAGGCGTTGCTGGGTTATTTGACGACGATGCCGGGATGGAAGGGAAATTCCGGCGACTACCAGGAGCAATTAGCCAGCATCGAACGACAAACCGCCGCGGCGTCCGACCCCGGCGCCCGCAAGGATCTCTATCGCCAGGTCTGCGCGCTGCGCCGGCGGCTCGCGTTTAGCAATCCCTTGCTGAACTTTGACAAGCTTCTGGTCGGATCGCGGGCTGACTATCGCAACTGCGTAGATCTGAATTGGATGGCGGGGAAAGGTGTTTGGGTCGTTCAAGATCCCTTTGGCGCCGCACCAAAAGTTGAAAACATCTTCGCAGGCAAGACCATTGCGCGTGGACGTTATGCCGGCAAATTGCTGGCGCCACCCGCCACCGGCCCGTTGCTGCAGGCCGGAGCCTTCAGTTCGCTGGAATTGTCGTTCGATGGCAAGAAAATCCTTTTTGCATGGTCGCCAATGCTTCCGCACGGAATTTATTTGCGATCACATCCATCAGCGATTTGGGACTCGGATGGTGTTTGGCATCTTTTCGAGGCAAATGTTGATGGATCGAACTGCGTTCAGCTAACGGACGGTCCTTTTGCCGACATGGATCCGTGTTACCTTCCCAGCGGCAGGATCGCATTTACCTCGTTTCGCCGCTCGCCCGACAAAACCAGCATGCTGCTCCGGTGTGGCCACCAGTACCCGGCCGTGTACACCCTGCATTCGTGCGCGGCCGATGGCAGCGACATTGTCACGATGAGTTATCACGATCTGCCGGAATATAGTCCGAGCGTGGATTCTGACGGGAAAATCGTTTTTACGCGTTGGGAATACTATGACAAAGCTTCCCACTGGACCGGGAATCTTTGGACGACGTATCCGGACGGACGCGATCCGCGGGCGCCGCATGGCAATTATCCCTTCCCCCATCAGACGTTCGACCGGACTTTGCCGAATGGGAAAGGGTTGGGTGTCGGGAATCCTTTCATGGAACAGGGGATCCGCGCGGTTCCGGGCTTTCCAGGCTTATACACGGCCACGGCCAGCACAATACATGGAGGAGAACGCGGCTCCTTGGTCCTCATTAATCTGAAAAAAGAAGACGATTTTGGCATGGGACAGGTCTCACGATTGACGCCGGAGCTCTTTTTCCCCGAATCCGAATGCAACAGCATGTCCTATGGCCTCGGGGATGCGGACACCTGCGAGCCTTTTGGCGTGGGCAGCGACAAGGTGTATGGCTATTGCTGGCCGCTCCATCGCGATTTCTACCTCTGTGCCTATGGTCCGGATATCTTCTATCTGGACCGGTTCGGCAACCGCGAGTTGATTGTTGCCAGATGTGAGGTGCCTGGGGCGGCAGGCGGGTTGTGCGATCCGATTCCCCTGCGGCCGCGGCTCAAGCCGCCGGAGATCCCGGTGCAGACGTACGAAGGCGCGCGCCATGCGATGCCGCATCCCCCCGCCACGATCAAAATCATGAACATCTATGATGCGGATCTCCCTTGGCCGCCCGAGGTGGCCGCGGGCCTGAAGAAGATCAAGTGGCTGCGCGTCCTCCAGTTCTTTCCCAAAAATGAGGATGACCAGGGCCCTTTCTACACGCATGGACATGGTGCAATGGGCTATGCCGCGAATGCCGGCTATGATAATGGAGTCAACAACTGCCGAATGCCATTGGGGATCGTGCCGGTGGACGACGATGGCAGTGCCTATTTTTTCGCGCCGATCCACAAAGATATCTACTTCCAGGCGCTCGATGAGAATGGCATGGCTGTGCAATCCATGCGCTCGGCAACCCACGTCCAGGCCGGTGAACAACTCACCTGCCAGGGATGCCATGAAAACAAATGGCGGGCACCCCGGCTGACCCGCAGGCCCACGGCGTTCACACGCGAGCCGTCCCTCCTCAAGCCTGAAGTGTCCGACGGTGACATACCGTTCAATTATCACCGTCTTGTCAAACCGGTATTCGATAACACCTGTCAGCCCTGCCATGTGAAAGAGGCAGGGCAGAATGCAAAGACGGGACCGAAAAACATGGATTATGCCGCATTGCGCCCCTATGCCTTTTGGTTTGAAGCAAGCCGCGCGGTTGGTGGTGTCGCCTGCGCGGGGTCGCGTACAATTCCCGGGCATTTCGGGGCTTTGGCATCGAAGATGGGGCAAGCGTTGTTGAGCCCGACGCATCAGGCGGCGAGGAAGGCGGGCGTCATTAGCGACGAGGATTTCCGCCGGGTCGTTCTGTGGCTTGACTGCAACTCGGCGCAGTTCGGAACGGTCTTCAGCAAAAAACAGGTGGCCGCTCAGACGCGAGGAGAGGAAGTTTTTCCCATGGTTGACTTCCAACCTTGGAATCCTTTGGGATTGGAAATCTACCGGGAGGACAAGACTCCGCCTCCGGCCGTGTCAAGTCTGCGGGCGACATCCCCGTCGAACGGTCCGGTGCGGATCGAACTTTCATGGGAGCCGGTCATCGATCGCGAAAGTGGCACCGGTTGCTATGTCATCTATCGTGACGGCAAACGTTTCACATGGGCGATGACCCCAGCCTTTGCCGATCACGACACTCTTCAGGGGGAGACCCATGTGTATGAGGTTGCTGCCATTGACCGGAATGGCAACGAAGGTCCGAAATCGAGTTCTGTATCCGCCATCTGCGATTGGAATGCGGCAACTCCGCACTTGTTGGAATGGGATCCCGACAACATGAAGGCGACCGTATCGAGTGATTACCGAAACAGCTGCAATAATATGCTCAATGGCGGCGGGTTGAGCGACGACGGGGAACGACATACCAATCAGGGGCATTGGTGGTTGTCCAAAAAAGGTGAGGTTTCCGGCGCTTGGCTTCAATTTGATCTTGGCCGTGTGCTTCCATTAGCGGGGTTACGGATCTGGAATCTCAATCAGCAAGCGATCGCCGCAAGTAGCTTTTTCAAGGGGACTCCTCCCCTCGGAGCCCCAGGCGACTTAAGTACGAAATGCGGGATCAAGCAAGCGGAGCTCCAGTTCTCGGCCGATGGCACGACTTGGAACTCTCTTCCCGAATCCCTCGTATTTCCCGAAGCGGACGGAATGGACACTTATAAAGGATTTGAACACCGTTTCGCGAATGTCCTCAGTGCACGGTATGTAAAAATTAAGGTCATCAGCAATTACGGCGGAGACGCCGTTGGATTGTCCAAAGTGAAGTTTATTTATGGAAGACGTCAATAGGAAGGGGGGGCTTATGCGAATGAAAACCGGTGCGTGTCTGCTCATAACAATGATTGCTCTCGGAGGGAGCGTGGCGGCGGCTGAGCCGGCTGTCGGCCACGAGGTTGTGTGCGGCGACTATGTGCTGGGCAAAGTTTTTATCGTGGGTCGCGAAGGGCGCGTGGAGTGGGAGTATCCGGCGGAACATGTCTGCGATCTGTGGGTTCTTTCCAACAGCAACCTCTTGTTTACCACGGGACATGGAGTGGTGGAGGTTACGCGCGAAAAAAAGGAAGTGTTCAAATATACCACCAAGAGCGAGGTCTTCACGTGTCAGCGATTGCCGAACGGACAAACGTTGGTTGGTGAGACGACATTTGGGCGATTGGTCGTTGTTGATCAGTCTGGGCAAGTTGTTCAGGAAGTTCCGCTGTTACAACCGGGAGAGCACGGCTCACACGGATTCCTGGCCAATGCCAGGCAATTGCCGGGTGGCAACTTTCTCGCCGGAATCTATTGCGGCCAGTTGGCTCGGGAGTATGACGGGCAAGGTCAGGTTGTCTGGCAGGTTCCAGCGCCTGGCGGCGGGCGGTCTGTGATACGGCTTCCGAACGGCAATACATTGATAGGTGCGGCGGACAAGACAAATAATGCCAGAGTATTTGAAGTTAACGCCCAGGGAAAAGTGGTCTGGGAGGTTTCGAATGACGATCTGCCGGGGCATCCGCTCAAATTTGTTTGTGGCGTACAGCGTCTCCCAAATGGGAATACGGTGGTTTGTAATTTCCCTCATGGCCAGATTGACCCGGCACCGCATCTGCTGGAAATCTCGCCTGACAAGAAAGTCGTCTGGACCTTCGAGGATCACAAAGATGTTAAAAAAATGACTTGTTTTCAAGTTCTCGATGATCCTGGGGAAAAGGCATTGCGATAAGAAATGACTGAACGACGCCGATGATGCGTCGCGGCGGATGGTCGTTGATGGTGATAAGTGGAGCGATGCAAAAATTGACTCGCTAATAAAGGAATGAACACATGAAGAAAATATTAGGAAAAATACTGGCGTGTTTGGCGATAACCACAGCTTTGGCCGGGAGACTGGCCGGGGCGGAGGCTCGCGCGGCGGAGGACCTGGGAAAGACCTTCGCCGCGCCCCCCACGGAGTACAAGCCGTGGTGTTACTGGTGGTGGCTGAACGGGGCGGCGAGCAAGGAGGGGATCACTCGGGATTTCGAGGAGATGCGCAAGCAGGGGATCAGCGGCGCACTCTTGTTTGACGCTGGCGAAGTAGATAAGAAGATTCAACAAGGCCCACCTTTTATGAGTGAGGCGTGGCGCGAGCTCTTCCGCTATGCCGTCCGCGAGGCCGACCGCTGCGGGATTACGCTCACGGTCAATCTCTGCACCGGCTGGGACGCAGGCGGGCCGTGGGTGACACCCGAGCATGCGATGAAAAAGCTCGTCGCCTCCGCGCCGACCGTAGTTCAGGGGCCGGGGCGTGTGAGTGTCGAACTGCCGCAGCCTCAGATTGTCAAGGAGTTCTACCATGACATCAGCGTGCTTGCCATGCCTCTGCCGGAAACCAGCCTTCCCGTATACAAACTGGTGGCCAGTTCCCAGCAGGCGGGCAATGATTCGGAAAAGGCGCAAGACTTTGATGACAAGACTTACTGGCAATCCAAGGGATCGCAACCCGGTCTGGACCTGGCGCCGGAGAATCCGGAATATTTGCAATTCGACTTCGACGCCCCGTGCGCCGCGGCCGGTGTTTACCTGAAAGGTGCGCAATATGGTTGCGGGCCGAAGGAGGTTGAAGTGCAGAGTTCGGACGATGGCCAGACCTTTCGCTCGCTCAAACACCAGACCTTGACCCCCGGTGAAGCGAGCAGCGTTTTTTTTGAAGAAACCCGGGCGAAACATTTCCGGGTTTTGTTTTTGTCGGCGTATCCGTACGGGAGTGACCGCAAAAGCAATTTTGTGCGGGTGGCCGAGATCGCTCTGCTACCCAAGCAACTGGTGGACAAGACGAGGTCCGAACAACTCCAGTGGGACAGTAAAAAGGCGGTGGATGTCAGCCGGTTCATGGACGGCAACGGGCGGCTGGATTGGGAAGCGCCGGCGGGTCGTTGGCGGGTGATGCGGATTGGCTATACGCTCACGGGAAGGCCAACCGTTGCTGCGGGAAGCGGGCCGAGCGGACCGGAGATCGATCCGCTGAACGCGGAGGCCATGGATCTGCATTTCGCCAATACCGGCGCGAAACTGATTGCCGACGCCGGGCCGCTGGCGGGCAAGACGCTCCAGTATTTCCATATTGATAGTTGGGAAAAGGGCTATCCAAGCTGGACGCTAAAAATGCGCGAGGAGTTCCAGCGCAGACGTGGCTATGACCCGCTGCCGTTTCTGCCAGCGATGGTCGGATGGACTGTGGACAATGCCGAGGCAACGAAACGATTCGTGCAGGATTTCCGCCGCACTGTGGCCGACCTGGTAGCGGAGAATTATTACGGACGGATGGCGGAATTGACCTGCAAGGGTGGTCTCCGCGGAACCCACTCGGAATCGGGTGGCCCCGGGAATCATTGGATCGATGCGTTGCAATGCCTAAGCTCCCAGGCCGTGCCGATGGGTGAATTTTGGTTGCGTGCCAGCTCCTTGGACGAGGACGCTCCCCACCCGGCCAACGCGAGTGTCAAGGGGGTGGCCAGCGCCGCACATATCTATGGCAAGCCGCTCTGCCAGGCCGAAACCTTTACCACTCTGGGGGATGATTTTACGGAAAGTCCTTGGGGATTGAAGAAGATCGGCGACGAGGCCTTCTGTTACGGCCTGAAGCGAATGGTCTTCCACAACTGGCCCACTCAACTGCACCCAGACGTGCGGCCGGGCATCTGGTTTACTCATGTCGGGACCCATTTTGGCTACAAGCTGACTTGGTGGCCGATGGCCGACGGTTGGTTGACTTACTTGGCCCGCTGTCAGTACCTCTTGCGTCAGGGGCTGTTCGTGGCGGACTTTGCCTACCTGCAAGACGAATCCATCCCCAGTTTTGTCGTGAGCCCTCGTTATCAAAAGCCAGAGCGGCCAAAGGGATTCGAATACGATGCGATGAATGCTGAGGTGCTCCTGACGCGTGCCTCGGTCAAGGATGGCCGGCTGATGTTGCCCAACGGCATGAGCTACCGTTACCTGGTTTTGCCACATCAGCCGGAAGCGATCCTCTCCCCCGCCACGCTGAAAAAGATCAACGAACTGGCCGAAGCCGGGGTTCCTGTGATCGGCCCCAAATCATTTGCCGAGTCAGTGCCGAAGGTGCGCGAAGGCGCTTTGGAAGGAATCGTGCGGGCCGACGGACTCGCGCCGGACATCGAGTTTCGCCCGGCCCCTTCAGCCCTCAACCTTCAGCGTTCCGACTTCAACCTTCCGGCTTCCAACTTCGACTGGATCCACCGCCGGGATGGCGAGACGGAGATTTACTTCATTAGCAACCAACGAACACTCGATGCCAAAGCCGAGGTCGTCTTCCGGGTCAGCGGCAAGCAGCCGGAACTCTGGGACGCGGTGACGGGAATGATTGCCGACCTGCCGGAATGGCGCGAAGAGAAGGGCCGGACCCTGGTGCCGATGGCGTTCGCGCCGAGGCAGTCGTTCTTTGTGGTGTTCCGGAAAGCTGCAAACCTGAAAGCTGAAACTGGAAACCGGAAGAATTTTCCGGAGCTGAAGGCGGTGCAGGAGTTGGCGGGGCCGTGGGATGTGCAGTTTGATCCGCACTGGTTTTATCCGGACAATGGTACGGGAGGGAAAGTCCGGTTTGACCAACTGGTCGATTGGACGAAACGTCCGGAGGAGGCGATCAAGTATTACTCGGGAATTGCGGTTTACAAAAAGACGTTCGACCAAAAAAGCGAAGCTCAAAAACTGGTTCTCTCGCTTGGGGAGCTCAAGAATCTCGCACGCGTTCGCTTGAACGGCCGGGATCTCGGGGTGGTGTGGTGCGCGCCGTGGCAGGTGGAGATTCCTGCGGGGTTGCTCAAGAGTGCGGACAACGAACTGGAAATCGAGGTGGCCAACCTCTGGCCCAACCGCTTGATCGGCGACGCGAGTCTGCCGCCTGACAAGCGGCGCATCGTGACCAATGTGGCAACCTATGAGTCAGTAAATTCGGACGGTTTTCGCGGCATCAACGCATGGGCTCGTGGCAGTTGCAAATCCTGTTCCGAGCGTATGAAGACCGGCAAGCCCGCCGACTTGCTCCCCTCCGGTCTGCTCGGTCCGGTGCGGGTCATGAGTGCGGAGTGACACATTACGAATTAAGAAAATGAACAATGAACGTAAGAATACTTGTAAAACTAACAATGATAGCCGGATTGTTGGCCGAGCCGTTGTTAGTTTGCTCGCTGTCTTTTTGATCCAGTCTGCGTGGGCTGCGCCGGATTTTGCAAGTGAACCAACGGGCCCCCGGTATAGAGCGCGCTTGGACGATGGGTGGCGGTTTTTCGCTGCTCAGAATGTAGGGATTGCAGAGGCCAACGACGGGGACAAGGAACCGGAAGGAGCCCAGGAAATTAACTTCGATGACTCTGCCTGGCGTGTGGTCGATCTGCCGCATGACTGGAGTATTGAGGGAAAGCTGTGCCCCAAAGCTCCCATGGGCGGAAATGGCGGCTTTTTCCTGGCAGGCGTGGGCTGGTATCGGCGCCACTTGAACGTGCCCATAAAATGGGACGGCCAAAGAGTGCGCATCGAATTTGAGGGCGTGTACATGAACGCCGAGATTTACTGCAACGGTCAGAAACTGGCATTTCATCCCTACGGTTACACATCGTTCTTTGTGGATCTTACGCCGGCTCTGAACCGCAGCGGTGACAATGTGCTGGCGGTGAGAGTCGATAATTCACGGCACAAGAACTCGCGCTGGTACAGTGGTTCGGGTATTTACCGGCATGTCTGGCTGACGGTGGAGAATCCGGTTCACGTTCTGCCGTGGGGCGTGTTCGCAAGCGTGTCGCAGGCCGATGCCCAATCCGCTGTTCTCGAGGTGGAGACCGAGTTGGTGAATGAATCTCCGGCCGATGCCTCTGTTACGGTGCAGACGGAGGTGTTTGCGCCGGATGGCCGCTCCATTGGAAAAGCGGAGACCCCATGTGAATTGAAATTCTCCAAAACGAACAAGGTTGCCCAGACTCTCATGATAAAAAATCCGGCCCTGTGGTCGCCGGAAAAGCCGCAGCTTTCGCGGGCGGTAACTCGGGTAGTGGCGGGAGGGAAAGCGGTGGATGAGGTTAGTACCCCATTCGGATTCCGGACGCTGGCATGGTCGGCAGAGAAGGGGTTTACCATTAATGGCGCCCCTTATAAGCTCAACGGGGGCTGTATTCATCACGATAATGGCGTGCTAGGTGCCTGCGCTTTCGACCGGGCCGAGGAACGCAAGATCGAACGGCTCAAGGCGGCTGGGTTTAATGCCATTCGCACAGCCCACAATCCGCCCTCGCCGGCGTTGCTGGAGGCCTCTGACCGGCTGGGCATGCTAGTGCTGGACGAGGCTTTTGATTGCTGGGCCCTCGGCAAGAACCTGATGGATTACCACGTCGCCTTCATGGATTGGTGGGAGCGCGACCTTGACTCCATCGTCTCCCGCGACCGCAATCATCCTTCGGTGGTCATGTGGAGCATCGGCAACGAGATTCCCGGAAGATTTACGGCCATGGGCGCCGAATACGGCCCCAAGCTCGCTGAGCGCATCCGCGCACGAGACAAGACCCGCCCTGTGAGCAACGGCATTTGTGGCTGGCCGATAAACAAGCAACATCCCAAGCCGGACGATGCGCAGTCCTTGGCGAATGCTGAGACCAACTATAATTCGCTGGATATTGTCGGGGGCAATTACGACATCTTCAACTGGCACATTTCCCAGCATGCGAATCATCCGCAGCGCGTTCTGGTGTCCACGGAGAGCTATCCGCCTCTGGGCAAGTGGAAGCAGATTTTCGAAAACTCCTTTTGTGTCGGGGATTTTGTCTGGACGGCGCAGGACTATTTGGGTGAATCGGGGGCAGGCCGCTGTTTCTACGAGGACGATCCCGCGGAGGCCGGTCAAGTGCTGGTTGAATCCGAACAGGTTTCGAAGCCGGGGAAGAAAAAACCCACGGGCCCGGTGCCTCGCTACCCGGGGGCCAAGGACGAGGTTTTCCCCTGGCACGGCACCTGTTGTGGCCTACTCGATCTGACCGGCGCGGAGAAGGCTGTCAATGACCTTCGGCGAATGGCCTGGGGTTCCGGGCCGGAGGTGGCGATGGCGGTGCGGCTGCCGGAACAGCCGGGCCACCGGATGGTCGTCTACCAGAGTTGGGGCTGGCATCCTACGCGTAAATGCTGGACCTGGCCTGGATGGGAAGGCAAGAACATCCAGGTGGAAGTCTATTCCCGCCACAGCAAGACCCGTCTGTACCAGGACGGCAAACTGGTGGGCGAAGAGGAAGCTGGCGAGAAGAGCGGTTTCAAGAGCACCTACCCGATCATTTACCGTCCCGGAACCTTGCGGGCAGTGTCAGTCGAAAATGGCCGGGAAATTGGCGAAGCTCTCCTTGCCACGGTGGGGCAACCGGCATTTATCCGCCTTGAGCCCGACCGCCAAGCCATTCATGCCGATGGGCAGGACTTGTCTTTTGTGAATGTTGAGGTGGTGGATAAGGAGGGCAACGTTGCACCTCATGACGCACGTTCCATTAAAGTAGAGATTGAGGGGGAAGGCGTGATCGCCGGGATCGGCAACGCCGACTTGAGGGCCACGGACTCCTACCGTGGCAATTCCTTCCACGCCTATGAGGGCCGCATGCTGGTGGTGGTTCGCGCCGGGAGGAAGCCCGGAAAGATCACTCTGAAAGCTGCGGCCGATGGATTGCCTTCCGCTACAGTGCAGCTGCAAATGCAATAACGAGGAGTGATTGGATGCATCCGGAGTTGTCTACAGTTCAATCAATGACGTTTTTTCCTCTCAGGCCGAAGGGTCTGGCGTTGGTGTTCAGGCAAAAAACCGCCGCCGGATAATACAGCGCGGATCACTGTAAAACCTGGTGGTGAAGCAATCACTCTATCCTACAACATGAAAACACTAAAAAAGGCAGTAAATCTGGGTTTGCTCTGGGCAATGTCCGCGGGCACCTTGTGGGCGGCGAAACCATCTTCGGAAATAACAGCGGTCGATTCCGAGGCGTTGTACAAAACGCCGGCCCGCGGCTTCGTAAGCCACCGCTCCGCAGGCAACGACTGGGAAAAGTCGCTTCTGAGTGGCAACGGCATCGTGGGCGTGATGGTTCCGGGCAATCCCTTCGACGAGACACTCTACCTTAGCCACGCAGCCCTTTACATGCCCCGGGATAAACGCACCCAGCCGATTATCATGGCCAATCACTTCGAGGAAATCCGGCGGCTTTGTATGGAGGGGAAATTCGACGAAGCCGGGGAGATGATTGTTAAAATCCACCGCGAAGACACCGCCCAGCATGGGTACTCGGTGAATCTGACGGACCCCTTTATCGGCGCATGTACCCTGCGGATCGAACAGGAGCCGGAGGATGTCAGCCGCTACCAGCGCTCGGTGGATTTTATGACCGGCGAAGCAACGGTGACTTATACCTCTCCTGAGGGTATTTCCCGGCGCAGCACCTTTGTTTCCCGTGCCGATGATGTCATCGTCGTGCGGCTCGACGGTAGCGCCAAGCAGGAGGCGGCGATCTCTTTTGCCGAATTGGAGGCCCACAATTTCAAGGAAGCCAGGGAGATCTGCAAACGGATCAAGGAGGTCAATGCCGGGGTATTGTCCGATAAATTCATCCAGTTCCAGTCTACCTTTGCCACGCCAAACGCCGACAACCCGGTGGTGGGCTATGAAGCCGTGGGCCGCATCATTCACAAGGGCGGCAGCTTCGGGCGGACTCAGCCCGGCTATCAGATCAGGGGAGCTGAGAAGATCCTCGTTTTGATCAAAATCCGTCCCCGTCTCAGGAGCGACAAGGGTGAAACCTCTGCGCCGGAGATCCGGAGAGAATTGGAAGCGCTTCCGGCAGACTATGGCAAGCTGCTGGCGGCACATGCGAAGATTCACGGTGATTTGATGGGACGGGTAAGTTTCTCGCTCAACGCTCCGGCTGAAGATCGGGCCAAGGCAACGGAATACCTGATGAAGGATTCCGATAAAATGGAGTCGCCGCTAGCCCAAATCGAGAGGGCCTTCGACGCAGGCCGCTACAACATCATTAGTTCCACCGGATATAATCCGCCGAATCTCCAGGGGCTTTGGAACGCCTCGTGGCTGGCACGTTGGGGGTCGGCCTTGACTACTGATGCCAACGTGCCCTGTGCGGTTGCTTTCCTTGGTATGGGTAACACGCCAGAATTGATGGAGCCCTACTTCCGTTTTTACGAGCGGATGTTGCCGGGATTCCGCAAGCTCATGAAGGAGGTCACCGGTATGCGGGGATTTCTGGTGCCGGCGCAGCTTACGACGGCCCCCGTCTTCGTGGGCATTTCGCCCTCCCAGCCTTTCTGCTATTGGTATGCGGGGGCGGCCTGGGCTTGCCAATTCTTCTATGATCACTGGCAGTACACGGGCGATCGGAAGTTCCTGGAGGAGCGCGCTTATCCGCTCATGAAGGAGACGGCAGCCTTCTACGAAGATTATCTCACAAACACGGATAAGAACGGCTGGGTGGTATTTGCGCCCACCTACTCGCCGGAAAACGGACCGGATGGTTCTTATGTGAGAACCTCGATCAATGCGACGATGGAGGTTGGTGCAGCCAGGCAATTGTTACGCAACACGATCGCCGCAGCCAAGGAGTTGGGCCGCGACGATGAGCTGCAAAAGAAGTGGGCGGAGTTGCTGGCGAAAATCCCCCCCTATGAGGTGGGGCCGGACGGGTCGTTTCGTGAATGGCTTTGGCCGGGGCTAAAAGATAGCAATCTGCACCGCCATGCCTCGCACTTTTATCCGCTCTATGACGAGATGCCCCCGGAGATCGTCGACAGCCCGGCGCTAAAGAACGCGGTCTGCCACTCCGTGCGCGAACGGCTGACGTACCTCGAAAATAAATCATCCGGCGCAGCCTTTGGGGTTGTGCAGAACGGTCTGGCCGCCGCACGGGTGGGTGACGCTGAGCTGGCGCAGCGGGTAATCAACGAACTCGGCAAGAATTATTGGTCCACCGGCATGGGCTCTTACAGTAATCGGCATGGGATGTTCATGATGGATATCTCCGGAGGGTTTCCCTACGTCTGCGCCTCCACGCTGGTCTATTCCGATCCGGGGCTGATCCGCTTCTTCCCCGCCCGGCCCCCGCAATGGAAAAGTGGCTCGATCAAGGGGCTGCGTCTGCGCGGGGCGATCACGCTGAAGGATCTCACTTGGGATGAGAAAGGAGCCAAGGCGGTGCTGGTCTCGGACAAGGATCAGAACGTAACGATCATCACCCCCGCAGGAAAAAAGAAAACGGTTTCTCTCAAAGCCGGGCAAGCGACGGAAGTGAACTGCGAATAATAAAAATGGATCGGATGATGAAAAAACATTTCGTCTGTTTGAGCGGCCTGCGCTGGGGAGGACGATATTACAGTCTGTCGGCCGATCAGGCGGGGGTGAAGGTGGCTGAAGAAAAACAGTAATGGGCAACTATTATGAAAACAACGCATACTCACCCGAATGCTGCTGGAACATTTTCGTTCCCGGTAGCGTTTGGCATTCATTGGGTTCACAGGATAGACTTGCAGATCGCAATCAAGGAGTTGTTCGACGGCCGCCCCGTAGCTGGTCTCAATCGCGACTGCCAACGACGGGAATGCCTTGATTTTCTCCTTCCACGCCTTCCAGCCGGTTGCTGTGTGCTCAATGCGAAACTCCACGACGATGCGGCCCCCGTTGTCCAGGATGACCACGTCGTGGTGATCTCTGGCCCAATCGAAACCCGCGAAATGACTGACAGGTGGTTGTTGGTTCATGGCTTTCTTTGGTTTGAGTTGGCGACTCGGCGCGGTGGCTCCACCACAGGTCGAACTGGTACTGTGAGCTTCATGAGCTGTTGTTCTATCAGACCTCTTGGTGGAAGCCGACGAGCGGGCCGGTGTTCTAACTTCAGCCTTCTTGAGGCCTGCGCCATTGGACCGTGCCGCGCTCGTGGCGTTGCCGCCATCGGCCGGAGCCGACGATGGAAATTTACTCACCTTTGCGCTTCGCGCATCGGCAAAGTTATTCACAATTGGCGGCCTGAGGCATGGGCCGGAGGCCCTGCCTCCCGCCAATTGCTGAATAACTTTGGAACGGGTACCAGCGCCATTCAGGACTGACCCCCCTTTTGCTGTGAGATATGCGGGCTAATTTTTCATTCCCTGGATCGGGGCCGGGATTCTGCCGCCCCGGTCGATGAACTCCTTGGAGCTGAGTTTGCTCACAGGGATCACCGGAGCTTCCCCCAGAAGACCGCCGAAGTGCGCGGTGTCCCCGACGTTTTTGCCCGGCACCGGAATGATTCTCACCGCCGTGGTCTTGTTGTTGATGACTCCGATGGCGGCTTCGTCGGCGATAATGGCTGAAATGGTCTCGGCTGGCGTCTCCCCTGGAATCGCGATCATGTCCAGGCCGACCGAGCAGACCGAAGTCATCGCCTCCAGTTTATCCAGGGAGAGAACGCCCTCCCGAGCAGCCCGGATCATCCCTTGATCTTCGCTGACCGGGATGAATGCTCCGGAGAGTCCGCCGACATAGGACGAGGCGAACGCGCCCCCTTTTTTCATTGCGTCGTTCAGCAGCGCGAGCGCTGCTGTGCTGCCGGGGGCGCCGACCCGTTCGATTCCCATCGCCTCGAGGATTTCAGCCACCGAATCGCCGGCGGCCGGGGTCGGGGCGAGGGACACGTCGAGGATGCCGAATTCGACATTCAGGCGTTTGGAAATTTCGCGCCCCACCAGTTCTCCCATCCGGGTGATTTTGAACCCCACTTTTTTTATGATCTCCGCGATCTCGCCCAAGTTTTTGCCCCTGGCGTCCGCGACGGCAGCGCGCACCACTCCGGGGCCGCTGACACCGATGTTGACGACGCATTCCGGCTCGCCAACTCCGTGGAAGGCGCCGGCCATGAAAGGATTGTCATCCACCGCGTTGGCGAAGACCACCAGCTTGGCGCAGCCCAGGCCATCGCGATCAGACGTGAGCCGGGCGGTTTCCTTGATGATCTGGCCCATGATTTTCACGGCGTCCATGTTAATCCCGGCGCGCGTCGAGGCGACGTTCACGGACGAGCAGACCCGTTCCGTGCGGGAGAGCGCCTCGGGAATGGCTTCGATCAGGGCCCGATCCTGGTGGGTGAATCCCTTCTGCACCAGCGCGCTGAAGCCGCCGATAAAATTCACCCCGACCCGCCTGGCCGCCTCATCCAGGCAATCCGCGATATAGACAAACCCCGCCTTGTCGCCTCCCGCCACCACTTGCGAAATGGGGGTAATGGAAATCCGCGTGTTGATGATCGGGATGCCGTAATCCATCTCGATTCCGCGGGCGGTATCGCCGAGTTTCCCGGCCAGATGCTCGATTTTGGCGATGATGTTTTTTCCTGCCACCTCGACATCGGGATGGGAGCAGTCGAGGAGGGAGATCCCCATGGTCACGGTGCGGACATCCAGGCATTCCCGCTCGATCATCTCGATCGTTTCTAAAATCTCGTCGGACGAAATGGTCATAAAATTGTTTTTTTGAACTTCGCGAAGCCCGGCGCGCGCCGCTCCCGGAACGGGATCAAATCCGGTGCATGAACTTGAAAATATCTTCGTGCTGGGCGTGGATTTTCAGCCCGAGTTCCCCGCCTTTTTCCTCGAGCAACCGTTTGAGTTCGGCAAAAGCAACCGTCGTCTTTTTCATGTCCGTCAGCATGGTCATGGCGAAGATGTCACCGCCCATGACTTTTTGGTTGATATCGAGAATGTTGGCGTTTTGCCGGGCCAAGAGCGTGGCCACATCCGCCACAATTCCAATCCGGTCCGGCCCGATCACTGTAACGACAACCCTTGATTCACTCATAAGATTAACTTTTGAAAAAAGGTTTGGGGTTCAATCTGGTTTTCACCGGGCGATCTTGTAAACCGTATCACGTCCGGTCAAGGGGATTGTGGCGGTTTTACGGGCGGCGTGAAAGGCACCAGAAGTTGCCCCCTCTGCTCGCCTTCCTGTCTCAAAATGTCTGCGGTGCTAGTTTGGGGCGCAAGGCTCCGTCCCAAAATCTGGAGGGTGCTGCTCCGTCAGCACCGACTTTCCTCAGCCTTCCCACCGGCGGGCACGGCGCATTTTCCAAAACACAATGGAGGAACCGATGCCGATGTGTGCCCAGGTGGATGGCTCGGGGATGGCTTCGGCGAAGGTCGTGCCGACCACGAGATTGTCAACCGCCATGGCACCGATCGCGGCTGCCTGCCGGAACGCAAATCCGGACAAGCCCGTGTTGATCCCGGCGGCGGCCGTGGACACCGAGCTGCTGGCTTCCGAAGAGGGGCCGACCCAAAGTGTGACAAAGTCGTTCGATCCATTCTGGGTGAACTTGACGACGACCCGGTAATCCACGCCGGGATCCAAATCAGAAGCCCAATTCACGGATGCCTCTGCGGTATTCGAGATGCCCAGGCGAAACTTTCCGGCCGCAGTGCCCGCGGGGCGGACAGCAAGGATGCGACCGTCGTAACCTGTCGTGCTTCTGAAGGAGGAAAAGTATTCCACGGTCGTTGAGGGAAGATTTGCCGCCGACATATTCAGGGTAAAACCGACAAACAAGTCCACCGTCTGTAATGTCGGGAAATCCGACTTCGCATCTTCAGTGTTAGTGTCCTGGATTTGCAGCTTGTTCCCCGATACAACGAGCGTGTCCGCCGTGCCGGAAAGGGTTTGCCAAATTCCACCAACGGACGGAGTCGTTCCCACGAGCGGGCCGTCCGTCGGAAAATTGTCCTGAAGGAGCACTGTCGCCTGCAGCCCTCCGAGCGAGGCCGCCACGAGGGCGATGATTGTGAGCGGTTTTTTCATTTTTGGTTTGGTTGGTTTTTGGTTTGGTTGATTTTCCGATGCGCGACACGACCGCGGGGGCAGCTATTTCCGGCCCGCGTGGAGCGCGCCGTAGGGGCTCACATTCGTGCGGAGGCGGATGAACAGTGTGGACGGCCTGCCGTGGAGGTTCCATCCGTTCAGGACGCGGTAGAGGGCGATTTTGACGAGATCGAGAACGAACATCCACGCGATGTTATAGACCCAGACCCAGCCGATAATCGTCCAGGGCAGCGCGGGAACGACGGTTCCGATTCCGAAGCCGCACGCCAGCACGGCGACCAACTGGGTTCCAACAATCGCAAAGAACAGTCGGGGATCCGGGAAGGGCGGCATCCAGAAGGGGCCGACCGCCCGTGTCACAAACAGCAGCAGATGTCCGCCGGCCACCAATTGCAGGAACATCATGGTTTGAAGGTGGGGTCCGTCGAGATGATAATGATTCCGCCCGAGGAAGAGGAGCATGAAGCTTTGCACAACGGCGCAAAGCCCCAGCACCGAGGAGATGAGAAACACGCGGGGCATGTCCCACTTCACCGGCTTCGGGGCCGCGGTCGCCCGATCATAGGCAATGGTCATGATCGGCAGGTCGTCCAACAATGCCAGCACGATGATCATCACGGCCGTCAACGGAAAGAAGTTGAAGAAAAGGATCGATGAAACCACGAAGAGCATGATCGCGAGCGTCATGGACACCCGGTAGAGCATGTAGCTCATCATCCGCTCAAAAATCCGCCGCGCCTCGAGAATGCCGTCAATGATGACCGAGAGCCCGGGGGCGGTGAGGATGAGCGCGGCAGCGGCTCTGGCCGCATCGGTCGCCCCGGAAACGGCAATGCCCACATCGGCCTGCTTGAGCGCGGGCGCGTCGTTCACTCCGTCGCCTGTCATCCCCACGATGTGACCCGCTTCCTGCAGGGCTTTGACCACCCCGTATTTGTGCTCGGGGAAAACCCGCGCGAATCCATCGGCCGCGACGATCTTGTCCACGGAACCGGACGGGAGCGAGCCGTTGGCGGAATCCGCCGGGAAAAGATCGCTCGCAAGCTGGATGTTCGTGCCCATGCCGAGCTCTCCAGAAATCGTGCGGGCGATCGCGACATCGTCGCCGGTAACCATCTTCACGGCGACGCCAAGCTTGCGGGCCTGCTCCACGGTCTGCTTCGAATCCGTGCGCGGCGGGTCCATGAGCGGAAGGATCCCGAGAAACTGCCAGCCCACGCCGTCGTCGCTGCGCGCCGAGGCGAGCGCCCGCATGCCTTTGACCGCCAGCCCGGTGACCTGGGCATCGATGGTTGCCCGATCCTCTCCGGTCACTTGGCAGAGATCGAGAATGACAGCGGGCATTCCCTTCGCGGTGTGGAAGGATTTCCCCGAGGCGTCCTGCAGGGCCGCCTCCGTGCGCTTGGTCACCGGATCAAATGGCACATAGGCGGTCTGCCGGTAATTTTTGAGAAGGCCGGCATCCTTCAACCCCGCCATCACGGCGATGTCGATCGGATCCTTGTCCTCCGCTTTGGATGCCAGCGATCCCGCCAGGATGACATCCTGCGCGGTTGCGGACCCCCAGGGAATGATGTCGCCCAGGGTGAGTTTGTTTTGCGTGAGGGTTCCGGTTTTGTCCGAGCAGAGGATATCGATTCCCGCCAGCTCCTCGATGGATTCCAGGCGCGAGACGATGGCTTTTTTGACCGCAAGCATTCTTGCGCCCATGGCCATCGTGACGGAAAGAACAGCCGGCGTGGTGAACGGCACCGCCGCCACGAGCAGGACCAGCACATACTCGGCCAGCTTGAAGAGGGTGTCCTTCGAGAAATGCCCGTCCATCGCCGCAAGGCGGTCGATGACCAAAATCGCCGCGAGCGTGACCGTGAGAACAATGAGGAAATTTCCGATGGCAACCACCGCCTGTTGGAAGTGGGACTTGGCTCCGGCCGAGGCGACCAGCTTGGCCGTGCGGCCAAAGAACGTATTGCTGCCGGTCGTTGTGACAACCGCCGTCATCTCGCCTTTTTTCACAATCGAACCGGAATAGACATCCGCCGCATTTTCCTTCGAAACCGGCAACGATTCCCCGGTGAGGGCCGCCTCATCCACGCTCAGATAATCCCCGTCAAGCAGCACGGAATCCGCCGGAATCACATCGCCCAGCCGAACCCGGATGATGTCGCCCGGAACCAGATCTGCCGCCAGCACGTCGCCCCATTTCCCGTCGCGCAACGCCTTGGCATTGAGTGCCAGCGAATTTCTCAGGGCGGAGAGGGCGTTCGATGCGGCGCTTTCCTCACAATAGCCAAGAACCGCATTGAAGACCAGCATGAAGCTGATGATCGCAAAATCCACCCAGTCCTGAATGATCAGCGCCATCAGCGCCGGCGCCTCGACCATCCAAGGCATCGGACCCCAGAAATATCCGAGAAATTTTTTCAGCCGGCTCTCTTGGACTTCCACGATCGCGTTCGGACCGTATTTTGCAAGCCGCGCCTTCGCCTCGCCGGCCGCCAATCCGCGGGCCGGATCAACCTGCAACTCGCGAAGGATTTCTTCCGGCGACTTAACCGCTGCAGCAGGAGTGTTCATAATCAATAAGGAGGAACCAACTACGCGTCCTATCCCGAAAAACCCGGATTGACGAATCAAAATCACTCTGAAGTTTCGCCGTCGGGTGCATCTGGAGGATCGCGGCGGGGTTGCTGGCAGTGATCGGGTGTGATTTCCATGGTGTGATTTAACCGAGGCGTTTGGAGAGCTTGCCGCGGACGTCAGCCTCGAAGCGGTGGATGAACCCGAGCACGTATTCCACGACGTCGAGCGAGGGGGTGGCGACAAGCGGGGTGAGGTCCATGGCGAAGGCGACGCTCTCGCATTCGTCCACGGCGTGGG